>NZ_FRBB01000014.1:0-92242 GCF_900142505.1 Fibrobacter sp. UWH5 | reverse complement strand
GACCGTTGCAAGAGGTTTTCCTGAAAATTTTTAGAATTTTCGCAAACGGACCTTCAAATAGCGCTTCTAGTGTTAACTTTTCTGGAAGTTAAGATTTATATTAATCGGTATGCGATACTGTATACGATGTGCAAGGGATATCGGTGAAGGGCACGAGTATTGCCCTCACTGCGGGACTCCGCAAAAGAGCCCCCTGCCTCGCCCAGTACCTGCAAAAAAGAAAACGATCTGGTTCAAGATCGCAATTATCGTGGGAATCGTGCTGGTATCGATTATCGCGGTCTGCGTATCCATGGCAGTCACCGTGTACGAAGATTCGAAACCCAATCCCGACGCCATCATCCACAACGCAAACGGGTCCATCACCACCACTGCAAAGACACTGCTCAAGGAATTCAACGACAACGAAATCCGCGCCGGCGAAATGTTCAACGAAAAGCGGGTCTCTTTCTCGGGATGCGTGGAATCCGTCAACGACATGCTCCTCTTTTCGACGGTTCACATCAACAACTGCGGAATCCTGGGCTCAAAAACCATCAAGGCCATCTTCCCCACCTCGGCCAAAAAAGACCTGGCCACCCTGGTAAAAGGGAACAAGGCGACCATCACCTGCACCATCGTAGATGGCGGCAACATCATGGGCGTCCTGGCAAAGGAATGCCTTGTAAATCGCTAGAAGTTAACGGTTCCAGCCGGAATGGCCGTCACCATAAAGCAGGGGGCCGTTATCATCGGGGTGACCTCCCCCGGTAACCGCGCCCTTCACTCCAAGCCAGCCACGCATCCTTTTGATACGTTCGGCCTTGCGCTTTTCGTCATCAAGTTTCTTCTCTTCATCCATAATGGCCCAAATATAGCCAAATCGGCCCCCTACAAAAAAGGCCGCCCCAAATTATTTGAAAGTTCTCTCCCCTATTTCACCAAATCCAGCAGTTTTTCATAGGAATCCACAACGTCATACGTTACAGATTCACTTGAAATTGCAGCGAAGTGCTTGCGGGCGCATTTGATTTTTGCGGATTCTATTTCACGTAGTTCCAAGGTACTCATGGAGCCCTTCGTTTCGGCGACGAAATAAACGTGCTTTACAGAACCTTCATGGAAGGCAATGGCCCAGTCAGGATTGTAGTTTCCAACAGGAGTGTTGATGAAGAAGCCTTTGGGGAGCTTGATATACAAAGACACATCCTTGCTTGCTTCAAGCTTCTGTGCAAAATCTCGTTCGTTTGTAGAATCGTAAATTAGATGATCGTACAAATGCTGGTGAGTTTCGCAGGCATTCATGCCCAACTTACCCTTCATGGTGTTATCGGTAAAGATGTTGGTTTCGTAGCGGGCTTCAAGTTTATTGTAGGTTATATGTTCTACAATAACGGTTGCCTTCTGCTCATTTATTAGGCGGCTAGCCTTGATGATGAATTCTTCCGGATTTTCCTGGAACTGGTCAAAAATTGGTTTGTGAATGCCGCGAAGAATGTCAACGACCACCTTACGGGTCAGTTGAGTTCCTTCTACAATTTTACCAACCAAGTCATACTTGACATTGGAATTTGCAGTAACGACGGCAGCCTTATTTTCTGTAGATTCCAGCTTAAAGGCATTGCCATTTTCCAACTGTTCCTTGGACTTGATTTCCTTTAACGAACCCTGGTCAATCTTGAAGAAAATCTTCGTGACACGCAGCTTTTCATTCAAAGCATTAATTGACTTGAGAATCAATTCATCTGTATCAAAATCCACCACATAGGCAGACTTTGCATTTATACGATTCCAAAGGTCCTTGAATTCCTTGGAGCCGAATTTGCTCTTGTTCAAACGAAGTTCGACGTTATTCTTTCGTGCATCATCAGGCTTGACGGCATCTGGATCGTAAAGCGTATCCAACAGAGAGCAAACACCAGCCGTATATTGAGCAACCTCTTCACTTAAATGAAGTGTACCAGCGGCTTTATCGACACGATATGCCTCAGTAAGCATACCCTTTTTCACATAGCCACATTCAAGAAGAGCATCGTATATATTCTGAGCCAAATCATCAGAAACGGCAATCTTTACGCCAGATTCTGTTTCCAGCTTACGACCCTTGAACAAGTCGATAGTCACCTTGACAGGGCGAGAACCGATATTCTCCGCCATTTCAGTCTGCAGAGCTTTGGCAAAATCTTCGTAACTTTCGTTTGCAATTACCGTAAGCACATTCACGGAATGAACATCTGCACCGAGAACTGCGGTATCCATACGTTCGCCATTCTGATTTACACAAAGGCGAAGGCCGCGGCCAACTTCCTGGCGCTTGCGAACTTCAGAACCACTACTCTTGAGTGTGCAAATCTGGAAAACATTCTGATTATCCCAACCTTCCTTAAGTGCTGAATGGCTGAAGATAAAACGCACAGGTTCTTCACGAGAAAGAAGACGCTCCTTATCCTTCATAATAAGGTCGTAGGCATCAACATCGTCAGATTCTGAGGAACCTTTCTTGAGCTCACAATCCTTAAAGCGACCGGCGCCTTTCTTGCTCTTGTCAATAGAGAAATAGCCAGCGTGAGCCTTGCGAGCTACAGTCTTGTCAAGAAATTCAAGGTAATCAGGACTTTCAAACAAATCCTGTTGCAGAGACTTACGAACGGAATCATATTCCTCTTCGAACATTTTGGCGTAAACGCCCTGCTCGTCAGCGGCATCATAATCACGATACTTCTTGACTTCATCTATAAAGAACAGAGACAGAACCTTAATGCCTTTGCTGAACAACGCCCGTTCGCGTTCAAAGTGTGAAATGATGGTTTCGCGAATCTGGATTCTGCGAAGCTGGTCTTCATTTACAACGCCCACATATTCGCCAGCAAGAAGCTTTTTCCCATTGGCAAATGTGATGGAGTTGTCGCGGCCATCTACCTCTGTAACGACATAGTTGTCCTTGTATTCCTCCAGTTCACCAGACTGCTCGTAAAGATTGAAACCCTTGCTTACATTTGCAGTTTTCTTCAGCAAGCCATTCTTGCCCTTGTAATCAAACTCCAATGTTGCAACAGGATTCTTGTCGGTAAACACCTGGACTTTTTCCAGGTACAGATAGCCTTCCGTAGCAGTAGAACCTGTAGCAGTAATACCTTTAACGCTGATTTTCTTGACCAGGCGCTTGTTATAGGCGTCCATGGCATCAAGGCGGTACACCATGTTATAAATGGCGTCCTTGCGATGGGTTGCGGAATAACGAAGCGTCATTAAAGGCTTGAATTCTAGCAGGCGATCCTTAGTCTTTTTTCCTTCGACACTTTGAGGTTCATCAATGATGAGAATCGGATTCGTGCTAGAAATAATATCGATGGGCCTACGGCTACGGAATTCGTCAAGCTTCATGTAGATGCGGCGGGCATCCTTCCCTGTTGCATTAAAAGCCTGGGCGTTAATGATCATCACATTGATATGGCTATCGCTTGCAAAATGATCAATCTCGGTAAGATTTTGGGAATTGTAGATAAAGAACCGAATGGACTTACCGTATTCTTCGGCAAAATGTTCCTGAACAATCTGGAAAGACTTGTACACACCTTCTCGAATTGCGATGCTCGGCACCACCACAATGAACTTGCTCCAGCCATAAGCCTTGTTCAGTTCATACATGGTCTTGATGTAGGTGTAGGTCTTACCGGTACCCGTTTCCATCTCAATGGTCAAATTGAAACGGCCATCCAGCTTTTCATCGGTTTGAAGGAGATTCCCTGCCTGCACCGCCTGTAAGTTCTTGAGCACCAGTTCATCGGTCATCTGCGGGACAAGAGGCTGGTTACAAAAGCCCATGACCTTGTTGTGGGCAGAGACTTCCCCACCGAACAGTTTCATCGTCCCGGAATCCAACAAATAGCTAGACTCCAAGTATGGCTGGCCAAGGAACACATCACAAACTGCCTTGGCGGCATCTGCCTGGAACTGCTGGTGCTTAAACTGGATTTTCATATAAAAAATGCTTTAACTTTTCGAAATTAGGGAATCAATATCATCAAAGGCGTTTTGCAAATCCTCTACATGATACCGTTCATACATGCCGAACACAACATCTGTCAATTTTTTTTCTTCGAGAACCGCAAGGATTTTATTGGCTGTTGTTTGTTTGTAGGCAGCGTACTGTTCCATCAAGAAACTAAAGAATTCCATTTCCTTAGTCATCAGCCTCTCCTTATGTAGAGAGAATTTCGAGGATTTCCGGTAACTCGTTCTGACTCCCACATATCAAAGATGCCCGCGCAACTAAATTCCCACATTTCAAGCTCAGGGTTGCAGAGCATTTCATACGTTTTTGAAAACAGGAATTTCTTATATGCGTCCATAATTGAATAGCCGTATTTTTGGCAAATCATCATGGACACTTCTTTGTCGTAATAGTCTAGAATAAACGGGAGAACCTTGTTCATAGGGAGATTCCCTCCACAAACTGTAGTTTCTGTAGCGACTTCTCGGAACGGAAGACGAACTGGTCGCAAAGTTTTTGCGGCAAGAGCCTCTTGATAGTTTCATCTTCATCGTAAAATCCGGCAAAGAAGAGCGAAATCACAGGCATCGTTCGGTCATTCGCTACAGGGCCTATGATAAGATCAAAATCATTTACAAAATCAACATTCTTTCGATTTGCAGAAACAAACCGCAACCAGGACTTATCGGCCTTTTCAAACTTGAGGCTTTTCAATGAGTCCAAATCACCGTCATCAAACTCAAAAACAGAAACAACTGGCGAACCAGACTCTTTTCGTTTCGCAGTAAGCGTAGCCCAACGAGCCGCCTGCTCATAACTGGAAGTCAAATAAAAACCTGTCCCGAAATCAAGTTTTCGGTCAGAAGCCAGGATAGCCGGTTTTTCGACAACAATGTTGCTTCCATGGTACAGTTTCATTTGATTCATCCTCTATGGGGAAATATACATTAAATCCAAAAACCTTTTAACCAACTTACTGCATGACAAGCATAAAACACAGCATTTCGTTTGTAACTTAGATTACTTTTATCAAAGCCGAGTTCATCGTAAGCCTTTTTCACTGCCGGATAGAATTTAAAAAGGTCTTCTTCTGAGAGCATATCCGAAATAGGATTTAAAATTCTTCGAGACGAATGTTTTAGCTCAAGCTTCTTTCCATCCCCAACAAAATCCATTATAGACCATGCGATTTTACCACAGCACACAACTTTTGTTATGTGTTCGCCTAATAAAGGCCACATTTTCAACCACAAATCCTTTGATTGATTTTTCATTTCATCATTAGGATTTTCATTTGCATTTCCACATCTTCGAGACCAAAAGCAAGCGTTTCCCACAGCACATTCCCATGGATTTAAATCTAAGGCTGCTTTTAAAGCAAGCGGAATTGTACCGTCTTCCCAAGGCTTAACATCGAGTTCTGGGAAAGGGCCTGAAACTTCATAGTTTTGGGAAAGATCTTTATTAGGATAAAGGCGGACAATCTTTTGATTTTTTGAATAGTTGCTATAAGATTTTTCGGTAATATTCTGAGCTTCGGCAACAACAAGAACACCATTCCAATTCTCAGGAATGTACGGAATATACGGTTCAGGAACAACAACATCCGTTAATCCGGAATAAAGTTCATTAGCGCAAATCGCAGCTAATTCTTTTCGAATTTCAAGTATTCCCATTTTATTCCATCAACGCAATTGACTAAAAATCTACCACACAAGGCATTTTTCTTTTCTGCATTTCTTCAATCAAGATGGTATTTACTTTTGCAAAGCTACCTGATTTATCGCACCCTACACATTGATTATTCATTTTTTCTTGAACATTTTCTTCAAAAGCAGTTTCTTTAAGCATTTTCAAATATGCACCTAAATCATCTAATTCCTCATATACGAATAGACGATAAAATTGTTTAAGAATCACTGCATTATTCAATATTGGACGCAGCCCAGCAAATTCATCTCGATTTAGCATATTTTTCAAAAAAAGATCGTAACACCCAAACAAACTATCATCTCTCAAAAATGGGAACATCCAGTACTGCGAACAAAAATTTATTACGGTAATCGCTTGAATGAACAATCCCATACATATGTTATAAAACTGAACGACGCTTTCACGACCCTCCTGTATCGGAAAACCAATAAGATTTAGATGTTCTAAGTAGCGTTCTTTCAAAGTTGGCTTATCATACTTCAAAAAGAGTGGTCTACCATTATCTTCGCCAATACATTTAATAACATCATCTACAGACGCAAAATTTTCAAAATACTTTTTTTCATTCATTTCAACATTCCCGAACAAATGCCAAAATGAATTCCTTGCTCCAATTTCACACAATTCTTTGTCAACAGATAAAAATGATAATGGCAAAATGATTACTCGGTTGCTGTGATTTTGAATAATATCAATGTCATCAGCAATTGACATTTTCAAATATTCAGCTAGATATTCCTTCGAACCATTTGCAGAAATCATTGCAACAGGATCATCAGATAGATGTTTTTTTCCAAATGTCAAAAAAGGAAACAAAGCCTTGCTTGCGACATTGAGATACATTCCTCCAATAAAAACACAAGTGTCAAAATCGCAGGGATAATTATTTAAGAAAAAATCTATAGTACGCTTATGACGTAACCAAAAAATTTGACATTCATTCTGAATTGAAAAAACTTCATCAACATCAAAATGCTCATATTTTTTCAATAGTTTTAGGTAATCCTTTTGAATAGATTCCATTGAAGAAAGAAGAACATCACATCCCATGTTCAGCCATCCTCTTTTTCAAATCATCAGAAATTCCAAATTCATCAACAAGTAATTTTATGGTTTTATTCATCACCATAACAGAATCGTACCAAACAGACTTCATCTTTTGTTGATTTTCAACATCTAAAATACAGTGATATTGGTGACCCGGAGAATCGCAAGAAAGTAAAGACGATTCTCTTATAGCTCCCCAAAGACCATGTTCAAAAGCAGAATCATAATCATAAATCAAATGCAAATCTTTTTCATCAACGGATTCAAATTTTTGTTTGACATTTCCACCTTCAAACATTCGAGTATCCATATTTTGCATCATTCTATTTTTATAAAAATCCACTAAAATATTCAGATACTGTAAATCAAAATGGCTTTTTTCATTCGGTTTCTTATTCAATGCAGAATATCGCTCCGTCACAAGTTTCAATCCACCCATACCATATGATTGATATTCCTTCCATATCTCAGAATTTTGTGTTTCCTGCTTTAAAAGGAACTTCATCATCACAAAATCTTCTATAAGAACACGGATGATTGACCGACCGGAGATTGTATTAAATAAATTGTGTTCTACAATTTCAAGAAAGCGCTTGTATGAATAAGTAGCAAGTCCCAGCAGAACCAGCATTTTATCATTCAAGGGATTTGTGATCCGATATAAATCGCCATAGTAATAAAACACATTTTTCACAAACACTGTATAGGATTCAACGATAGAATCTTCTACATCTTTTTCATACTGTAACGTAAATGATTTACATTCAAACATTGCGCCACACTTATTCCAAAAATCTTCTATAAATGGATGATTTACAAGAGGAAATTGCATCTCTATCGACCTTATTAAAGGTCTGATAGAACGCATCATCTCATCGGAATGTTCAATTATCGGATACAAGGACAATTCGCGTAATTGCTCTGGAGGAACATGAAATTTTCCAGATACAATTTGATAGTACAAAACACAAAACCTTACATCAGTGGAAAAATCAGATTGGTGATTTCCCATCTTACGAATCATTGATTCAAGGATATCACAATTTTTTTTGAAATCGACAGACTCATTAGAAAAATAGGCTGAAAAAACAGGTTTTTCGGAATACGAATAAAGAAGATTCAGCGGAGAAAGAACAGAAATATGATGCAGATTTTCAATTACTTGAAAAAATTGATCTTGTAACGGTTTATCTAATTCAAAAATTCTAGACCATGCAGGAAAAGGAAGCTCGTCTGATATGAAAGCTAGATTATACAAAAGTTCCATAACTTTTTGCAAACCTTCTTTTCTACTATCATAAGAATTTAGAATTAAGCCTATCCATATATATTCTGGAAGCCGCTCAGTAAACCAACTGCAGGGGTTTAAAAGTTCCCCTAAAGCATCATTCATTGGCGTTACAAAAACACCATTTCTAAATTCATGACCATTTAGAGAAAACTTTTTCGCCATATATTTTAAATCACCTTTACTGTAGTATTTGGGCTGAGGGTTTTGAAGATTTCGGTGACGTTGATTTTGGAGGGGGCGTCGCGGAAGGAGAAGTCGCGGAAGACGACGCGGAGGGGTTTCTTGGCGGCGATTTGGCGGATAACGGTTTCTGGGATGTTTTCGGAGAAACTTGCGATGAGGTCGCCGTCGTTGACATTGTGAATTGTGACGCCTTCGATAGTTTCTGTTTTGATGGGGAGCGACAGGGAGACGCCCCAATCGACGAGGCAACCGAAGAGAAGGTCCATGTCGGTGCGATTTTCCTTGATATTGCTGATTTGATCGAGGAGATTCTGCTGGGAGACTTCGCCGGCGGAATAATAGACATCCTTCATATTGGAGTCGTCTATTTTTAGGACACGGAAGCCGATGTCCAGAGTTTTGGCGGTGTTGTCAGAAGCATTTTGAGCGTCAAAGAGGTCGTTCTTTTCTGAGGACTTTTGTTGTTCGGCTTGTTTTTCGGCAAGGATTTTTGCTCCGGCACGACGGATGCGTTCCTTCCCTATTTCGCAGATATTCTTGTAGCCAGCCTTTGCGGCTTCAGAAGATTCATCGCATTTTTCAGGAAGCTGTACAAGAATAAACTTACGATGGCCACCATCTTCCGCGTTGAGTTGCATTACAGCATGAGCTGTTGTTGCTGAACCAGAAAAGAAATCTAAAACAATAGAATTTACATCCGTCACTTGAGATACAAAAGGCTGAATCAATTGACTTGGTTTTGGAAAACTAAATAGACGTTCACCGAAAAGAGAATCAATTTCTATAGACCCATTTCTCGTATATATATCTTGGCCCACCATTGATGTAAAACCGGGTAAATTATCATCTAGTTCATTGAGATATGTCTTTTTTCTAGGTCTTCCCGTAGGATCAGACGGCCAAATGATTCTTCCCTCTGTAATCAACCTAGACATCGTATTCCTGTCATAACGCCAGCCCATTTTGGGGCGTCCGTAATTAATTCCTGTAGCAGGATTAATCAAGTCATAATGAAGGTTCGGACGCTGAGATTCTGTAGCAATTCCGGCCATATTCGCACTTGCCCAAGGTCCAAGAGGATCATTATCGGGGTTTGAATATCCCTTACCGCTCCTTTCCTCTCCTTTAAATAATCGGATGTCATCTCTTTTCCCATAAACCAAAACATACTCGTGATCAATGGAAACGCCATTTATATTTCTATTATCTTTATTCTGCCTACTTTTCCAAATAAAATTTGATATGAAATTTGCGGAGCCAAATACTTCATCACACAAACTTTTCAAATTTCCCTGTTCATTATCATCAATGCTAATGAAAATCACGCCATCATCGGTCAACAAATTCCTGGCAAGGAGAAGACGGCTGTAGATCATGGAACACCAG
The DNA here is from genome assembly GCF_900142505.1 of Fibrobacter sp. UWH5. Classification (NCBI taxonomy): domain Bacteria; kingdom Pseudomonadati; phylum Fibrobacterota; class Fibrobacteria; order Fibrobacterales; family Fibrobacteraceae; genus Fibrobacter; species Fibrobacter sp. UWH5. The sequence continues at coordinate 82,649 of NZ_FRBB01000014.1, read as the reverse complement.
TCAGAATGGAATCGGCCATTGCTGTCGGAATTTTGCACCATACGATTTCCCTCGTCGTCAATGGCTCCGCTTTCCTCATCGTACTTCTTGGAGTCCATGCGGAAATCATCCTTGTAGATGAAGTCGTTCCCGGTATTGTAAGGCGGGTCGATGTAAATCATCTTGACCTTACCAAGATAACCTTCCTGGAGCAGTTTCAGAGCTTCGAGGTTGTCGCCTTCAATGTAGAGGTTCTCGGTGGTATCGAAGTTGACGGACTCCTCAACGCAGGGGCGCAAGGTCTTGCGTATGGGCTTGGCAGCCTCCACCATGGCGTCGCGCTTCCCCACCCAGGTGAACTCGTAGGATTCATCCCCATCGGCAATGGCATCACCCAGAATCTGCTTCAAGGCGTCAAAGTTCACAGCCTTTGTAATCTTGCCGTTGGCATCCTTCTTTTCGGTAATGCAATTCGGGAACAATGCCGCAATCTTTTCAATGTTCATCTGAGTCATATCAGGAGTTTCAAACTTCATCTTTTCCATGAGGGAACCTTTCAATATATTTTCATAAGAAATCTAACTTTTTATAAAAAAAAAGAGTTCTACAAACAAATGTAGAACCCCTTATAACGAAGTAAATTCTATCTTCTAGCCCGCATCTCGAACAAAAATACGTCCTAATTCAAAATAGACTTCCTCTGAGCCTTCTTTATAGATGTTGATTACAATTTCTCCAGCTTCTTTCATGTTCATAATGACCCTAATCGGAAGTTGAACAAAATCATCACCATCAGCTTTTATTTCCAAGGGGATATCAGGCATGCAGCTATTCCCAGCTTCAGATATAGAGCGAACGACATATCGTCCAGCATCCTTCTTACGATCCAAGTTTACTCCGGCAAAGAAACACCAACGCATCGGTTCAAGCCAACGACGTTCCTTGGGAAAATTATTGACAACAACAACGGATCGATACACGCCAAGAAGCATATACTTGCCATTAACTTCTTGACGGAATTCTTCACAAAGAACTTTAGATTCTAATTGCATAAGGCTACACTTTCTCCATTGCTCATTCCAAAATAAGAATACGGATCGTAGTAAATCTCATTATCCGCACACTTATATTCCTTTTGATTTGTTTGGTACATCCGGCTCAATGCAGCGTAATCAATATCAATCAAGGAATTCTCATCAATATTACTGCAAACATCAATTTTGCAATCGCTATCAGCAAAACCTTCTTCGGCAAAATCAATGAGTTTCGGCTGGGAAGCAATATAACGAGCCAAAGCCAAAACTGTTGCCGAAATTTGCTTACCTTGCTTCCAACGATACACCGTATGGGGAGCCAAATCTAAGGCTCGTTCCATGCGAGCATCCGAAATTCCGGCAGCATTAATTTTTGCAATCAAGGAAGGCATGCTTTCATCGGCTTTTTCCTTGATTTTTCGTTCGACTTCTTCTTGAGAATCGGAAGAAATTCTAATATCAGAACCACATTCTTTGCAGTGGCAAACAACAACCTTCTGTTCTGCAGGTTCAGCCATTGGAACAAAGATTTTCTTTACTTTTTCGATAATCTCAATATGCTTTGAATCACAAACAGGACATTCTTTAACATTCATAATGTGTATCCTTTTTCATTGTCTTTGTCATTATCGAATTAAATTTGAAAAAAGTCAGCTTTCACGTTCGCCATCTCGTTTTATGGATTTCAGAACCATTTGAATTTGACCATTTTTCAATCGTTCAAACAGGGCCACGTAAAACAAGCGACTATTAAACGGAACTTTATAAGCATAAACAATCGCCCCTACAGGACCGCCCATTATTGGATACCTTAATGTATCAAGCTTGCAACTAATTGGAACGTTTGTCAGTCCAGCAACCCATTCCATTATCGCATCGTTATCATACAATTTAAGGATTTTATTTGCGTTATCTGAAGGTACGTTATCGTATATAGCTTGAAGCGACTTATTTGTACAGCAACCTACAAAATCACTCCATACAACATCAATATCTCGTTGAGGTGCCTTTTGAAAGCCTCCCTGAGAGCAACTCAAATTTTCCATTGGTAAAAACTCCTTTTATATCAAAAAACCCGCCATCAGCCAATGTTACTCAATAGGCGAGAATGCGCACAACACACCGTTTTACCACAATAATTACACACTATGTGTAATATAGACACTTTTTATACAAAAAACAAGGGGATTTTGGTGATTTTTTAGCAAAAAAAAGGTGTAAAGATCATTTACACCGCCAACCGCAACAAATTTACACCGCCATTAAGTAAAATAGACCGCCATTCTTTTATGTCTTCACATTTAAATAGAACTTTGCTCTACCATAAGTTCTTCCATCAGGTTTTGAACCTTTAGGAATAAAGATTTTGGATGTTTTTTCTGGGTTATAGATCATTATTCCGTTGTTTTTCCCTACAACAACAACCCAATGCCAATTGTGATTCTTGGTGTATCTTACTGCAACAAGATTTAAACCCTCAAAACTTTGCCAATCTTTAAATTTTTCAAACTTAGCCTCACCCTTGTAGCCCAATTTTCTCAACAAATCAATAATATCTTCTTTATTTGTTCTGAAATTTCCTGAGCTTTTTGAAATATCCCAATCAAACAATTTTGCTGCGATTTTCATAACATATTTTTGATTTAAATTCAAAAGCATCGCAACACAAGCTATTCCACAAGATGTGCTAAAAGTCTGCTTAATCAATCTCATTTGCAATTCTCCAACTTCTTAATTTCAGCCCTAATTTCCAACTGTCTATTAAACTGTTTTTCGTTGGCCAGCTTCTTTTCAAGTTTTTCGATTTGGGCCTTGTTTTTTTCGTTTTGTTTGACCTGGGCGATTTGGTCCTTAATAGAAACTTTCTCTAGATTCCCGGTCGAGCCGGGAATGACATCAGAATCGTTAGGATTTACAAGTTCGCTGTCTGGCGGTGCGACAATATTCTCAGCATCAGCGCTGCGGATAATGGATTCATAAACGGCATCTAGGTTATTGCCGGTTATGTTGAACAAGGATTCCGCATCATCTATCCAGGAGGTTCTAAAGAATCTGGCCAAGTTCTGGTCGTCGGATTTTTCCTTGAAATTTACAGCAAGGGTGCTTTTGCCATCGTATGTCAACACGAATACATTATGATGATGCAGATTCTTGTCGATAAAATCCAGGAGTTCCCTGGGGCATTCACGCTGTTTCAGCACAATTTCTAGAACATCGATTTCTACGACGTTCTCCCCTTTTTCTACACCCATGGTATCAGCAGTCAACTTGTTCTGCCAAATAATCTTTTCGACATAGCGGACAAACATTCCCTTGATTGCAGAAGACACCGAAAGCTTCGTATAGAACTTTTCCTTGGGAACGACTTTCCCAAATTGAGTGGTGCTTGGTAAATTAATCATAATTACGCCTTTCGTACCACAAGGAATGTCACAAGTTCAAAGTCATCAAGGCCGCGAATTTCATTACTGAGGGCAGTCGTTTCTCCATCACCAAAGAGGCTGTCAATATCGGATTCTTCCTTGACTTCAATAATCGAAGCAATAGCCTGCTGCAGCATGTCGCTATACTTGCCCATCTTGCGACCATCGGCAGTTTCCTTATTGAATGCATCGCATAAATCTGTAACCGGTTCACAAACACCCTTACATGCATGGCGCATCAAGTCCAGCATTCGCTTTGGCGAAAGGTGGTCACAAAGCACGGATCTATCGTCTTTTAAATACACCATATAGAAGGGGTGCAGGCGATTCTTGCTTCGAATATTTACCGCATTATTTCGATTACGCAATATGAAGATAACACCCGGTTCCATATCCTTTGAAGAAGGAACGATGGAGTAAATACCGCTGGGAGCCTTTTCGATTTCTCGATGATTTTCACGATACTGCAGAAGATCCATTCTGAAATCGTTCAGGCCGAGGTCAACAATGTTTACCCCGCCCTTCATATCTTCCAAGTCAACTACATCTTCTTTTAATCTACGCAGCTGTTCCTTACGATATTCCAGGTCTCCCTTTTCTTCGGCACTGATGGGGTTTTCGTCACCGCTTGCAGTCATCACAGAAATCTTCATTCGTGCAACAACACGGTCTTTCAACTTAATGTATTCATCAAGGCTAACATTGGGCCAGAAGTTGACTAACTGGATTTTTTCGTTCTTGCTGCCAATACGGTCTATTCGGCCGAAGCGCTGGATAATGCGAACTGGATTCCAATGAATGTCGTAATTAATCAGATAGTCACAATCCTGTAAGTTCTGACCTTCGCTGATACAGTCTGTCGCAATCAGGATGTCAATATCACCCGGTTCAACATTCTTCAAAAGAGCGCGTTCCTTGGAAATCGGCGAGAAATATGTCAGAACCGTATTAAAGTCAGATCTCTTTAATTTTAATGTGGTACGACCATCCACCTGGCCAGTCACAAGGCCTGAGTGGATTCCATAAAGGCTATTGATTCTACCCGATAGCTGATCATACAGGTATTCTGCCGTATCTGCAAAAGCCGTAAAGATGATGACCTTTTTATTGCCATTACCAGCGCAATCTGTGTTTATGGGATTGTCAATTTTGCTACAGATGGCCTTAAACAAAGTCTGCAACTTCAAATCATGTTCAGGAGAAATACCCTTGACCAGATCCTGCAGGCGATCAAGAACAGCCAAATCCTGTTTTAGTTCATTTCTCCATTTTACATAATCCATGTCGGCTAGGCTAAATTGAACATCCTTCCCTACCACAAATTCATCGTCAGCTTCGTTGATTGATTGAGCATCGTAAGTCACCTTGCTATCAGCAGAGTTCTTTGTAACACCACCGGCATTTTGTGCGGCTTCAAAATCATCAATTTTCTTGACAATGGACTTTACCAATTCGTGATATCTATTTAATGTCAGCTGAAAACCGTAAACGGAGCTTTCCAAACGCTTGAGCATGTTAATGCTCATCAACTTTCGAATACCCGTTTCACGACCCAGCAACATTTCTTTTTCGTCGCTGCTATCAATGTAATCGCTAATCTTACTAGGCTGAACAAAACGAGCTGGGCTATACACGCTCATCTGCAGCTGAGTAAGTAAGGTATAGATACTATCAAAATCAACACCCGGCAAATCCGTCAAATCTGGAGATTCTGACAGCGGAGCCATTCTCGTGGGGAATTTACCCACATCGTTAATGTCGTAGAAATTGGAAATATGCTTACGGGAACGAGCTATAGTTACGCAATCTAACAACTCAAAGAAATCAAAATCAAGCATTTCAAGGAGTCGTTCCGTAGTACGCTCTTCTGCAGGGAATTTGGCCCACGCATTATAGGCACCCTGAGCCTGCTTAAAAATAGATTCAATTCCATTATCCAACTTGAGCAAGGAATCCATCTTTTCGGCATCGCCTTCGTAGGCCAACTGCAACTGATTCTTTAAATCGTTAAAGCGGTTATTCACAGGTGTTGCAGAAAGCATTAGAACCTTGGTCTTTTTGCCCTTTCGAATAACCTGATTCATCAACCGCATGTAGCGATTTTCTTTTAATGGTTCCTGATCAATTTCATCGTCAAGATACTCTGCAGCTGCGCCACCGTTACGGAAGTTGTGGGATTCATCAATCACCACCAAATCGTAATTGTTCCAAATAAAGCGGCTTAAATCAATGCTGTTTGTATAACCTGATTCACGAGACAAGTCTGAATGATAGAGAACATCGTAACGGAATCTATCGCTGGCAACAGGATTGTTCGTTTGATTATTCTTGTAAGTCACCCAGTTGTTATTCAATTTCTTCGGGCAAAGAACCAAGACATCCTTATTGCGCTGTTCGTAATACTTTATAACACCGAGAGCAGTAAAAGTCTTACCCAAACCAACGCTATCAGCCAATATGCAACCATTGTACATTTCCAGCTTGTTGATGATAGCAAGGGCCGCATCTTTTTGGAAATTGAAAAGTTTTTTCCAGATGGCCGATTCCTTAAAACCAGTAGCGGAATTTGGCAAAACATCTTCGCTGATATCGTTTAGAAACTCATGGAAGATGTTGTACAGTGTTACGAAATAGATAAAGTTAGGCGAATTTTCCTTATAGACTGTAGCAATGCTATCAATCACCTTCTGGGTCACATCTTCAAACTTTTTTGAATCCACCCAGCATTCATTAAAGGTATTGATGAACGCATTAGAAAGTGGTGCAGAGATTCTGTTGCAAAGGTAGGCTATGTTGTTCCCTTTTTCAATGCCCAGGCCCACTGCAGAAAAATCATTAAAAGGAGTATAAAGTACATCATCCTCTTGCTGTTTTACATGCAAGAACGTCTGAAAATTTTGCTCCGTGGTATTGGTGCGGAACTTGGCCTTTTTGCGAATCCATTCAGCACATTCAACCGCAATTGCCTTCTGGTTTAGCTGATTGCGAAGTTTTAGCTCAAACTCACTACCGAAAAGAGCTTGCTCACGGGCAAAACGTTCGATATCAAATTCACGACTTTCTTTAGGATTTTCGCCCTTCACAAAAGTCGGTGAAGTAAAGATGAACCGCATAGAATCCACCTTTTCGAGTTCTTCTTTTAATGTTTCAAACGCAAAAAGCGAGAAACTGGCCGCCGCTATAGATAATTTTGACTTAGGGGTAATGTTTTTACGAAGGTCATCTACAACCTTCTCGGACATATTGTTAATTAAGCGCGGTTCCATATAAAAAAATACCCTCTAAAACAAATTGCTATATGAAGAAATATAAGTAGAAAAAGGTCTACAAGTAGCAACGATTTTCAAACAAGGCCAATAATTACAACAACAGCACAAATCTCAAATTGAGAAAAAGGGAAAATAAGCCACACTCTCCCCGCCCAGAAGGTTGCACTCCAGGAATGCAAACTACTTATGGAATCCAAAGTCACCAATAAGGCGAAAAAATATTCAAAAAGCTCCAGAGAATCATCCCTGAAGCACCTTTTATTCGCCATCAAGTTCTTCTATGAAGTTAAAATATGTACAGAATAAATCTTCCTTTCCATTCGTAAAGTAGCATGTCCGCTCAAATTGTACGCCGGCCTATTCAATTCGCCATTTTTATAGGTCACCTTGCTTTGAACATTTCCATTCTTGAAATAAAATGTTGCTGTTCCCTCCATCACATCATTTTTATAAAAAGACTTTGACATCATCTTTCCATTTTGATGATATCGAATGAGCTCACCCTCTTTTTTTACCTCTAACAAACATCGCTGTTGACTCCAGTTCCTTACCGTCATTGTAATAGCCGAGTTGCTTTCCTTCAGCAAGGCCATTTTTAACTCTATAATTCATATTATAACCGGAATCGTAAACTTTAGTAACATCATAGGAACGTCTGGATTCTGCTCCTTCGAACCTAAGAATGACACGCAGCCTTATTCCTCTTCCCCCAGCTCCACGCCTTGTTCCCAGGCGCGTTCGGCGTCGCATTTGGGGATTTCGCCATCTCCGCTGTAAACCGAATTATTTTCGTTCAGATCTACCAAAAATTCGGTTTCAAGGTCGTTCCGTTCATCTATGGAGAGCTTGTCGGCTTCTTCTTCACTTTCGGCACCTTTGTTCATCATGCGGGTATACACCGATTCATCCGTCTTGTAGATGTTGTGGAAGCCCTCGAATTCCACACTGAATGTTCTTGACTACATATTTAGACATAAGCAACTCCTTCTTGGATTCCTATACCAAATATAGGAGCAAACCTCCGTCCGTTGGATTCAATCCGACGCACCATCCCGCGCAATGGATTCGCCTTGGGATGCAATCCGACGCACTTTCCCGCGTAATGGATTTGCCTTGGGATGCAATCCGATGCACCATCCTGTGCAATGGATTTGCCTTGGGATGCAATCCGACACACTTTCCCGCGTAATGGATTTGCCTTGGGATGCAATCCGATGCACTTTCCCGCGCAATGGATTCGCCTTGGGATGCAATCCGACGCACCATCCCGCGTAATGAATTCGCCTTGGGATACAATCCGAGGCACTTTCCCGTTTTTGGGACACCCTTTTGGATGCAATCCAACGTACTTTCCCCACTTTTTAGCTGCTAATTTGAACAGCATTTATTGTAAATTTTACTCATTTGTTCAGTATCAAAAATCAGAAAAATGCATTTTTTTCTTCATTCATACGCCAAAATGGCCAGTTCATACGGAACACCCCCCAAAAATGTGGTTTTTGCGAAAACTTTTTTTGTACATTCTTTTGCAAGGAAATGTTCGAACAATTATCCTAAAAAAGACAAACAAACTTTCTTATATAAAGGATTAAAAATATAAACAAAATCAAAAGAATTAATTTCCATAGCATGCGCAACGAAGAAGTTCGCGCTTTCCACTACGAATGCCTGAAATACACCAAGTATCTTTCGTCCGACATCTTTTCAAACAACGTAGCCGCCTACGAAAATGTATTCCAGAAATATAGTGATGCGTTAAAGTTGAACGCTACCGAGAACTTCGAAACCACCAAGGATCTTGATATCAAGCGCACCGATATCTATGTGGCCTGCCGACGTATCGCCCTGGGGTTGCAGCAGTTCCCCAGCCAGGATCCGGTCATCCAGAACACAACGGCAAACATCGTTGAGTTCTTCAGCAAGGCTCCCACCATCCACAAAATTGCCCAGAATCAGACTAGCGGTATAATCAAGGGGATTGTGGAGAGTTGCTACGCCCTGGATTCCAACGCCCTGGAGGCTTGCGGTTTCAAGGTTTACCTGGATCAGCTTAAGGAAGCCAACGAGCGTTTCATCGAGGTTTCTGCCGAGCGCGCAGCCGCCTTGGGGAATCGCGAGACGGAGCTGGTCAAGCACACCCGCGAAGAGTTGAACGAAATTTTCGACCGCGTGTGCTCCGGCGCCGAAGGCCTTGGCGCATCAGGTAACGAAGACTGTCTGAACTTCGTCAACAACATCAACGGAATCATCGAACGATTCAGTTCCGTCTACAAGTTGCGTCAAACCCTCAAGCAAAACGCCAAGGAAAAAACAGAAGTAAAATCTGAAAACAAAACCGTGGTTGCCTCCGCAGTGAAAGCAGCCTAAACCCAAAACTAATTAAAGGAGTTCGCCCGGCCCATCAAAAAAATGGCCGGGCTTTTTTACACAACAAATTTCTTACAAAATCATAAAATATGTATAACCTACGATTATGTTTCTAGGTTAACACTTGTTTACCTGATGTTCATCCAAGGTATGCCATAGACAAATCGTCTATGGCATTTTCGGTTCGGCCAGATTAAGGGGGTTCTTTTTAGGGTAGATTATATATGGGCGAATTTTTGCCCGGGATACAATAAGGAGTTCTTGTGAAGCACAATTTCCAGAAAGCTTTTGTGGCGGGGCTTTCCGCCTTGGGTTTGGCCATGTTCATGGCCTGTAGCGACGATTCCACCCCTCATGCGGCCGACCCTGTGGTTGATCCCTCTGCCGGATTAGAGGAACAGCCGCAAAGCGGCATCAACCAGCCCGAAACCCCGGCAGACCAGTTTCCGGCCGAAAATCCCGACCCTAGCGAAAATACGGGCCCGGCAGAAAGCTCCGAATCCGGCGAAATTGCAGACCCGACCCCCACATCCAGCGAAATCGCAGAAATTTCAAGTTCTTCCGAAGAGGTTTCCAGCTCCAGCGAAGAGGAACCCGCCTCTTCCGAAACGGTTCCTGCCAAGCCTTCCTACGCATTCGGCTATGCCCTCAAGAACGCCCCCACCCCCAGTAAGGGTTGCGGCAGGGAAACCACCCTCAAGACCGACAAGTTGGTCGAAAATGGCGAGCATCATGTGGTCAACGTTAACGGTACCTACCGCGAATATTTTATCACCCTGCCCAAGAATTACGACAATACCAAGCCCTACAAGCTGCTGATCGCCCTCCACTGCTACGGCAGTTCCGCCGAGGACTTCGTCCACCACACACCGGACTACGACCACCCCACTCCCTATTACAGCCAGCAGGCCCAGGATACCGAGGGTAACTACATGTTCGCCTCGCTCCAGGCGGTAAATGGCCTGTGGAACCAGGGTCAGGCAGACCATGATTTCTTCGGTCAGGCCCTCACCACCATCGAAGACAACTACTGTATCGACACCAGCCGCGTGTTCATTACCGGTTTTAGTTTCGGAGCCATGTTCTCTTACTCCCTGATGCAGGACTACCAGGAACGTATCCGCGCCGCCGCCACCTATGCCGTGGCCGATTACAACATCTGGCTCCCCCAGGATGCGGGTACCGACAAGAACCTGCCCGTGGCCTGGATGAATGTTCACGGCCAGAACGACGACCGCTGCCTTTACGACAAGGCAAAGAACAGCGCCCTCCCCCGAATTTTAAAGAAAAATGGCAAGGCCTCCGACGGAGATAGCCAGTTTACCGACGCCAGCGGCGAAATCATGGCCGAAAACCAGGGCAGCACGGGCCACACCTGCCATGACTTTACCACGGTAGACGAACGATTCCCCGTAAAGTTCTGCAGCTGGCCCGGAAACCACCAGTGGACCGCCCACGACACCGGCAACATGGGTATCGGCTGGGGCTGGGAAGACACCTGGGTCCCCGAAGAGGTCCACAAGTTCTTCGAGCAGTTTTAATGACCGTCTAATTTGGAATGAAACTATATTACAATCCCAACAGCAATGCAAATCCTGATGACGAACTGAACGAAGATCAGCTGGACCAGGTTTCTGGCGGCGGAAAATTCGGCGGTTTGGATATTGCAGGTTCCCTCGGCGACGTCAGCAAGGACTTCAATAAGGGCAAAAACGGCGAACCGAAGTGTAATAGATTCTAATAATGGTGTAAATTTCTATAAAAGTAAGAAAAAAAGTGTTTTTTTCTGTACAAAAGAGTTATATATAGCGATAGAAATCTTAGACGCCATCATCAAGGAGAAAAAATGGCACGTAAAAAGGTTAATAACGACCTGGACAACGAACCGATCGTACCTAACGAAGACGTTGAGCTTGAAGAAAACTCCATCTTCGAAGAAGAAGAAGACGAATCCGAAGACAAGGGCATCGACGAGATCCTGGGTGGAGCAACCCTGGGCCGTGCCGCTGGTGACCTTGACGGCTGGGGCTCTTCTGAATACGAAGACAACTAAGCGCCAGGTTCTTATCGCTTAAAAGAAGCGTTCCTCCAGTGGAGGAACGCTCTTTTTTTATTCAGTCTTCCCTAGCCGGTCTAAGCCGGGCCGAGTCTAAGCCGGCCCTAAACCAGGCCAAGTCCGGCCCGCGAAAACGGCATAAAAAAAGAAAACCCTCGTTTTTCAACGAGGGTTTCCTTTAAGTTTTCTTAAGCTAGAAGCTTAAAATTACTTGGTGATGACCTTGGCCATTTCGCAAACCTTGTTGGAATAGCCCCATTCATTGTCGTACCAAGCGCAAACCTTCACGAAGGTCGGGTCGAGCTGGATGCCAGCCTTGACGTCGAAGATGGAGGTGCGAGCATCGTTGCGGAAGTCGGTAGAAACGAGAGCTTCGTCGGTGTAACCGAGGATGCCCTTCAGGCCGCCGTCGCAAACGCACTTTTCAGAAGCTTCCTTCATAGCAGCGCAGATTTCTTCGTAGGTAGCAGCAGTCTTGAGTTCTGCAGTCAGGTCAACGAAGGAAACGTCAGAGGTAGGAACGCGGAGGGACATACCAGTGAGCTTGCCGTTGAGCTGCGGGAGAACCTTACCAACAGCCTTTGCAGCGCCGGTGGAAGACGGGATGATGTTTTCGAGAATGCCACGGCCACCGCGCCAATCCTTCATGGAAGGACCGTCAACAGTCTTCTGAGTAGCAGTTGCAGCGTGAACGGTGGTCATGAGGCCACGGACGATGCCGAACTTTTCGTCGAGAACCTTGGAAATCGGAGCCAAGCAGTTGGTGGTGCAGGAAGCGTTAGAGATGATGTCCTGGCCAGCATAGGTGTTGTGGTTAACACCGTAGACGAACATCGGAGTAGCGTCCTTGGAAGGAGCAGACATGATAACCTTCTTGGCACCAGCCTGGATGTGCTTGCGAGCCAGTTCGTCGGTCAGGAAGAAACCGGTGGATTCAACAACGACGTCAGCCTGGAGAGCGCCCCAAGTGATGTTCAGAGGATCGCGTTCTGCGAAGATCTGGATCTTGTTGCCATCAACGATGAGGTAGTTCTTTTCGCCCTGTTCGAAGGAAACTTCGTGTTCGAACTTGCCGTGCACGGAGTCATACTTCAGCATGTATGCGAGGTAGTCGACAGTGAGGAGGTCGTTGATACCAACAACCTGGATGTCGTTAGAGAAGTTTTCCACAGCAGCGCGGAACACCATACGGCCGATACGACCGAAACCATTGATACCGAGTTTGAGAGCCATTATTGGATCCTTTTTTAGTAGTGAATTGTTTGCACCCCCTACAATAGGGAACGCTCAACTGACTCCAAATTTATTAAAATTGCGAAAGTTGAAAAGAGTCTTTTGAAAATTTTTTGCTTTTTATTGGCTTATGAATTTGAAAATTGCCCAAATGTTCCGTTTTGCCCCCCTTTTCGGGCTGTTTTTTCTGGTTTCCTGTGCCGGTAACGGTACTCCCCTGACCGAAAACACCCCCCAGTCCGCCCCCGAAGAGACTACCCAGGGTAGTTACGCCGACGATTATTTCGACGACGGCACCCCCACAGCCGCCTCGACCCTGAACAGCCAGGCAAAGTCCGCCCCCGCCGCTAAGAAATCAGCCCGTTCTGGCGCCATCGGTTCGGCCGGTTTCAATTTCAAGGTCAAGAACCCCGCAGACTGGGCCCTGATTAGCGGCCCCGAAGCCGGAGAATCCGGCGTACCCTACGAATTTTATAATGCTAGCACTGGGCGCCGTGCGGTCCTTATAGAAGTGGAACTCCCCCAGGGCGAACCTATGCGCCTGATGGACCGAGCCCAGGTAGAAATGCAGGCTTTCGAAAGTAGCGGAAAGAAGGCCACCCTGGCCGAAACCTACCCCGAAGAGGCTTTCGGGACTACCGGTGCCTTCTTTGACGTGGCCGGCAAGCGCTATGAAACCCCTTATGAGGCCGTAGGCTTTGTCACCGGCGGCGGCAACCATATTTATACTCTGACGCTGTCGGCTACCGACGATGTTCCGGCTCCCGGTGCCCTCAAGGAAGAATGGAAGGAATTCTTCGCCGACTTCCAGATGCTGGAGACCGCCCAGGAAACGGGCCCCGAGCTTTCTCCGGAGAACGTCCAGAGCTATCATTCCGACGCCCTGGGCTACGACTGGGCCGTAAAGGACACCCTCTGGCACCACTGGATGGGGATTTCCCGCCAGAACGAGGACCCGGACCTGGTTCTTTCTAACAAGGCCGAGGATGTTTCGCTGTTTGTGTACGGCGCCATGATTCCCCAGGACGAAGTGAGCCAGCAGGACCTGTTCAAGGTGCTTTTGGTGCGCCTTGGTGTGGATCCGGGGAACCCCACCCTGGACGTGCAGCGCCAGAAGATCAAGGATGCCGACGGCAATATCCTTTATGCCCAGGATTTTACCCTGACCCACACGGTGAACAAGTTCGACTTCTATTACACCGGTCGCTATATATATAATGAGGGTCGCGGGATTTTGATCGTCTCCTGGACCCAGGGGATAAATAAGGGCAAGTACAGCAAACTGATGGATCGAGCCGTAGAAGGCTTGACTATGGGAGCCGCTCCTGCCGCAGACGCCTCTGCCGAGGCCGCCAAGAAGCAGGCCAAGTTCAACGCCGCCATCATGAGCCAGGTGGGCCTGCTCCGCCTGCTTGAAAATCAGCCCCTGGTGGCCTTGAGTTACTTCGAGCGCGCCAACAAGATGGACCCCGAGGAACCCCTTTACCTGATCAACTGCGGTTTCGTGTACCAGATGAAGGAACTGTACGGCCCGGGTATCAGCCATTTTGAAAGCCAAAAGGAACTGGTCCGCAAGAACGGAAAGCTCCTGAGCATCCTGGGTGAAATGTACGAGGCACTGTTCGACTATGGCCGCGCCCGCGAATGTGCCGAAGGCGCCCTGCGCTACACTCCCAACAATCCTGAATATGTAATCAACCTGAGCGACGCCTTGTGGGGCCTGGGCCAGCGCAACCAGTCCCTGATTGTGGTGCAGCGTCTTTACGATACCCAGCCCAGCAGCCGTCTGGGTGTGTACCTGGCCAAGACTTACATGGGGCTTGACCAGTACGCCGAAGCGGTGGACGTTCTTTACGGTGTCCGCGGACGATTCGGCATGAGCGTGGAACTGGGAACCGCCTTGATGGACGCCCTCATGTTCCTGGGCCGCTACGAAGAGGCCCGCGCCATTAGCGAAGAGACTCTGGCCAAGGACCGCAACGATTATAAGATCTGGACCACCCAGGGTAAGATCCTTTTCTATTCCCGCAATTACCGCGAAGCCGAAAAGAGCCTGACCAAGGCCCTTTCCCTGCGCCCCGATAACGAAGATGCCAAGAGTTTCCTGTCGGCTACCAAGGCTTTCCTGGGCAAGGCTGACAACCGCACCCTGCAAAAGCCCATTACTCCGGTGGAAGACCGCACCTCTGACCTGAAGAAGCTGCTGCGCCCCGAAGCCAAGGCCGAAGCCGTAGATGGGGACTTCCCCGCCGTGGTCCATTACAACAAGCACGCCCTCAAGGCCGACAAGGGCGCAAGCGACAAGGGGTTCGCCTGGACCCGCACCGAAGAAATGCTCATGGAAATCCTGGATGTGCGCGGTGCCGCCATCTATCGTGAGTTCACCTTCGACTTCTTGCCCGGTTTTGACCGCATTTATATTAACGCCCTGGAAGTCTACGACAGCAACATGAAGCTGAAGCAGAAGGCCAGCCTGAACGGTGCCTATATTACCTATGCAACCGAAGTCGGTGGCGGCAACGAATCCCAGACGGCCCACTTCCCCCTGACGGACTTGGAACCGGGTGACTTCGTGTACATGCAGTACAGCCGAACCAACATAGAAAACAAGGGCATGATCCCCTACACCAACTTCATCAGTTCCAAGGATGTTCCCGTTGGTGAATCCGTATTCCGCATCTACGCCGACAAGGACCGCTTCGTTACCGAAGAATATGGTCCTCTCGAACGTCAGGAAATCAAGGGCGGCATGGAATGGAAGATCAACAGCCCCGTGGTGATCCGCAAGGAACTCTACATGCCTGTTTACCGCGACTTTGGCGCTGGTGTCATGCTCACCGGCAAGCAGGAATGGGCTTCTGTTGGCGAAGATTACCAGAACTTGATCAAGCATCAGTTCAAGCAGGCCGTTTCTGTTCGCGAAAAGGCTTTTGAAGTCAAGGGATCCAAGGCAAACGACAACGCCGTCAAGGCCATCGTCAACTTTGTGCGCCGCGATATCCGTTACCGCGACATTCGCTTCGGCGGACACAGCCTGATTCCGCAAACAGCAGAATCCACCCTCAAGCAGCACCGCGGCGACTGTAAGGACATGGCCCTCTTGCTTAAGGAAATGCTGCAGTCCATTGGCGTCAAGAGTTATCTGACCGCCATCCACCTGACGGAAGAAGGTTTTGAACAGCTGCCCACCATCCAGCAGTTCAACCACATGATTCTTTATATTCCCAAGCAGGGGAACATCAGCGAAATGTGGGTAGACGCTACCGACAAGACGGGTAACGACCGCCCCGTGCCCCTGGATATGGAAGGCAAGGTGGCCTTGATCATTGACGACGACAGCAGCCGCGTGGTAACGACGCCTATCCTCGAAGATAATCAGGAACATCAGATTTCTGTGGACCATCGTCTGTTCATAGGCAACGACGGCGCTTGCGAATTTCGCGACTCCGTGGCTCTGGCAGGCAAGTTCGGAAGCGTCATGCGTAACCGTTTCTATGGCCGCGACGTCAAGGAACAGGAAAAGCTGATGGAAGACTTCCTGGCCTCCGGTATTCCCGACGTAAGTATCGGAAATATCAAGATCGAGAATCTGACGGAGTTCAACAAGCCCCTGGTTCTTGTGGTGACTTACGCCTCCAAGGGTTACTTCGGACAGGGAGGTTCTGAACTGAAGGGAAGATTCCCCAACGTGTGGGAACGTAGTTTGTTCAAACTCCCCAAGGTGTCCAAGCGCCACCACCCCATCCGCATGCCTCATGAAACGCTGTTCAGCTACAGCCTGAATGTGAAGGCCGCCGGTGGCCGCGAAGTGGCCGTGAATGGCCCCAAGGCACTGACCCGCGCTCCCGACTACGTCAGCTACGAAAAGGGCTGCGCCGAAGGCACCAACGCCCAGAATTGCATCAAGTGGACTACCTTCGCCCTGTACGCCGACCCCAGCGAATACGAAAAGATTCGCGAGGAATGGACCTACCTGCTAAGCGAAACTAGCCCCATGATCATGGTGAAGTAACTAAAAGCTGTGTAGCACGGAATCAACCCGTGCTGTCATCACCGGCGCGGCAATAGCCCTCAGGTGATCGCGGTTGACTGCCATGGAATCTGGGTAATCGTGACCACCCATTTTATTTTCATCCATGAACTTATAATTGTCGTAAATATTCTCTAGATCCTGCAATTCCTTGAGAATTTTTTCGGAATCGCTACGACGAAGGCCATACCTTCCAAAGGCCCCCGTATTCTTGTAGCCAGGACTTTGCGGAAACACGACACCAACTACGTTAATTCCGCGATTGGCGGCCATTTCAATAATTTCAATTATGTTGTTGAAATTCATGACGTAGTCTTCGTGACGAAAATCAAAGAAATTGCTATCTACATCTACACCTGGATTATCCCCTTCCCAACCCAAATTAACATTTTCATTCTGCACGCCTCGATGAAAGGAGTGACGTTTCTGTTCATAAGAATTGTATACACAACTTTCCGTAGATTCCAGCAGTCCCTTGGGATAGCCGTCCTTCCAGAAATCATGATTAGCATCATATACAAATCCAGGATAGTTTTTATATTCCTCCCTAAAGAAATAATCCTCGACAAATCGTTCTGAACGATACCACAAGTCAATGTCCAGAGAAATAACGATATTCTTCAAGTTCGGTGAATGATTAAACAAATAGTTCTTAAGCAAGTACTTTGAAACGCCCGTGATATTGGGTACCGTAGACATGTTGATGGCAAAAATATCATCGCTAAAATACATTGGATCCACGCATGTTGAAGGACGGGACGAACCTAAAACCACTGTATTGATAGAATCCTTATAGCGCCAGAATATTTCCATCTTTGCTCGCAGCACTGCTGCGGCATCGCTGCCATTTTCTACATAGTAAACTCCCGCGCTATCCAAATCTAGTTTTGATTCCATTTCCGCTGTAGACATGGGTTTAATCCAAAAATCAGGATGCCACAGTTCATCGCCAGAAATCAAGGGTACGATAGACGAGTCCACAGGATTAATCAGGGCAATTCTCTGATGATTGCCATTATTATTCGTAAGCGTGGCAATAACTAGATTACGGTCGCCAACCCATTCAGTATGATCAAAAGTAAATCCCTCAGGAGACTTAACAGTCTGAATCAAATTTCCCGACAAATCTGCAATTAGGAGACGTTCATGTGTGCGGTATTTTTCACCAACAAATTCAACACCCGTACTTCCGGCAAAATCGAGAAAAAGAGTTCGATTGGAGCCATCCATCGACAACGAAACATTGCAAGCCTGATTTCCACCATACCATACGGAATCAAGAGTCTTTCCAGAATCGATTTTTCTGGATCTCAGCAGTTTTGAACCACTAACAGCAAAGGTTCCCTCAGAATTCACGCCACCGTTAAAGGCCCCATCAAAGATCTTTTGAGGGACGCCAAAGGATCCATTCCTAAAGGAGACCTTCCAGGTCGATGAAGCCTTCCAAGCATTTTCGTTTTCATTATTACCAGCGTCCGTTACATAAACGATGACAGTATCGCCATCGATGACACGCCACCTTGGAATCGCGGCCGATCTGACATCCAACTTTACAGCCTTTCCTGTCTCGTCGAGTGGACGCACATAAAGGTCGGACGTTCCAGAGACGCTTTCATACTTTGTACAAAATGCAACATACTTGCCATCAGGAGAAATCGTAGGATGATAAACATCCATGGAATCCGCAATCTCTGTCACAGTAAAATTTGCATTGTTGTAATCCACGTAATTTAAATGCCCCGACAGGTCATTTCTGAAAACCAGCTTCATGTTGAATGTACCCGTCAATTTTTTTAGGACAGAAAGAGAGGAAAGCTGATTGATTTTTGACATCACTACAGAGCCATTTGCGTTTGTCCAGACGGCATTGGGAATATTACCCAGAACAAGACGAAAGCCAACATAGTTATACTTATTTGCAGCAAGAACCGTATAGACATCGCCACGAGAAAACAAGCTCATATTTTCGGGAAGAGTGCTATAGTAACCGCCCTTTACAACGCGTTCACCAAGGTCGCCTCCATCACTTGCGCCAGCATAATTGACCAAGGTCGTATCCCTAAAATACCCCGACCAGTCGTTGACCCACTCCATAGCATTTCCTTCGAGGTCACACAGTGCAAAGCGATTTTTTTCTTTCGTGCAAACCGGATGTAATTTATGATTGGAATTTGTGCCATTCCAGCCATTGTCCGGATTCCAGGATGACGAAGCCGCATAAACCCACTCAGCTTCCGTAGGCAAGCGATAAGCTTGTACCGAGGCGTTAAAGACAAGTCCGTCCAGACCAACGCAACTACCGCTAGAATCAAATCGAGCCTGAGAATAGGTATAACTGGTATCTAGGTTTTCTGACTTGCTCTTGGCATTGGCAAATAAGACTGCATCAAAGTAGGTAACACCTACAACAGGCAGGGAGTCCCCTTTTTCAGGAACATTAGGCATCCATCCCATTATGGAGAAAAATTCCTGTTGGGTAACCTCATGTTCATCCATAAAGAAGTCGTACGAAAAAGCCACCTTCATTTCGGGGCGTTCCCTTGGGGGAACGTTTTCATCATTTGTGCCAAGAACAGTTTCTAAGCCCGAAGCTAGAACCTTAACCATCCCGGGGTAGGATTCCTGGGGCAAATTTTCAGGAGTTTCTATCTGAGAGGATGATCCCGAATCGGAACAAGCAAAGAACACCACAGAAAGAAATAGGCACAACAGCAAATGGGGCATATTTTAAAGTTAGTTTTTTTCCAGGAAAATAAGACAATATTTTCAACTTTTCTATCTTTATATTTACTATGAGTATTGCAATTCCCCAGCTGCCGAAAGGCACCCGCGATTTTTATCCTGAAGCACAGCGCATTCAGAACTATATCTTTGACACTTGGCGTAAAACCGCAGAAGAGTTCGCCTACGAAGAATACGAAGGCCCCATGTTTGAACACCTGGAGCTGTACACCGGAAAGTCCGGCGAAGAAATCGTAAGCCAGCTTTACAATTTCGTAGACAAGGGTGACCGCGAAATCGCCCTCCGCCCCGAAATGACTCCGACTCTCGCCCGTTTGGTGATCCAGAAGGCCCGCGAACTGAAGAAGCCCTTCAAGTGGTTCTCTATGCCTCGCCTGTTCCGTTACGAAAAGGCTCAGAAGGGTCGCCTTCGCGAATTCTTCCAGCTGAACATGGACATTATCGGTACCGAAAGCATTTATGCCGAAGCCGACCTGATGGCATCCATCGCCACCATGCTCCGCAAGTTTGGCCTGAAGGATGGGGAATTCGCCATTGGCGTTAGCTCCCGTAAGTTGCTGGCCACCTACCTGGACGAAATTGGCGCACCCAACCCGGCACAGGTCTACCCCGCCCTGGACCGCCGTCTGAAAATTGGTCCCGAAGCGTTTGCAAAGGCTTTGGCTGACGCTGGCCTCACAGAAGATCAGGTGGCAAAGCTTGACGCCTTCATGAGCTGCAAGTCCATCGAGGAAGTTGCAGCAGCAGTCCATAGCGAAGCCGCAACCGCAGCCCTTGACGAAATCAAGGACCTGTTCGCCACATTGGAAGCTGCCGGTTACGGCGAATGCGTGAACCTGGACCTTTCCATTGTTCGCGGTCTCGCCTACTACACAGGTATTGTGTTCGAAGTGTTCGACAAGGGTAAATCCATGCGCGCCATCGCAGGCGGCGGACGTTACGACAGCCTCACCGAAAAGCTGGGCGGCGACCGCATTCCGGGTGTCGGCTTCGGCATGGGCGACGTTGTGCTTGCAGACCTGCTCCGCGAACACAACCTGCTCCCCAGCCCCAAGCAGAGCGTAGACTTCTACATCGCAAGCTTCACCAACGACATGAAGAAGGTCTTTGAAGCAGCCCAGATTTTCCGCGCAAACGGAAATACGGTTTCCCACCCGCTCTCCTCCATGAAGATGGGCAAGCAGCTGGACCAGGCAAACTACCAGGGTGCAAAGATCGTTGTTTACGTTGACGGCGACAAGGCAGCCGCAGGCGAGTTCGAATACAAGGACCTCCGCGACGGCACCATGCACGTAGGCAACGTAGAAGCCATTAAAGCAGCACTGTAGCTTCGCAATTATGAATTATGAGTTATGAATTATGAGAAACCGCAAAAAAGCATTTGCCCACACGTTTTCTCTTTTTTCGTAATTCATTCTTCATTTTCTCGTACCTCGTAATTCATACCTCATACTTAACTACATGTCTCCTCTTAAAACCTTACTTAGCATCCTTAGCCTTTTCGTGGTCCTTGGCATTATTGCCATCGTTTACCCCGAAGGCGGAATTCATGTTGGCGATAAGACGCTCCGTTACCCCAAGCTGACGGACATTTTCGAGAAGGTTCCTGCCAAGGTCGAAGGCGACTCCTCTGCCGCCCAGGAAGATCCCGAAGCCGCCATCCAGGCCATGATGGAAGCAACCCGTCAAAAGGAATTCGCCGAATTCTCGGATTCTCTGAAGTTTTACGAGGACTTCTTCGAAAAGGGCAAGACCCGATTCGACCTGCCCAACAACGACGCCACCTGGTTCGACAGGTTCTTCTTGCATATGCAGTTGGCCGCCCTGGACAGCAACACCGTACACATCATTCACTACGGTGACTCCCAGCTAGAAGAAGACCGCATCTCTGCCACCATCCGCGAAGACCTGCAAGATGAATTCGGCGGTGCTGGCCCCGGCATGATGCCCGCCATGATGACCGTTCCTTCACAGACAACCAGCCACTCCAGTTCTGGCGCATTGGAACGTTTTATCTTGTTTGGACCCTCCGACGAAGAAGCGGACCACAGCCGTTACGGCCCCCTGGCACAGCTTTCTAAGCTAGATGGCGAAGCTTCCATTACCATCCAGAAGCGTAAGACTGGCCGCAAGAACGCATTCCCCCACGTTGGCGGTTACAAGAAGATCAAGTTGCTGGTGAACAAGAACGCCCGCATCAGAACAAAGCTGAACATCAGCCAGACTTTCGTAGACACCATCGTCAACGCCGACAGCACCATCAAGGAAAAGCGTTATTCCAAGATTGTGGAGATGCAGGCTCCCGCCATCGAAAAGTTCAACAAGCTGGCCGTGTACACCTGGAAACTCCCCGATACAACTTCCCTGGCCAAGCTCTACATTTCTGGTTCTGCAGAAATCTACGCCATATCTGCCGAAGGTTCTTATGGTGTGAACGTAGACAACGTAGCCATGCGCGGAAGCTCGGGTACAATATTCCACCGCATCGACAACGAACTGCTGGCCGAAAGCTACAAGGCCATGAACGCCCGCCTGATCATTATGGAATACGGTGGCAACATGGTTCCCGGCATGGGCTCCAAGACGGTTGAATGGTTGAAGAAGGTCATCACCCGCCAGATCCAGGCCATCCAGAAGGCCAATCCCGACGCCGACATTCTCTTTATCGGTCCTGCAGACATGGCCCGCCAGCAAGACGGAGAATGGCAGACTTACCCGGGCCTTGCCATTACCATCAAGACCCTCCGGGAAATCGCCCTGGAAAACGGTGTTGCCTACTGGGACATGCATCGCGTTATGGGAGGAAACGGATCCATGATGAAGTGGGTTCAGAAGGAACCGGCCCTGGGCTTTACCGACCACATTCACTTTACGCGCCGCGGCGCCGCCTATATGGGTGACCTGTTCTGTGCCGCACTGCGCATGCACTACGATTACTTCCAGTTCCGCGAACGCCATCACATTACCGATGAAAAGCTGAAGGACATTCATAAGTATGCCGACGGCGTGAAGGAAGAAAAGAAGAGAGCAAGAGCTGCCGCCAAGGCAGCTAAGGCTGCAAAGGCAAAGGCCGCCAAGGAAAAATCTTCCAAAGAAAAGGCTGCCACCAAGGGGAAAAAGTGATTCGCATATTCTTTACTTTACTTATAGTGTTAGCTGGTTTTACCTGCGGATTTTCAAAAGATCTGCCGATCGCCCCGGGTAGTTACCACATTGATTTTAGCAAGTACAGCTTCATCGATTCCACCTTGAACGTGATTCAGTTCCCCAAGGGGAACGCCAGTTTCGAACCGTTCTTCAAGAAGCTGGACACCCTGGTTTTCGAGAACCGCGGTCAGGTAAAGATCCTGCATATCGGCGGCTCCCATTTACAGGCCGACGTTATTTCTGGGCGCATCCGCGAACATCTGATCAAGGAATATCCCGGCGCCAGTGCAGGCCGCGGTTTCGTGTTCCCCTACTCCGCCGCAAAGACCAACACCCCTTCGACCTACGGCAGCGCCTACAAGGGCATCTGGAATCGCAATCGTAACATCCAGAAAGAAATCACCCGCCCGCTGGGTCTCCTGGGTATCGCCGTAAGCACCAGCGACCCCCGCGCAGAAATCAGCATCTTGCTGGACAAGTACAACAGCGAACCCATGTGGGGCGAAACCCGCCTGCGTCTGTTCGGCTACAGCGACAACAACGATGTGGTCCCCGTGCTCCGCGTCGACACCACTGACATCTATGGCGTCCAGGACACCGCAAGCCAGAGCTACGTGTTCACTTGCCCCCGCCCCATCGACACCATCCAGATTCAGTTCCGCTGGATGGATAGCCTGCAGCAGGCCGCCATCGCCAAGTTCATTACCGACTCCCTGTATCAGGATTCTATCGCCCGCGCTTCCGCCGACACCACCCAGAAGGATTCCGCAATCGCTTCTAGCGCATCGGCACAGCCGGCAGCAAACGTACCCGCCAACGTGGCACTGATCGCTCCCGACGCCCCCAGCGATTCCATGTTCCAGGGGGACTGCGACCTGCTGGATACCGCCTGCATGGCCAAGGCCGAAACAGTCGCCGCCAGCATGAGCAACAGCGAAGGTTTGCGCAAGTGTTCCGACGCCATCCAGGCTGCAGCCGCAGCCAACGAAGATTCCTCGAACGCCGTCAACGTCCACTGCATTCCCGACGACGAAATCATTCCCGATTCCGTCAAGAAGAATGCACGCCCCAACTTCACCTTGACCGGCATCCTTACCGAAACCGACAATCCGGGAATCACCTACACTGGCGTAGGCATCAACGGCGCCCGCGTCCACGACTACTTCGAAGAAGTCTGCCCCCTGCTGGAACGTCAGATGGAATTCTACAAGCCCGACCTGGTGATTTTCGCCATCGGCATCAACGACGCCAACGTAGAACATTTTAACGACAAGCTGTTCATCGAGGAATACGGCAAGCTCCTGGCCCGCATCAAGCGCGTGTCCCCCAATGCAGCAGTCATTTTCGAGACTAACAACGATATGTACCGCAAGGTGAAAAAGAAGCGCTACGTGCAGCACCCCAATGGCGATGTAGCCCGCAAGGCCTTCTTTACCCTGGCAGAAAAGTACAAGGCCGGTGTATGGGATAAGTTCAGCCTCATGGGTGGTTTGGGCTCCATGTCCAAGTGGGAAAAGGCTGACCTTGCAAAATCCGACAAGGTCCACTTCAAGCTGGCAGGCTACAACCTGCTGGGAGACCTTTTCTACAAGGCCCTGATCAACGCCTACCAGGAACACATCGCAAACTTGCCCGCCCAGGAACCCTAACGAATTACTGAACGATGCTTGACTACGTTATTCCCTACTTAACCCGCACCTTCTCTTTCGACCCCAACAGCCCCCTGCTGTTTACCCAGTTCTATTTCTGGGGATTCTTCGCAGTGGTCTTTGCCATTTTGACTCTAGTTCACAAGCGCATACTTTTACGCAACGCCTTCCTGTTTGCCACAAGTATGTTCTTCTACTATAAGACCAGCGGCAGTTATGTTTGCATTCTCGCCTTCTGCGTCGTGGCCAACTTCTTTATAGGCAAGTGGATCGAATCTACAGAAACCCAGTGGAAAAAGAAAGTCTGGATGGTCCTGGTAGTGATTATCGACTTGCTGGTGCTGAGCTATTACAAGTATGCCTACTTCTTCCTGGATGTAATCTACGACATTTTCGGCATCGAACTTCACGTCTATAACTTCTTTGCCGCTGCAAGTAACGCCATGTTCGGCACCAATTCCCTGGTAGACCGAATCATCTTGCCTGTGGGTATTTCCTTCTTCACCTTCCAGGCCATCAGCTACTGCGTCGATATTTACCGCGGGAAGATCAAGGCCGTATCCAACATCCTGGATTTCGGATTCTACCTGACCTTCTTCCCCCAGTTGGTGGCAGGCCCCATCGTCCGCGCCGACAAGTTCGTCCCCCAGCTCTATAGAAAGTTCTTCTTGACCCGCACTGCCTTCGGTATTGCCGTATTCTGGATTCTGAACGGCCTTGCCAAGAAGATCATCCTGAGCGACTACCTGGCCACAAACTTCGTGGACCGCGTTTTCGATACGCCGCTGCTTTTTACGGGCTTCGAAAATCTGATTGCCCTGTTTGCCTATTCCCTCCAGGTTTATGCCGACTTCTCGGGCTATACCGATATCGCCATTGGCGTGGCCCAGCTCATGGGTTTCCGCCTGCCCCAGAACTTCAACTCCCCCTACAAGGCAATCTCCCCCACAGAATTCTGGCGCCGCTGGCACATGAGTCTTTCTAGCTGGCTCCGCGACTACCTTTACATTCCCCTGGGCGGCAACCGCGGCGCAAGTTTCGGCACCTATTTCTGGATTGCCTTTATCGCCCTCACCGCCATCCTGCTTTCGGGTAGCGTCTGGGTGGGACTGGGAATCGGCCTGTTCTTTGTCTACATCGCCCTGTACGCCTATTTTAAGCCGGAATCCCGCAAGTTCATTACCACCAACATGAACGCCATGACCACTCAGATCATGGGCGGTCTGTGGCACGGTGCCAGCTGGAACTTCATTATCTGGGGCGGCCTTAACGGTTTCGGCCAGGTATTCAACAAGATCTGGGTCAAGCGCAGCCTCAAGTTCCGCGCCTTCGCCTCCTTTATCCTGTTTGCGGTCTCGGCCATCATTTTCAAGCGGGAACATATCGCCATTTTCGCCATTTCTGCCGTCTGGTTTGGCGTTATCTTCTTCGGCATCTACGCCGTCATGATTTTCCGCCTGTTCAGCGACAGGACCTTCGGCTGGCTCCATACCGCCTGGAACGTCACCCTGACCTTCGTGTTCATTACCTTTACCCGTCTGTTCTTCCGCGCCGGTTCCAACCTGGACCCCGCCGAAGCCAACGAAGTGGCATGGAACACCGCCAAGAACATGGTGCAGCAGATGGGTACCGCCTGGAAGCTGGAAACCATTCCGGCCATCGCCTGGGAACACATGAACATTATCTTGGTGTTCATTGCCGGTATGCTGATCCACTGGATCCCCAAAAAATACAAGAGATGGTACCGCCTGAACTTCGCCATGCTCCCCATCCCGGTCATGGTCTTGGCAACGGCCCTTATCATCTTCGTGATCTACCAGTTCATGAGCGCAGACTCCTGCCCCTTCATCTACTTCCAGTTCTAGCGATTTTCATTTAAGCAAAATCACACTTTGAGTCAAAAACACCGCTATTTGTGGTGTTTTTTCCGTTTTACGCGTCAAAGAACCATTTTTCTTACAATAAAAAGTTATTTTACAACCGATGAGTTTCCAGTATCAGATATGCGGTCTAATTATAATAGTGTTGATCCATGTGATCTACTCTACTCATAAGCGTCTGATGCTCCGTAGCGAAAGGGTGTTCAGTAGGGCACTTCGCATTACTACGGGAATGCTGATTCTCGACATTTTGAAGGTCTTAGCCATCCAGAATATGGATACTCTACCCCTGAACATGATCAAGGGCATGAGTAAAATCTACGAAGGGTCCATCATCCTCTGCTCGGGGACCGTGCTGATCTACCTGATGGCCAACATTCTCAAGAAAGAAGCCTATAACGACCTGAACAAGACGACCCTGGCCGTACTTCTGGCCGAAATCGTTCTAGCAGCCGTTCATACCACCCATATCGACCCCCGTGGATTTTCTTACGGACCGGCCATTAACGTGGGCTATGTCATTGTGGGCGTAAACTTCCTGGTCACCCTGTTTTTCCTGATCAAGAATATCGAAAAAGTGGAACGTCGTAGACGTTTTGGGATCCTGCTCTGGATTGCCATGTGGGTGGCCCTAGTCCTAACTCAGCGTTACGTTCCCCATATCATGCTTTCTAGCCTGGCCGTTGCGTTGGGCGTGTTGATCTTGTTCGTCTTGCTCGAAAAGCCGGAATCTAAGCTGGACAAGGAATATGGCTGTTTCAACTATTTCGCCTTGCTGAACTACCTGGACGAAATGCTGGAAATCAAGGCCCCCATCCACCTGATGTCCGTTTCATTGAAATCTTCAGGAACATTGACTGGTGCCGCCCTGTACAAGGAAGCCTCCCACGCCCTCAGCGTCATGGAACGCATACCCGGCGTATGGGTTTTTAGAGGCATCGGCCAGGATTTTATTGCCATCGCCAGGACCAAGGAAGCCATTGACGACCTAGGCAAGGAACTGGAACGAGAAGCAGCCCTGATTCCCTACATTTCTAAACTGGCCCGATTTGTGCGCAGCGACAACTGCTCCATATTCAACAATGCCGTAGAAGTTCTGAGTTTCTTGAGTTTCGCCAAGACCTGCGACAACGAAAAGAGCCGAATTTTTACCACCAACGACAGTTTGGTTGAAGCTTATCATAACCGCAAGCAGCTTGAAATAGAACTGAATAACGCCCTGATCGAGAACCGCATCGAGACGTTCATTCAGCCCATCTATTCTGTTCACGACAAGCGAATTTCTTCTGGCGAGGCCTTGGCCCGAATCCGCACCCGCGACGGAAAGATCCTGATGCCCAGCGATTTCATTCCCGTTGCCGAACAGAACGGTTCCATTTCGGAACTGGGCTACAAGATTTTTGAACAGACCTGCGAATTCATCTCGAAGAACATGGACCTGTTGGATTACATCGAAATCAACCTGTCGGTGGTCCAGTGCGAAGATGAAGGCTTGTCTCAGAAGTTGATCGAGATTATGGACCGCTACCACGTTCCGCCCCAGAAGATCAACCTGGAAATTACCGAAACGGCCTCCATCGTGACCAAGCAGAAATTGCTGAAGAACATGGAACGTATGCTGGAACATGGCGTCACCTTCTCCTTGGATGACTTCGGAAAGGGCGAATCTAACCTGATGTACATGGTGGATATGCCGGTTTCCATTGTGAAGCTGGACTTCGACATGAGCAAGTCCTACTTCAAGAATGACAAGGCCAAGTATGTGGTGAACGCCGTAGAAGGAATGTCTCACGGTTTGAACATGAAGCTGGTGGCCGAAGGTATCGAGACCGAAGAAGAACTGCGCGCCATGGAAAAGCAACGCGTGGACTACATTCAGGGTTACTACTTCTCTAGGCCCCTGCCCCAGGATGAGTTTGTAGATTTCGTGCAGAACTACAACGCTAACAGGGATATGGAAGCCGGAAACGAAAAGGAAGATCCCATCGAGAAGTTTAGACCCGCATAAGGGTACTGCAAATTTTATATTTGTAGTGATGAATTCCTCCGAAAATAAAAGCCCAGAATCCAATCTGGAAAAGCGCCTGAAACGTCAGGTCATTGGCAAGCCCCACCGCTTTATGGCCGTGGTGCCTCTGGGATTTGAAGGGACTTTGGTGGAGGAGTTGAAGTACATCGGAGTGGAGTGCGTCCAGGATTGCACCGCTAATGGGAACTGCGCCGCAGGTATCAAGGTCGCGGGCGACGGCAAGGTGGAATTCACCGCAAAGATTACCGAAGCCTGGAAGGCCGTAGCCTACAGCCGCATCGCCAACCGAGTCCTCATGGAAATCGCCACCTTCAAGGCCGAGAACTTCGGACAGCTGGAAAAAGGCGTAGCAGCAGTGCCCTGGGAACTTTATTTAGGCGAGATGGGCGTTGTCATCCACGTCACTTGCAGGCATTCTCGCCTGTACCATAGCGACGCTGTCGAAGAACGCATCCGCAAAAACATCACCCCCACAGATCACGCTAGCGCGCCCCAGCACTTGTACGTCAACCTGCAAGACGACCGTTGCACACTCTGGCTAGACCTAGCCGGCGAAGAACTTTACAAACGCGGCCACGAACGCTTTGTGGCAGAAGCCCCGCTGAAGGAAACCATAGCCGCCGCCATGATTTTTGAATCCGCAAAAATCGCGAGCACCAATACCCCCAAAAGCACCGAAGGTGCGACCCCACACCTCAAAGCGAGCGACGCGAGCGCCCTCATAACCTTTATTGACCCCATGGCCGGCAGCGGCACCTTCTCTCTCGAAGCCGCCTACATCGCAAACGGCCTCATTCCTGGGAAATGTAGGGACTTTGCCTTGAAGCACCAACCCGCCTTTAAAGAAGGCACCTGGAACTTTATCCTAAAAGGACGTCATTCTGAAACAGCAGCGCCCTTACGTCATTCTGAGGAGCGGAGCGACGAAGAATCCACAACGAACCTTCTATCGATTATTACCTCCGACATTTCGGAACGCCCCGTCAGCATCATCAAGCATAATGTAGAATGCAGCCCGCTGGCAGAAATTGCGAAAACAAATCCCGACGCGGTTACCATCAACCCACAGCTGAAAGATTTCTTCAGCTACACCATAGAAGATTTTCAGAAAGCGTCGAGCGAATCCGCCCGCAACATCATCATCCTGCTAAACCCGCCCTACGGCAAGCGCCTGGCATTTGACGCCCCAAAACTTTATTCCCAAATCGGTAAAAAGTTAAACGAATGGAGCCGCGACGCCCACCCCCGCGGCATCAACTTGACCGTAGCCATCCTCGCCCCCAAAGACGATACCCGCGGCGGCGCCCATTACACCTGCACAGAAAACCTGCTGAAAGCCTGCCCTGCCCTAAACCCAAGCAACAATCCCGAGGCAAAGCTCATCGAGACAAGTCACGGCGGCTTCAGCCTAAACGCAATCTTTGCAAGAATCTAACAAGCGTCCCAGCCTTTCAAATTAAATCTATTGACAAATACACATATACTTTTGTATATTATCAATTGATGACAGGGTGGCAGGCCAGCCCACCTAAGATAAAAAAGAACGGCCATTGGATGACAGGGTGGCAGGCCAGCCCACCTAAGACAAAAAAGAACGGCCATTGGATGAATATCCGCGTTTTGTATATCCTACAGAACGCGGATTTTTTTTGTTTAAGGAAAAATAAATGAACGAAGTAAAAACTGTTGTCCTGAAAAAAGACTTCTACGAGAAACACAAAGAACACAAGGAAATCCTTTCCGACAAGGACGGGCGCCCCTACCTTACCTTAGTTATTGAATGCAAGGATAAAATGTTTGCCATACCATTTAGAACAAATCTCAAACATAAATTTGCGTTTTATTTCTACACTTCCCAAAGAAAAGATGAGGAACAAAAGGGACTGCCTGGTATTGATTATACAAAGGCCGTAGTCATTCAAGAATCAGACATTGAACGAAACAGCGCTGTTGATAAAAAAGAATGGCTAGAATTAAAGAGAAATATCAATACAATCATCCGTGAATTCCAGGAATATGTCCAAGCATTCAAACATAGCCTTGAAAACGGTGATTTCGGCGTAAGGCCGGTCTTTAAATATTCAGCATTACAGTATTTCATTCCAGAGATTAAAGATTTTTAGAAACTCACTGGATTCTTCGCCCCTGGGGCTCAGAATGACAATCGAGAAATATCGCGATATACTATATTTTCCTCGTTCAAATTTTATAGAATCGGCGCAGCCCCGCCCCGCATATACGGAACTGCGCAATTTATGAGGTAACATTATGCCGAAACTTCGTTCGTTGAAGACTATGGAAGGCCGCGAAATGGCCGGTGCACGTGCCCTTTGGCACGCAACAGGTACCAAGGTGGAAGACTTTGGCAAGCCGGTGATTTGCGTTGTTAACAGCTACACCCAGTTTGTTCCGGGTCACGTTCATCTGAAGGACGTGGGTCAGATCGTTGCCCGCGCTATCGAAGCCGCCGGTGGTGTTGCCAAGGAAATGAGCACTATCGCCGTGGATGACGGTATCGCCATGGGTCACGACGGCATGCTTTACAGCCTCCCCTCTCGCGACCTCATTGCAGACTCTACCGAATACATGGCCAACGCCCACCGCGCCGACGCCCTGGTCTGCATCTCCAACTGCGACAAGGTGACTCCGGGTATGCTCATGGCCGCCATGCGCCTGAACATTCCTGCCATCTTCGTTTCTGGTGGCCCCATGGAAGCTGGTCACGTTACCACTAAGGACGGCAAGGATCGCGCTCTTGACCTGATCGACGCCATGATCGATTCTGCAGACAACTCCGTTTCTGATGAAGAAGTTGCCGCTATCGAAGCTAACGCCTGCCCCACTTGCGGTTCCTGCTCCGGCATGTTCACTGCAAACTCCATGAACTCCCTGACCGAAGCCCTGGGCCTTTCTCTCCCGGGCAACGGCACCATCGTCGCCACCCACTCCGAACGTAAGAAGCTGTTCGAAGCAGCCGGTAAGCGCATCGTGGAACTCTGCCACAAGTACTATGACGAAGGTGACGAAAGCATCCTGCCCCGTAGCATCGCTACCATGGACGCCTTCGAAAACGCAATGCGTCTGGACATCGCCATGGGCGGTTCCTCCAACACCGTGCTCCACCTCCTGGCTGTGGCACAGGAAGCCGGCGTTGACTTCACCATGAAGGACATCAACCGTCTCTCCCTGAACACTCCTTGCATCTGTAAGGTTGCTCCCACCGTTCACAACATCCATATTGAACAGGTGAACCGCGCAGGCGGTATCATGGGCATCCTCGGCGAACTGGACCGCATGGGCCTCATCCACAAGAATGCAAAGACTGTTCACGCAGCAACCATGGGCGAAGCTCTTGAAATTAACGACATCGTCCGCGGCAACGCAACCGAAGAAATCAAGCAGCGTTACCTGGCAGGCCCCGGCCGCAAGTACAACCTGGTCGCTTTCAGCCAGAGCACCTACTACGAATCTCTGGATCTGGACCGCGAAAAGGGCGCAATCCGCGATGGCGCACACGCCTACACCAAGGACGGCGGTCTCGCAGTTCTGTACGGCAACCTGGCTCAGGACGGCTGCATCGTGAAGACTGCAGGCGTTGACGAATCCATCTGGAAGTTCACCGGTCCCGCAGTGGTGTTCGAATCTCAGGAAGACGCCGTGAACGGCATCCTTGGCGACAAGGTGAAGGCTGGCGACGTCGTTGTGATCCGCTACGAAGGCCCGAAGGGTGGCCCCGGCATGCAGGAAATGCTGTACCCCACCTCTTACCTGAAGAGCCGTCACCTGGGCAAGAGCTGCGCTCTCCTTACCGACGGTCGCTTCTCTGGTGGTACCAGCGGCCTTTCCATCGGTCATGCTTCTCCGGAAGCAGCCAACAAGGGTAACATCGGTCTGGTGGAAACTGGCGACGTTATCGAAATCGATATCCCGAACCGCACCATCAACGTGCAGCTCACCGACGACGAACTTGCCGCACGCCGCCAGGCAATGGAAGCTCGTGGCGAAAAGGCATGGAAGCCGGTTTCTCGCGACCGCGTAGTCTCCAAGGCTCTGCAGGCTTACGCCGCCATGGCAACTTCTGCCGACAAGGGCGCAGTCCGCGACCTGTCTTTGATTGGCGTAAAATAAAGGAACATGGCGCGGGCCGCACCCGCATACAGCCTAACTAAAAATCCCGACGGTTCAAAAACCGCCGGGATTTTTTTGCATTCCCCTTCTGCGAATAAATCGCAGGCAAAGCCTGCGACGAAATGTGCATCACACATTTCAGCGGGGGTTCTAAGGGGGGAGTGCCCCCTTACGTCATCGCTTACTCATCAGGCGTAGCAGTTCATCGGTCACTTCGCCCCACATGTCCAGCACCACCTTGCCAATGGCAGGATCGTACATCTTCCCAAGATTTTTCTCGATCTCTTCGCGGCAGAAATCCAGGGACATGGCATCACGATAGCAACGTTTACTGGTCATGGCGTCGATGGAATCCGCAATGGCAATAATGCGGGAACCCAGCGGAATATCATCACCAGAAATTCCTTCCGGGTAGCCTCTACCATCATAACGTTCATGATGATGCATCACAATATTCACCAGTTCCTGGGTATAGTTGGACTGCATCAAAATCTTGGCACCGATAGCCGGATGCTGTTTAATCGCGGCGAACTCATCATCAGTTAGCTTTCCCGGCTTGCCGAGAATAGCATCGCTAATTCCCACCTTACCAATATCGTGGAGAATGGCCGCATCAGAAATCATCTTCAGGGAACTGTCAGAAAGTCCGAGAGCTTTTGCAAACTTAATGGAAAGTTCCTGCACTCGGTCGGAATGATGGGCAGTGTATGCATCCTTTGCTTCTTCGATGGAAATCAGGCAAGACACCAGTTCTCGCAAATTCTGATTTTCGCCGTAACTATCCGCATGATGAGACGCACTCTTATCGCGATACATATTCAAGTCGGCATCCATTTTCCAGTCGCTTATGGACTTGCGCATGCCGTAATCATTTTTCAAACGGCTTTCACCTACAGCCATCGAAAGCCTGTACAGGGCGGTCTTGTTGTAAGTCTCAACCGCATTGCGAAGGCGCTTCTGCAGCTGGAACATCTTTTCTTTGCCGGCGTCTGCAACAACCACAAATTCATCGCCGCCAATTCTAAAGCAATGACCCGAAGCACCGAAGGCCTCTGTAACGGTCTGGGCAGCTGCCACGATCAAGGCGTCACCAGCCAGATGTCCAAAAGTATCGTTGGTATACTTCAGACCGTTCACGTCGATCATGAGCATCGACCAATCCGAAGGAGCATTCCCCTCGGAATCAATTCGCTTTAACAGGGAATCAAAAGCCAACCTGTTTTCAAGCCCGGTCAGGCTATCCCTAGAAGCAAGGCCCTTCAGCTGCTGGTTGTACACCTGCAGCTTGCTGTTGATTTCTTCCAGTTCGAAGGAAGTCTCGCGAATGAAGGTCGCCATTCGTGCGGCCAGGGGCAACTTGGTGGAACGAGCTTCATGGCGCTTGAATGCCGAAGCCTGCAATCCCTTGCCGGGGCCCTCTCGCATAGCCGCAATCACAAGGGTAATGTTATGCTGATTCAAGTGGAACTTCTCACGCAGGAATTCACCGTGGGAGAAAAATCCCGTGCTATGGGCGATGCACTTAAAGGGAAAAATTTCGTAGGTCGGTTCCTGGGTGGCCCAGAAGGCCTTGCGGGCGGCACAAGAAAAGATATGCAGCACGTCAGGATTAAAGACCTTGATCTTTTCGCTTTCTTGCCTAATGGATTCCAGAATGGTTTGAGGTTCTCCATAGGAAAGTCTAACAATAGAACCCACCTGTACATCGGAACTCATGTTGATGGAACCGTCCGGATTGCTGGAAGCAGGAGCGCGGACAATGGTGGTTCCGTTATGTTCGTACATAATGGGGAAATCCAGCGCATTCATAAAGAAATTGCTGTCGTTGTTGATGTTCAAATACTTGTGGTAAACATCGAAAGCGGGAATGCCGCTCAATTCGTGGAGAACACTTCCGTCGGACTTGGTCACATGGAAATTACGTCCGATAGGTTTCCATCCGCTGATCTTGATGGACTCCACAATAAAATCTTCGCCGCCGAAAAAGAGGATAATCAGACCGTTGGGGTTATAACCGCCGACAGAAGAGAACACGCAGGAATCAGAACTGCTTAAATCCGTAGAACAGACAATGCCGCCAAACATCTGGATATCGGGACGCAGACCATCCATGCCTTCGCAGAAATTTGTAGAGGAGTTGGCCGAAATGGTACGGTACATTTCGATAGCCTTGACCCACGGATTTTCATTGGCCTCGGCCACAATGCTCTGGGTAATTTCGCGGGCCGACATCTTGGACATGTCGTACTGTAAAAGTTTGAACTGGGTCGTGGGCTTTTCAAAAAAAGTAACCGCAATGGTAATTTCGGCAGCAGCATCGCAGTCAACGATGTTACCGCTAGTGGAATTTCCGAACCAAGGCACACCGGGGAATACTTCCTCGATGATCGTCCAGATAGGCTGCAGCTTGTGCGGGCTCAGAACCGTTGTGAAAATCTGGATGTACATCCTAGGCAATTCAGTTCCGTTCCCAGTCATGGGCAAAATCGCCTTCAGGACTTCCAGATTGTTCCGTAATTCCTCGTCACCCTTGTAAGATATGATTCTCTTCTGCATCGAAAATGTAATTCCACTTTAAGATATTTATTTCTTACAATATATGTTAATAATATACACCTAGGCAAACGGAATTTCACAACGCTTACATTTTTTTAAAAATTCTATATTCCAGTTCGTTACAAGATGAAATTAACTTGCGCCTAGATTAAGGCCAAAGAAAAGCGAGATTATTTATGAGTGATCAGAAGGATTCGCTCCAGAAACCGTTCATGAACTCCAAGAAGGTGTTCGTTTCCGGCAAGATTTTCAATGATATCAAGGTCGGCATGCGCGAAATCCAGATTGAAGATCCGGATTTTCCCTCTGTTACCGTCTATGATACCAGCGGACCCTACAGCGATGCCGACGCCAAGATCGACGTAACCAAGGGTATCGAACGTTTCCGTGAAAGCTGGATTAACGAACGTGGCGACGCCGAACAGCTGGACGACATGACTTCTGCCTATGGCCGCGCCCGCCGTGAAAACCACGAGCTGGACCACCTGCGCTTTAGCGCAGAACACCACCCCATGCGCGCCAAGGCTGGCCACAAGCTGACCCAGCTGGACTATGCCCGCGCAGGTGTCATTACCAAGGAAATGGAATACGTGGCTATCCGCGAAAACCAGCGTATTGACGAACTGGTGGCCGCAGGAAAGATAAAAGCTAACGGCAAGCCCATTACCGCCGAATTCGTCCGCGACGAAATTGCCGCCGGCCGCGCCATCCTTCCGGGCAACATCAACCACCCGGAATGCGAACCTATGATCATCGGCACCAACTTCCTGGTGAAGATCAACAGCAACATCGGCAACTCCGCCATTACCAGTTCCATCGAAGAAGAAGTGGAAAAGATGGTGTGGTCCGTGCGCTGGGGGGCAGATACCGTCATGGATCTTTCTACCGGTAAGCACATTCACGAAACCCGCGAATGGATTATCCGCAACAGCCCCGTACCTATCGGAACAGTGCCTATCTACCAGGCCCTGGAAAAGGTCAACGGCAAGGCCGAGGAACTGACCTGGGAACTTTACCGCGACACTTTGATCGAACAGGCTGAACAGGGCGTGGACTACTTCACCATTCACGCAGGCCTTTTGCTGGAACACATCCCCATGTGCGCCAAGCGTACCACCGGTATCGTTAGCCGAGGCGGTTCCATTCTCGCCCTGTGGCAGATGAAGCACAACCAGCAGAACTTCCTGTATACCCACTTCCGCGAAATTTGCGAAATTCTGGCACAGTACGACGTAGCCGTCTCCCTGGGTGACGGTCTCCGTCCGGGTTCTCTGGCCGACGCCAATGACGAAGCCCAGTTCGGCGAACTGGATACTCTGGGCGAACTGACCAAGATCGCCTGGGAATACGGCGTTCAGGTGATTATCGAAGGTCCGGGTCACGTGCCTATGCACAAGATCCAGGACAATATGGCCCGCCAGCTGGAAAAGTGTCACGGCGCCCCCTTCTACACTCTTGGACCTCTCACTACCGACATCGCTCCCGCCTACGACCACATCACTTCTGCCATCGGTGCAGCACAGATTGGTTGGTACGGTACCGCCATGCTCTGCTACGTGACCCCCAAGGAACATCTGGGCCTCCCCAACCGCGACGACGTTCGTGCAGGCGTTGTGACCTACAAGCTGGCCGCCCACGCCGCAGACATCGCCAAGGGCCATTTTGCAGCCCAGTTCCGCGATGATGCCCTGAGCCGTGCCCGCTTTGACTTCCGCTGGAACGACCAGTTCGCATTGTCCCTGGATCCGGAAAAGGCCATGGAATACCACGACGCGACTCTGCCCGGCAACCAGGCAAAGTCCAGCCATTTCTGCTCCATGTGCGGCCCTAACTTCTGCAGCATGCGCATTACCCGCGCCATCCGCAACTTTGTGGCCACCGGCGACATCGGCGATGTCTAACAGAAAATCCAAAGCGACGCCGAAAGGCAAATTCTAACTTTGTGTAAAAAAACGAGTTCCCGTACATTCGGGAACTCGCTTTTTTATATCTTTTCAGCATGATCAAAGATTGCATTCAACTCGCCATTTCCATCGTCAAGATTTGCGTCGTGCAGATTCTGACCTGGACCTATATTCTGCCGTTGTTCTATTTCTTGAAGGGTATGCTTGAAGTGCGCCCCTTCAATTACCTCAAGTCCCTGAACTGGATCGTGCTCCTGGGCATTGCCGCCTTCTGCGTGATCCTCGCCATCGTAAACAATATCCGCGTCGAAGATTCCAAGTCTGTGGAATGGATCGGAAGCCAGGAAATCCTGGAAAAGCCGGCAGACATTCTGTAAGGGGGCCATATGGAAAAGTTTACCAAGAAGACCGCAATTTCTCTGGCACTGCTGATTGTCGCCTCCATTCTTGTCGCTTTCGGCGTTGCAGAAATCTCGTTCCCCGAAACCTTCCTGACCGTTACCGACAAGGATTGGATGATCGATATCTGGCCCAAGTCCTACCGCTATAACATTCATGTGGGTCTGGGAGCCATCATCGTGGCAGCAGGCATCTGCATTCCCGCCTACAAGCTTCACAAGGACTTCGCCATCCGCGCCCTGGAAACCTTGTTCCGCGTGGGCATTGGCGGCATGTTCATTTTCGCAAGTATTTTCAAGATCCAGGATCCTCACCAGTTTGCAACGCTGGTGGCTCAGTACCAGTTCTTCTCCACCCTGCACCTGGATTTCATCAACAACTTCTTCGCCCTGGTATACCCGCAGTTTGAACTGTGGTTCGGTCTGGCCATGATCTTTAGCCCCTTCGTCAAGGAAAGCGCCTTCGCTATTTTCTGGATGTTCGTCAGCTTCATTATCGCGCTGGCTTGGGCCCTGGGCAACGACCTAGGCATTACCTGCGGTTGCTTCGAACTGGAAGACGGTGACGCTCACGACAAGGCCGAAGCCTGGACAAGCCTTATCCGCGACCTGGTGCTGATCTGGCCCACCCTGTGGCTTATCTTCCGCAAGAACAGAAGCCTAATCAAGGTCTGGACAGAAAAGAAGTAAGTGCCGAAAGCACACAATTCTTAAAGGAATTCATAGAGCAGTGGAGCAAAAGTTCCGCTGCTCTTTTTTCGTCTACCACATTTTCGCCGGCGATGACGCGGTCAATTACCTTGGCGTAGGCTTCGGCATCGGTAGGCGGATCAATCAGAGGAACAACCCCTTCCAGGTTTTCTTTTACCGCAGAGGTGGCTGCACACAGGGCAGGAGTTCCGCAGGCAAGAGATTCAATAGGAGGCAGGCCAAAACCTTCTAACAGAGAGGGGTATACCATCAGGTCGGCATGGCGGTAAAAGTCCCGCAGTTCCGTTGCGTTCAGGCGTTCAAAATGGTAGACGTTATAAAGCTTTTTAACGTTAATGATTTCGCGGAGTCGTTCCGAAAGTTTACCCACACGGACAAAGGCCACATCGGGGCGGAGCCTTGCCGTTTCAAAATAAGTGTCGATATTCTTGCGGGGTTCATCAAGGCTAACGTTAACGCACATGCCCTCGAAATTACGCATACCGTGCTTGCGACGGAATGCCTTTTTATCGTCGGCAGTAATTGCCACTTCGGGCTTGTTAAACAGATCCTGGTCAATGGGGCAACCGATTACAGAGCCGGGAGCACAGGACATTTTCTTGCCAAAGTGAGCCGCAGCCTGTTCACGAGTCCATCCCGAATTATAGACAAAAGAATCCGCCTTGACGGTTGCACGGATATAGAACAGGTTCAACAGGATAAACTTGGCACTTGTGGGGTAAAGGGTTTCTGCAAAGGTATCGTGAACGAACATGACTGTACGTCCGTCATTCTTGCAAGCCTTTAACGCCGACTTTGCCACCGGCACCAGAAAACCCAACTCCGGTCGAATAAAGAAAACCACATCCGGCTGCACCGCCTTAATCGCCTTCTTTAAAGGACTGCGGAAACTCATGAATCCAGTATAGAGCGACTTGGCCCACACTTCGTGAGAAGTATAGGAATCCGGCGACACCACTGCAGCGGCACCTTCAGCCGACTTGGCCGCATCCGGGAAGAACTTGGGAGTCTTTAACCACAGCACATGGGTTTCAAACTCCGGCGTTACCGCCTTCACCAAATTCAAGGTTAGACGTCCAAAACTGGTACACTCATTCTTATCGCAAACAAAAAGGATTTTCTTCACAACGTCAATTATAAAAAATTCCTTTTTTTATATTGTGGGCTATGAGCAAGCACCTCTACTTTTATAGCGATGCGTCGGAATGGGGCGGCCAGGAAATTCTTTCGGCCCGTATCGCCAACATTCTGGCAGAAAGTTACCAGGTGCATTTTTTCTTTTCCGCTCAAAAGTTTGATTCCGAGTTATACCCCTCCATTGAACGGATTCCCCTACCCTACCATTCCCAGGGACCATTCCCCATTGTTCGAGATAGGTTTTCGGGTAAGTCGGGCAAGGCCTTCAAACTTTTAAAAGAACATGGAGCAGGTTCCGCCAACTTTAGGCAGCTTATCATCTGCCCGGGCAACATAGAACGTTGTATTCCCGCCGTAGTTGCCGCCTCCAAACTCAATCTGGAATTGATTTCCTATTACCCCATGGCCTTCACCCAAAAGGAATCGCTGGCCAAGTTTGGAACACTCCGCGACAGGCTGGCATTGAAAGTCTATCCGAAGATTTCGAAATGGATCGTCAACACGCCTTACCAGGAACGTCTGCTCCGCAGATTTATTCCCAGTGAGACGCCTGTATTCCAGTTGCCCAACCCGCTGACCTACCAGGAAGACGCAGCCCCCAAAGCACCTTCCGAAGTAAGAAACATCGCAAACATCGGCAGACTATACTTCGGGCAAAAAGGTCAGGAGATCATCCCCCCGCTAGCAAGCCTGCTAAAAGAAAAAGGCGTTCATTTTCACGTCATCGGACAAGGCCCCGACAGGGACATTTTCAACAAGATGGTCCAGGACTGCGGAACATCTAACGTTGTTCATAATTACAGTTGGCTTTCCCCTAACGAGGTCAAGGAAAAACTTCAGAATCAAATGGACCTGCTGCTTGTAACGTCAAAGTTTGAAAGCGGCCCCATGGTGCTTTTCGAAGCCTTGCAATGTGGCATTCCCGTGTTAGCCGCCAACGAAGAATACGCCAAGGACTACAGGCTTCCCTGCTGGATGACCTACGACCCCGGCAACGTTCAGGACGCCGTCCAGAAGATCCTTGATTTGCCCCAGGCGTGGAATCAAAAAACCTTTGAAGAGGTCCGCCAATTCCTTTTTGCAGGCCGTAGAGACCAAGAGTTCCAACAACAGGTGTTGAACATCTTTTCTCAGATTTAAACAGCTCCCGATATTTATATATTAGGGCAATGAACTCTGTACACGTTGTCCTATGCACCTATAATGGCGAGCGCTATCTTGATGAAATGCTCCGTTCCATTGCATGGCAGACCCTTCCGGCAAAATCCGTCACCATTCTTGACGACGCCTCGTCTGACAGGACTTGCGAAATTGTAGAAAGCTATAGAGAAAAGCTCCCCCTCCATTTTTACAGAAATGAAACCAACACGGGGCACAGAGCCGCATTTTCGAAAGCGCTGGAATACGCTCGACAGCTTGTACAGCCGGGAGATTTCATCGCTCTCGCCGACCAGGACGACATCTGGAATCCAACCAAAAACGAAAAGTTGGTCCAGGGCATCGGCAGCAAGGCCCTTGCATTTGGAGACGCCCAGATCATAGACGGTCAAGGCAACAAGACTGCAGATTCCTGGCGCGCCCTCGCCCATATTAGCAAGGACTCCAACATTTGCCGCCAGGTTGCCGGCATCAACAACGTCACGGGAATGATTTCTCTTTTCAGAGTAGAATTGCTGAACGAGATCCTCCCCATTCCAGAAGGAGTCACCGTACACGACCGCTGGATCGCCATGATGGCCCTGAAGAACGGAGGCATTGTCGCCATCGATGAAACCGTCGCCAGCTACCGCATTCACGGAGGCAACGCCGTTGGAGGTGTCGCCACGCCTTGCATGAGCAAGACCCTGGCCACGGCAATTTCCTGGAACGAGACAATTATCGCCAACGCAGACCGACTCAAAATGAATGACGGGGAAATCAATTTCGCGAAAAAGCACCTGCGCTGGACTCAATACAAGACAGCTCACACAACCGCTTTCCGATTCCTCCCCTGGGTTTTTGCCCACAGAGATGACCTTTTCTTAAAGACATCTGCAGTCACCAGATTAAAGCAGATTCTCTTTAGCGCCCTTGGATTACCACTGGCTAAAAAACTTTTTGGGAAATCCTGATGGAAAAGCAGACTGCCATTATTTTGGTTACCTATAACGGATGGGCCTTGACCGAGGTCTGCCTTAAAGATTTGCTGCCCCTGGTTTCTGCCAACGATGCAGAAACTGCAGATCATTTCGTCGTAGCCATCGCCGATAATGGAAGTTCCGACGGAACAGTAGAAAAAATCCGAGCCCACTTTCCATGGGTACACCTCTACCCGCAAAAAGGCAACCTGGGCTTTGGCGCCGCCAACAACGGGGCCATCAAGGGTCTCATCGCAGACGGCATAGAATTCGACGCCATCTGCCTTCTCAACAACGACACGCGATTCAATCCAGAAGCTATCGTGACGTTGCGAAAGAATCTTGACCAGGCTGCAGAAGCAGGCCACGAAGCGATCATCGCGCCTACAACGCTAAACGCAGACGGCAGCCGTCAGAACAATTTTTTTGCTGGGCTGGGCCCCGACGGAATTGGAGCCATTCCGTTTTTCCTAAACGCCTTCCGCAGCGAATCAGGTGCCGCCCGCATTCTAGAGGGCACACCCGCCCCCGCCGACAAAAATGGTCTTCAGGAAGTCCACTGGGCAAGTGCCGTCTGCTGGATGCTGCACCGAGCCCTCTGGGAAACCGTAGGCGGGTTCGACGAAAAAATTTTCATGTACTACGAAGATGCGGATCTGGCCCTGCGATTCCGCAAACTGGGCGCACGCTTCTACATCGCACAGAACGCCCCCATCACCCACCTGGGTGGCGGCTCCGCAAGCAACAGCCTCAGTCGCGCCCTGCAGCATGACCGCTCCCAGCAATACGTGTTCCGCAAGCATTTCGGACTCCGCGGACTTCTGCTTTCCAAGTTATTCCGCATGACCCGTAGCCTTGTCCGCATATTGACCGCCCTTCCCCGCTGTCTGGCAGGAGCCTCCGCCAAACAAAAGAGGGAATACCTCCGCCATCATTTAGCCTTGTTGAAGGAAGCCTTCAAATGAGAATCGTCGCCGCCCTTCTATTGTTAGCCGTTTATGCATCGGCTCATTTTACCGTAGTCGATACGTCAAAAAATTACGAAGTCAATATACACGCCCAGCTGTTGGATTCCCTGGCAATTACCAATTACGAAAAAATTCCAGGTCAAGGCAACACCCCCACCCATTATGACAACGCCATGTCGGTGCGTCTGTTT
The DNA here is from genome assembly GCF_900142505.1 of Fibrobacter sp. UWH5. NCBI lineage: Bacteria > Pseudomonadati > Fibrobacterota > Fibrobacteria > Fibrobacterales > Fibrobacteraceae > Fibrobacter > Fibrobacter sp. UWH5. Next base: position 40,701 of record NZ_FRBB01000014.1, on the reverse strand, counting down.
TTGGATGGTCATTTTACAGATGCCTTCCAGTTCGCTGCCCGAGTAAAAGTCAGCACCGACTTTACCAACCGCGATATCGCCGACCATTTCTACAACCCCAACGAAGGCGTTCCCTACAACAAGCAGAGCGACACCAAGCGTACCTGGGACCTGTTCGCCGCACACGCCAGCTACCAGCTTTCCGCCGTAACATTGCTTGGCGGTTTTGATTACCTGGACATGGGTCCCGCCCGTCGAAACCATGTGATTCTCCGCGGAGAACAGGCAAACTACCGCCCTTGGCAAGATAGCAGTAGCCGCATTAGCGACCCGGCCCCTACGCCCTATTTCGGTTATCAGTTTGAAGTGGGCCCTGTCGTATATTCCCAGTACGGCATGAAGCTTTTCGAGAAAAAAGGGAACGGTAAATATCTACACGTCCATCGTCTTGACCTGAACTTGCCGGCCAACATTACCTTGGGACTTTCCGAAACGGCCCTCTATGGAACCACAACAGAACCCGCAGGCTCCAACCCCAACCTGGACGCCGATAGCAGCGGCCGCGACTTTGAATGGTCCTACATGATTCCCTTTATCCCTTACGTTTTCCAGGAACATCTGCAGGGAGATCAAGACAACATCGGCCTAGCCTTTGATCTAAGCGTCAAGACCATTCCCCATTGGGATTTCTACGGCGAACTGCTTTGGGACGACATGAAGTCCCCCACCTCCATGTTTGATGATTCCTGGTGGGGCAATAAGTGGGCAGCCTCTGTTGGCATCGCCCGCGACAGCCTGCGTCTCGGCAAGACGCTCTGGAACTGGTATGGGGAATACACCCGCATCGAACCTTGGGTTTACACCCACCACAAAGGCGGCGCTTACACCTATGCCAGCTACGCCCAGAGCATGGGCAGCGATTTAGGCCCCAACAGTCAGGAACTCTACACCGAAGTTAGCGGTCTCTACCGCGTAGAATCCGGTCTGCTGAAAGACGCCCTCATCCGCGGAACATTGCTTGCCAGCGCCGTCGCCAAGGATACCGCATTCGGCGGAAACATTACCGACATTCACACTCCCGAAAGCGCCATCGACAAAAAATACCTGAATGATGAAACCTCATTCAGGTATTACGAAGTAGGCGGCAAGCTGGAATTCTATCCCTTTAGGTGGATGAGCATCCGTGCCGGTTACTCACGATTCTTCGGAGATTACGAAGGCTACAGAACCTACGGATTCGGATCCATTCAGTGGTGATGCCCCTTCTTGGGAATAAATCCCACCAAAATCAATAAGGCAAGAACAGCGGCACAGCTGTAATCGAACCATCCCAGGCCATCACCATCCCCGTAGTGGCCATTTGCAGTTATGGTGCTAAGGAAGGTGTCCATCATGAACGTATCCACCAGCCATCCAAAGAAGAAGGCTCCGGCAGCAATGCTGATTAGGTAGGCAATCAAAGTACGCTTGCCAAAAGTCTTACCCACCACAACCATAGATGCAATGCTTGTTGCAGGACCAGCCATCAGCAACACCAAGGCAGCACCAGGAGGAAGTCCCTTTGCCATCAAGGCCAAAGCCAGAGGGATGGAGCCTGTGGAACAGGTGTACATGGGCATGGAGATCAACAGCATGGCAAACATGCAGAGGATGGGATACTCGCGAATTGACATGAACAATTCATTGGGAACGAAGGCAGCAATCAAGGCACCCAAAACCAAACCGACCAAAAGCCAGCGGGTAATTTCAGGCAATAAATCGCCGAAGCCGTACTTGAAAGTTTCCTTCAATTTTCCAACAAAACCGTTCGCCTTTTCAGAAGAGTGTTCATCGAGACAGCAACTGCAACCATGCACTTCTTCATGACCGCAGCAACACTTGCGTTCCTCATGTTCATCATGGTCGTGATCGTGGCAGCAGCAACATTCGTGATTCTCATGTTCGTCGTGTTCCTTATGGTCGTGACCGCAACTGCCGCAGCCACATTCACTTTTGGGAACCGCAATTTTCGAAAGGTCATCTTCAGCCTCGCCCCGCGTTACCAGATTGGTTAGCAGCCCGCCGAACATCGAAGAGACAAATGCAGCCACCGGACGGAGAATGGCAAAAGGCAGTCCCAGCAGAGAATAAGTCGCCAGAATGGAATCCACCCCAGTAGCAGGCGTAGAAATCAAGAAGCTGACGCTGGCACCCTTGCTAGCCCCTTCCTTACGTAGGGCCACCGCCGTAGGGATTACGCCACAACTACAAATAGGAAGCGGAATTCCAAATAGCGCCGAAAGCAGAACCGACTTGAAGTTAGGCTTACTTATCTTAGGCACATATAAGGATCTGGGAACCCACACGTGCAAAATTCCCGCCAATAGGAACCCTAAAAGCAGGAAGGGCGCCATTTCGGCAAAGAGTTCTATTAATGCAGAAAGAAATATTGTTACGTATTCCATGATATTATTCCTCTTTTTAAGATTCAATAGTTGAACAATCTTTCAACCTTTAAGAGAAAGAAAAACAGCCTTTGCCGTTAATCTTCATCCTCCATGACATGGGCCATGCCCTGATTAAAAATCATCTTAACGTGTTCATCGGCCAGGGAGTAATATACAACGCTCCCTTCCTTACGGTACTTCACCAGATTAGACTGTTTTAAAATTCGAAGCTGATGGGAAATGGAAGACTTGGTCATATTCAGCAAGACCGAAATATCGCTGACGCACATTTCCGGGCGACAGTCATTCCCATGGCATTTGCTAATTCCTTTCTTGTGGGAAGCCATATGGACTTCGGCACGCATCAAGGCGCAAAGAATCTTGACGCGGGTAAAATCACTGAAAATCTTGAAGATATCCGCCAGATCCATAAGGTTTTCATCCTCAGGCATCATAGGACGAATAGCATTCACCACTTCTTCGTGAATGCAGCTACAGTCGGTTCCTTCTAATTCGATTTCAGCCATTGTTACCTCAAGGATCTCAGTTCAACCAAACAAATAGTTGAACAATCATTCAACTACTAATATAAAAAGTTAAACGTTTCCCTGCAAGTGGTCCACATTATTTTTCATAAAAAAAGACCACGCCTTGGCGCGGTCCCTTTAAAAATTTGCTGTACAATCCAGCTATCCAAACAAGGCCCTTATTTCTTCGTCGGTCTTAACCGCCAAAGCCTTAGTCTTCCATTCAGAGTCCAGCATCTTACGAGCCATGTCTGCAATGACAGTGGTATGGGCCATTGCAGACTCCGCCGGAGACAACAGCACGCACATGAACTTCGCCTTTTCACCACCGCGGATTTCAACATCCGTCAGACCCTCGGGGCAAACTACGAAAGCCATCAACGGTTCAGCTAGTCCCGGCACACGAGTATGAGGCAAGAGCAAGCCCTCCCCCATATACACGCCCTGCTTCACACGATCCACAAGCCCCTTCCATGTCGCATTAGCATCAAAGGAGCAGGGACCATGTACAAGAGCATCATAAGCGAAACCCAAGGCTCGGCCAAAGGTTTCTTCTGCTGCATAAAATTTTGTATAAACAAGAGCCATGGGCTATGCCAGTGCCTTATCCATAAATTCGAAGACTTCCGGTTCGGTGACCTTGGCGATCTTCTTGAATTCACCGAACAGTACGCGGAGCTGAGCCTTACCCGGTTCGATGTACTGTTCAAACTTCTGGATTCCCTTAACCTTAGAGAGGAAGCAATAAGCACCCATGGCCTGCATCACGCGCTGGAGGCTTGCATGGATAAAGGCTTCCCAGGCATCTTCCTGTGTATAGGTCTTGGTTTCGCGGAACATGGTGCGCCAGTATTCAAAGAAGTCCTTGATTTCGTTCAGAGACAGGCTCACGTAAGGATCCCACAGGAGGCTAGCCAGATCATAGAACATGGAACCGCGACGGGCGCCCTGATAATCTACGAAGGCAACTTCAGAATCGGGCTTCACCATAATGTTCTGGCTCTGGAAGTCGCGATGCAAAAGTACCTTGGGCTGAGCATCCACAGAAATGGCCAGCACAGAGTAGAAGTTCAACACCGACTGAGGAATTTCCTGAATTCCCTTATGAGCCTTCAGGAAGTTTTCGGTAAAGTAGTCGGTTTCCCACTTGAGGGCGGCAAAGTCAAAACGACGGAGCCAAAGGTCGGAGCGGGAACTGAACAGGGAGCGAGAAACTTCCTGCCACTTGACGAGAGCGTCAATCACCACCGGATACAGGATGCGGACGTTGCCGGATTTGTTCTGACCAGACGGAAGAATTTCATCCAGCAGGTTGTGTGCGCCCAGATCTTCCTGCAACACAGAGCAACTTGCTTCGTCCACAAAATACACGCGAGGCACAGGCAGACCGAATTCACGGAAGGCGGCGGAATAATCTACAAAGCGCTTAAAGTCGTCATCTACAGATGCGGAAACCTGAAGTACACAGGACTTATCGCCACTGGCAATGCGGTAGTACTTGCGTCCCGAACCGGCACCGGCAATGGTTGTAATTTCAAAATCCGCGGCATAGCCGTGAGCCAAAAGAAAATCTTTAACTGCAGAAGAGACAATTTCGTTATTCATAGTACGGAATATATATAAAATTAGCGGTCAAGGTACCGCAATCTTTATTACGAGAACTTAATTCTCGGGTCTACCAAAGTATAAAGGATATCGCTGAACAGGCGGCCCACCATGGCCATTAGACTGCTCAGGAAAATAATCCCCATAACCACATTGTAGTCACGGTTTACCATGGAATTGTAATAGAGCAATCCCATGCCATCGATATCAAAAACCTTTTCGATCAAGAGCGCTCCGGCAAACATAAGGGTGCAGATTTCGCTCAGGCGGGTGGCAATGGGAATCAGGGCGTTGCGCAGAGCGTGGCGTACCAAAGCCTGGTTGAAACTCATGCCCTTGGCCAGGGCAGTTCGCATATAGTCTCGGCCCAGCTCCTCCAAGGCGGAGTTTTTCATGAGAAAGGTCAAGAAGGCGAATTCACTGATCATATAACAGAAGATAGGCAGCACCAGATGGTGCGCCAGATCCGCTAACTTTTCGAAGAACGTGAAATCTTCAAATTCGTCTGATGTCAAACCGCCCAGGGGGAAAATATCCAGGTAAGAACCGCCGGCCAAAAAGATAATCAGCAAAATACCAAGGGCATAACCGGGCATCACATAGCCCGAAAAAATCACGCCGCTGCTAAAGGTATCCAGCTTGCTTCCATGATGAACCGCTTTCCACAGTCCCAACGGAATACAAATCAAGTAGCTTAAGAAGAATGACGTAAAACCAAAGAAAAGAGAAATGGGGAAACGGCTAGTGATTACGTCCCACACAGGAAGACCGTAAGTATAACTGTTCCCTAGATCCAAATGAAGTACGTTCCAGAGCCAGGTCAGGTACCGCTGCCAGGCCGGCTTGTCGAAACCGAAATAAGCCTGAATCTGGGCAATCTGATCTGGAGAAAGAGCCTTCGACGCATCTACCCCACCCTTCATGGCAGCAGCCTGCTGGGCACGGGAAATCATTTCTTCTACCGGGCCACCAGGCAACAGCTGAATCAGGATAAAGCACACCAATGAAATCCCGATAAGAGTCGGGATCATCAGCAGCAAACGTCGAAGGATATAAGAACGCATATTAGCGACGAGGTGATAGCGGAAAGGTTAAAGAACTTAGCTAGGCGGCTACGCCGCTCTTCATCAACGAGGCTTAGCCTCGCATTATTCTTCTATAAACTTTATCCTTTAACCTTTAAGCTGATTAACGCATCTTGCCGGAGCGGAGGACGTCCATCATGTTGAAGGGCTTTGCTGTGCCGGCGGCAATCTGTTCAGCAAGGAAGTTCACGGCGTCAACGGTACCTTCGGCGTAGATCTTACGTCCGCACACATTGTGCTGGAATTCGAAGTGGACGGTGCCGTCTTCGCTGTCCAGGCTGTAGGTGTGGAATGCATGACCACCCAGGTATTCTTCGGGCACGCCCATACGTTCCATCTGTTCGCTTTCGACGCGGACCTTTTCGATATCGTCCGGAGTGTAACTGAAGCCCATCTTCTGGAAGGAGCCAACCACAGCACGTGCAGTTCCGCTGGTGTCAGCCTTGGTCTTCTGGTGGCTTTCAACCACAGAAAGCTTGTAGCCGCTGAAGGCTGTGGGGAATTCAGTAGCCAGCCATTCGATCATGGTCTGGAAGGCAACAATCTGCTTGCTCATGTTGGGAGCAATCACGCTAGGATGGTTTGCATCGGCAACCAGCTTCAGGAGAGCGTCGCGGTCACCGCCGGTAGTTCCCATGACAAACGGAATCTTGTGCTTTACATAGAAAGCGGCATTGTCGTTTACGGCAGTGGGATGAGTGTAGTCCACGCAGATGAGGTTGGGGTACTTGGCAAGGACTTCGCCGATGCGTTCTTCGCGGTTGCTGGGCTTCAGAAGCTGGATGGTCTTGCCAGCCACTTCAGATTCATTTTCGACGATGATTTCACCAGTCAGGGAATACGGGACCAGTTCCAAACCGCGTTTGACACAGGTTTCGGCCACAATCTTGCCCATGTTTCCCGGAATACCATTTACCATTACTTGAACGGACATAAAAAACTCCTGTAATTATTTACAGGAGACAAGATAGAAAAAATATTTTTTAGAAATTCTTTCGCTGTTTGAAAACGACCAGATGTTCCTTGGCTCGGGTAGCCCCCACCAAAATCAGATTGGCATTGCTATGAGGCGCGCCAGGGTCATTCTTGGACGGTTCTAGATCCGTCAAAATAACCACCCGCTTATCCAAGCCCTTATAGCGGTAGGCCGACACCATGTTTATGGCAAGACTGTTCAAAGAATCGCTCACATCGCTCCACTGGAATACATCATCGTTCAACGACGCCAGGCCGGAATGATTTTTGCTTCTCAATGAAACAACCAGAATGTCCTTAGGTTCGACACCCTTCTTTTTCAGATCCAGAACCACCTTCCGCAACATTTCAACCTGGTCTTCGGGCTTGTCATATAGGCGAACATCTACCTCACGGCCAGGCACCGTATCTTCGTAACAAGGGATACGGATATCCGTTACGTCATGAACCCAGTTCAAAATTTTCTTGGTGCTGCGGAAGCCTCGCTTAAGAACCATTACAGGCATGGCATTAATGGCAGCATTCCCCAGAACCTCGCGGCCTTTGTACAAAGTCTGTTTGGAATCATAGAAGAATCGCACAATCCCCTTTTCTGGATCCTTCAACAGAAGCAAAGCCGTATCAAGCCAATCGTTGGCAAAGTCCTGTCCTTCATCAATAATCAGGGCATCAAAAAAGCGATTCTTCTTGCCACGTAATTTTTCCAGAGCCTCCTTAAAGAAGACCGACATGGATTCAAAATATTCAGCCTTCTCCTTAGCATCATCCGGTTCCTTGCGGGCAACACCCTTGACCTTGGCCAGGCGCACATATTTAGCCGCCAACTTATGGAATCCAGACATCACCACCTGCGATTCATCTAGGCCAGCCTCCACAAAATTTTGCTGCATGTGTTCCGCCAGCAAATCATTGTAGCAAAGAACCACAACCCGCTTCCCTTCGCGAGCCAGGCGGGTCGCCTCCCACTGCACCAACAACGACTTTCCAGAACCAGCCACACCCTCGATACGCATGCGCGGGTTACGAACAATGGACTCCATCAGCATTTCCTGAATTTCCGTCGGGCGCACACGGGCTTCTGCCTGCATATCCCAAAGTTCCGGCCAGGAAGGTTCATCAAAGCAACCCAGGAACGAAACCAGCCTGTCAAAATTTTCATCCGAAAGTTCATCATTGGGGAAGGGATTTCCTCCCCGAGATTCTTCCTTCATTTCCAGGATTTTCTTGACCTTACGTTCCAAAGTATTGTAGCTTTTCAGGTCCGACTTTAAAATCGCGCGTTTAGGTTGCATGGCATTGCTGCCAATTTTTCCAACGCTATCCATATCCGCAAAACAAACGGCCCACTGCACACGAACCCGGTGATAGCCTGCCCCTTCATCCTTGGGGAACATACCGCTAAAATGATCATGAAGTGGATAAATCAAGGACTGCACTTGTTGAACGGGAGAACGTTCCATCACGCGGTTTCCCTGCTTCCACATAAAACCGTTTTCGGAACCCTGCGACTCTTCCGTAGAAATCTGGCCGTCCTTGCATTCAATCAGGAGCATCCCATACTTCTTGTGGTAAAGGATGCAGTCCACTTCGCGGTCCACATCATTACCCCGGCCTCTCACGGCAAAATTCAGGTGAACATTCATCCACACATTCCATTTTTCATCCAAGCAGGAGGCCATATCGAAAATGGCCATTTCGGAACGTGAGGTAGATTCAGTAGACAAGCGCTTACGAATAGTAGACATAAAAAAAATCCTTCTTTACAAGGAATATAATATCATAAATAAAAAACGCATACTTTTAAATAAATAGAAAAGGAATCATCCAGAACGGATGATTCCTAAAAAGCGAAGGCAACCCTTTTAAATATGCCCCGGAATAACCTCTAACAATCGAGATTTCAGCATCTCGTAACGAAGCCGTTTTTCTTCCTTGGCAAAATGAACCTCACGAGACTGCAATGCATTACCCTCATAGCAAAGCTTTTCACTGCCGAACTGTTCGCTGGTCAAGTCAAAAACACGATCTCCAATTACATTATAGCAGTGGACACCACCTTCCGGCCGGAGAATGCCATACACATCCCCACCCAAAAGATCTTGCACTAAAAATGCGGTAATGGAACATTGTCCGCAAGTCTTGTTTTTGCGGGACCATTTTTGACGAAGGCGGGGCGCGCAAGTTTCAACGCACCAGATTTCGGAAAGTAGATCGTAAAGGTGCAGCACTTTTTCAGGCGCACCTTCCCAACCGTAAAATTTATAGGACTTTCCCGACACAACGAACCTTACAAAGCCAGCTTGTAGATTTCCATAGTGGCGGCGGCGTCCAGATCCATGTAGCCGTGAAGAACTTCACCCTTCAGCTTGTGGAGGCGTTCGTTGAGAAGTTCCAGGTTGGGGTTTTCTATGCCAAGTTGCGCGAAAGTCACAGGCATATGGAGCTTGTCGTGTAGCCAAGTCTTCATGGCAAGGGCCGCAGCCATGGCGTCGGCAGCTTCGTCGCCGGAGTTTGCAATACCCAACACGCGATGTCCCAGCTGGGCAATCTTGTGAGGATTATGCTTGGCACCATACTGCAGGAATGCAGGGAAAATCACCGCAAGGCCTGCGCCATGGGTAACGTCGTACTCCGCGGAAATTTCATGTTCCATGGCATGGCTGTTCCAGTCTTCGACGCGGCCGATGGAGCAGGTATCGTTATGAGCCACCGTGGCGCTCCACATAATGTTGGCGCGGGCTTCGTAATCATCGGGATTCGCGATGACCTTTTCGGCGCATTCCATAATGGCAAGGAGCATACCTTCGGCAAGGCGGTCGCCAATCTGCACGTCGGGAGTGTTGCTTAGGTAACGTTCCAGAATGTGGGCCATCATGTCGCTGACGCCGCAGGCTGTCTGCCATTCCGGCAAGGTCATGGTCAGCTCCGGATTCATCACCGCAAACTTCGGGCGAAGATGCATGGGATAGCGGATACCCACCTTCACCTTCGTCGTTGTATTAGTAATGACGGAATTGCCGGAGCCTTCGGAACCTGCCGCAGGAATAGTCAGCACAACGCCAATAGGCAGCGCACGGGTTCCCGTAGCCTTTTTCTTTCCATCCACCACTTCATAAAGATCCCAGAAGTCACCTTCGTAGTAGTAGCCCACAGCCATAGCCTTGGCCGTATCGATAACAGAACCGCCACCTACCGGCAGCAACATGTCCGGCTTAAATTCGCGGGCAATTTCAAGGCCGACCCGAACCTTGGTATCAATGGGGTTCGGCTGCACGCCGCCCATTTCAGCAAAGGCAATTCCAGCAGCAGCCAAGGAATTCTTGACGCGTTCCAAAAGGCCGGATCGCACCACACTTCCGCCACCGTAAATAATCAACACGCGGGATGCGCCATGCTTAGCGCAAAGCTCCCCCACCTGGGATTCCGTGGCACGACCAAACACAAATTCTGTAGGACTGTAAAAGGTAAAGTTGTTCATAGAAAGGAAATATAAGTTTTCATTTCTAACAATGAAGCTAAAAATCTTCTATTTCCTACCAGCATTAAAATTTTTCACAAGACTTGATAAGATCATCCAAAAACCATAATCAAGCAGGCCCAAAAAAGCTAGCCATTTAATGGGCGAAATTAAAAAGGCTATGGCAATAAGGGTACCACCAACAAGAGGCACTCCAGACGAATAATGTCCGCTTTTCTTACTAGAAATCAAGGCTCCATAGGTCATCACCAAGAAGAACAGACCTAATCCGCCAATTACCATTGTCAAAGCCCACTGATCCATTGCCCAAAAATAATTAATTCAAGGATTACTGATTATAAAATTTTTCTTCATAAGTTCTGTGACCCACCGCAAGGTCATTTTTCGCAATAATGGACTCCAAAGAGGCAAACCAGGCTTATTTGGAGTCCATTTTATTACTTTGTATTCAACAAACGCGATAATGCTTGTTCAAAAATAGGCTCCAAAATGGACAACAATGAAAAAAAGGAGTCCATTCAAAACTTAGACAACACGGTAATCCGCCATTTTACGTTAGTTTGTCTAAAAACATGGACTCCAAATCCGATAAACCAATTAAAATGGAGTCCAAAAATTCGAAAAAACGAAACAAATACAAGAAATGCAACCCCATAGGAGCCGCACTTTAAAAGTTGCTAGATCCTTCGCTAACGCTCAGAGCCTGCCCTGAGCTTGTCGAAGGGATGATATCTGAATCAAATTTCGCTTTAGAACCAGGCATTCAATTTTGTTCTAGAGTCAAGCGAGACAAGGCGCAAGCCCTCGTAGCGTACTAATCGTACGTGAGAGGGCGAGCAACGCAGTATCGCGCAGGCTATAGGACAAAATTAAACCTTCAGTTCGCCGGCGTCGATATTATTCCAGTCTTCCACTGCTTCGATAGCCGGGCGAACTTCTTCGGTAACGAACTTCACAACCTGACCAGGAGCGCGACCGACGAACTTCTTCAGGTCGAGAATTTCCTTCAGCTTTTCTTCGGTGATGCCCAGCTTCTGGAGCTTTTCGTTCTTGAGAACGCGTTCAAGGAGGTCGTTATCCTTACCCTGTTCCTTAACGACGCGGCCAGCTTCCTGAGACATCACGCGGATTTCTTCGTGGAGTTCCTGACGGTCGCCGCCATTCTTCACACCTTCCATGATGATGTTTTCGGTAGCCATGAACGGAAGTTCTGCCATGATGCGCTTTTCGATTACCTTCGGGTAAACCACCAGGCCGTTGGTCACGTTTTCAGCGATGATGAGCATTGCATCCATAGCGAGGAATGCTTCGGGGATGGCAAGACGCTTGTTGGCGGAGTCGTCCAGAGTACGTTCGAACCACTGGGTAGCCTGAGTGATGGCGGTGCTGTTCACCTGGGCCATGACGAAACGGGCCAGAGAGCAGATACGTTCGGAACGCATGGGGTTACGCTTGTAAGCCATGGCAGAGGAACCGATCTGAGTCTTTTCGAACGGTTCTTCCACTTCCTTAACGCCCTGCATGAGGCGCATGTCGGTAGCAAACTTGTGGAGGGACTGAGCGATGGAGCTGAGCACCTGGTTTACGCGGTTGTCCCACTTACGGGTGTAGGTCTGACCGGTGATGGTGAGAACGCGCTTGAAACCAGCCTTGGCGGTAACGCGGCGGTCCAGTTCCATGATCTTTTCTTCGTCGCCGTTGAACAGGTCCATGAAGGAAGCCTGGGTACCGGTGGTGCCCTTAACGCCGCGGAACGGCAGCACTTCGATAAGGAAGTTCACTTCTTCCAGGTCGATGAGCAAGTCCTGGAGCCAGAGGCAAGCGCGCTTACCAACGGTGGTGAGCTGAGCAGCCTGGAAGTGAGTAGCACCCAGCTGAGCCATGTCCTTGTATTCCATGGCAAACTTGGAGAGCTTATCCATGACGCGGCAGAGGCGCTTACGAACGATGATCAAAGCCTGCTGCATCTGGATGAGGTCAGTATTGTCGCCAACGAAAGCGGAAGTTGCACCCAGGTGGATGATGCCCTTAGCCTTGGGGCACTGCACACCGTAAGCGTAAACGTGGCTCATCACGTCGTGACGGCGGCGCTTTTCTTCTTCTTCGGCAACGTCAAAGTTGATATCGGTAGCGTGAGCCTTCAGTTCGTCCACCTGTTCCTGGGTAATGGGCAGGCCAAGTTCCTTTTCGGATTCGGCCAGGTAGATCCACAGCTTGCGCCAAGTCTGGAACTTGTACTGCGGGCTGAAGATGAAACTCATTTCCTTAGAAGCATAACGCTGAATCAGCGGGCTTTCGAATTGATCACGCATGATTTATCCTTTGGGTTATCCCCGATTTATGTTTTCGGGGTAAAATGTAGAAAAAATGATTTTTCAGTTTTAATCTAAAATGTTCATCGATCGCTTTTTTGAGAAAAGATTCCCAACAGGCAACCAAGTAGCAAGCATAAGCAATAATAAATTACACAAGCACCGTCTGTAATCAAAATATTGAAGCCTTCCGTAATGAAATCGAGACTTCCCATGCAATCAAAGAAAAGCTCAATCAAGGCTTTTATGCACCAAGAGACTAGTCCAAACGCCAAAAGAGCGAAATAAATCGCCAATGAAGCAAATAATGCCATAACTGAAGAAAGAAGCAATGTAACTGACAACACAAAGATGTTTGAATTAAACAAACCAACAAATAAATACACACCAGCAAAAGCACCTATAGATTTAGCCATATCAAGACGGCTACAGCCAAAATAAAAATATTCCACAAGCAGCGTTATTACAGGCAACATAAAGCCCACAATCAAAATAATTGCGCTGACGCCCCGAACATGAACTCTTTGTACACCCGCCTCTTCATTCTTTTTTTCATCTACAGTTTGCTTTTCATTTTCTCGCCCAACAATCTCTTTCTTTTCCAATTCCACCAATTTTTCGCAAGCAGGCTGTGCTTCATAGGATTTTTTCAATAAAGCCTGATTTTCCCAAAACGCAGGATTTTCTTTCTGATCATTGGCAAAACATGTTGGGCAAATACTCTTTTCTTCACAAACGATCAAGGCTTTTTCTTGATTAACAGCCCCTTCGTTTTCACATGAATACACATAGACAGGTTCTTCTTTTACATAAACCTGTTCACAGACAAAACATTTTTCCAATTTTCGCCCACATTCACAACAATATGTTTTTGAAGCTTCTGTAACAAGGCGATCCTTTCTCTCTTGCCTATGGCAATGGCAACATTCTTGCCACGGCAACAAGACGTCTAAAAGTTGCTGATGCTGTCGTTCAGATTGTTCCATCATTTCCCGATGGAATTTATCATTTTGTTCAAGAATTTCTCGTATTCTTTTTTCTGCATCTTCACGATTTTTTATGCGACGAATCTCTTCAAGTTTTTTTTCTCGCCTTTCCTTTTCGAGGCATTCGCTACACAACCCATGAACTAAGTTTCCGAAAAAAGGCTTTTCTCCACACTTATGACAATACAGGCTTGGATCATAATTTCCATAATACATAATCATTCGCCTCGCTCAACAATTCACACAATTTTCACTTCTAATTTCTTGCCAACAGCCTTGGCAAACTTTTCAAGCATCGAAATACTTACGTTACTTGACGGCTTCATTAGTTTTGCAAATGATTGCGGAGTTATCCCCATTTTCTTTGCGATAGAATTCGCCTTCGAGCGACCTTTGGCTTGACAAACCTCAAGAGCTACAGTCATCCTCGCTCCAATATCAATTCGATACAAATGCTTCTTCTCATCCGGTTCTACAGTCCTTTTGGGAAGTTTCATACATCCGTCAAGTACATCTTCCAAAACTAATTCAAGAACATCTTGGGCATACTCAATTGCCTGAGGCATAGAAAAAGCACAAGAAATCGCCATAGGAATATCAGGAAACGTGATATTATATGCTTCACGATTTTCTTCTGAATCCTGAACGATTTTTGCAGTATAATACATACTTCATCCCTTTTTATTATCGTGAAACATCAAAAAAAGCGGTCCCAAAAACATTCCAAAGGAAACATTTGTTGAAGTTTCAAGCGCAAGGAAGAAAAGGTAAAGCAAAGAGCCGAACACATTAACAAATCCCATCGTGCAAATAGTATTTATAGTCTCCCAATTTTCAGGAACAATAAAAAGAAGAATCGCGAGACAAACTGATGTTACAAAAGAGAGGCTCGCAGGAGCAATGACTGATTCATCAGTTTTGTCATTCGAATATGCAGCTGCCAAAATAAACGAATAGGCATAAAACGGGACTAAAGAAAAGGTCCACACAAGAATATTATCCGTGTAAACAGGAGTCAACATTCCAACCCAAAACAAGATAAAAGGTATGAAATAACCCAAATACCCGTTTATATTTCCACGTTCGAATTCCTTCCTGGAATTCTCGTTATATTCTTTGATTTCTTCTAGAGTCATGCAAAGCATTCCTTTTTTTCAAAATTCAAAAAAACGTCATCTCACTTCAAAGAATATCAATTTTTTCGCCTGAACATCATTGCCAAGGCCCCAATTAACATAGGAATACCTTCCACAAAGCCTTTCAAAACGATTTCCCACAACTTGAGCCACTCCATGTTCTTGGCCAAGAATATATCCGCTAAAAGACAAGGAATATATGCCCTTTGGCAAAGGCATTTCAGTCGAACCAAACGTTATATCAATTTTTCCATCCTTAACTGTAGCATTTTGTTCAAACTCTAAAGAATCAACACGTTCGTTGTTCAACTGAACAAGTATGTCAAAACCATCTGGCAAGTTCGTTGCTACAGAAATATGAGCAATTCTCTCCCTTGAAGGATTTATTTTGGGAGAAAAAGAAACTTCAATTGCCTTAGACTGGCGAGGATATTTCTTTACAGAAATAGGAATAGGGCGAGGGATCCCCATCTTCACAGAATACCCATCATAAGTCCAACCACCGGATTTTTTGACGAAACCAATTTGTTTTACCATCGTTAGCGTTTTTACATCAATTTCTCCATCTGTCAAAGGTTCTATAGGACATGTTTCTTTATACACCATACGGTTGACATTGAGTATGTCAAACTTGTAACGTTCTGATGTTTTTATTAGAGCGAGCGCCACCGCTTTATCGGTACCATATTTCTCCTCATAATACTCTCGCATTCCATCATAATATTTTGTCTCATCAGAATCATATGATTTACTCCATCCAATATCATCCTCGTCAGAGTCCATAGAACGAGCAATTTTTTCCACATTTTTTCGAATACTCTTAATTTCCTGATAGGTTTTATATTCAGGCCAGCTAAATCCCCAAAACCACTTTGCAGCAACGCCACAATACGCAACCGAACTGGATAATAGAATGAAAATCAAATACCGCATAAAGCCCTCATCAGTCTATATTGAATTCACAAGTATAACAACATTTTAAATCTATTTTCCTATTGTCACGTCTTAATATACAATCTAAAAATGACAAAATACGACACTTCAAAAATTTATATTAGAAACATTCAAATTTAAACCATATAGGCATCACATGAAATGGAAAGAAATTGACAAAATCATGAAAACAAAACAGGTCAATAGGGATATTGTAAAATGGCGAAACATGCGCTGTACAAGAAGGACCGTCGTCTATCGATTTAGGAATTGCCTAGAAAATGAATTCTACTATGAACTGGGCTGCGCTGAATTACGCTTTCATGGTTGGGACGCCACCAAAGATCATGAATATATTGATATTCCCATCAAGGATTTGCAAACTTTGGAAAACATTTATCAGCACTTTATTGGCAAGGAACACAGCTGGAGCCGAAAGGACAATGAAAATTAAAAGATTAACCAACCCTATTGACAACGTCATCAGCGAAAAACAAGTACACATGTCAAAAAAATTCTGACATGTCATGAAAGCATCTAGGAATTATCCTAGTTCCTTACACAGCGAAATTAAAGTTCTTCCACCAGTTCGCCCATTTCCTTACGGACAGGATGACGGGGGCTGGGGCCACCTTCGATAGGATCGGCGTAGCCTACATCCAAAAGGCAGCTCACCTTCAGGTTTTCGGGCAGTTCAAAACCGCGGGCGATTTCCACCGCATTGAATCCGCGAGCCCACAGGGTGTTAAGCCCAAGTTCCGTGGCCTGCATCATCATTGTCGTGGTTACAATGCTGGCATCCATATCGCCGCATTCGTGTTCGTCGTTGTAATTTAGGGCGCGGTAACACAAGTCCTTGTCGTAACAAACCATAAGAACAACCGGGGCGTTGTAGGCCATGCGGGTAATTCCGCGGAGTTTTTCCAGCGACTGGGCAGACTTTACAACGAAAATCTTCAATGGTTGATGATTCATCGCCGTAGGAGCCAGACGCCCAGCTTCCAAAATCTGCAGAAGCTTTTCTTCTTCAACATTCTTGTCACAAAATTTGCGGCAACTGTAGCGATTTTTCACCAAATCCAAAAATTCCATAGAAGAAACCTCTCTTTTTTTGGTGAATATAACCTTTTTCTTCTAATTATCAGCCTTTAATCGCATTTGGAATAGCATTTTTCAAAAAAAAATCGCACAATTTTTTTACAAGCTCTATTTATATTTGGAGTGTGCTGTTTTACAGTTTGCATAATCAAGGATTACCGTAAATGAAAAAACTGGTTCTATTCTCAAAGAAATCGAAAGTTGACAAGACGCTCCAGAGCATCCTTGTCGAAAATTTCGACAGCCAGTTTTTAACTACAGAATCGGGCAATGGCATCTGGGGAACGCTGACCGAAACGAATCCGGACATCATCCTAATCATGTCGGACGCCGCCACAGACAACGATTACAGTCTGCTAAAGGCGATCCAATCCAAAAAGACTTTGCTTCCGGCATCCGTTATCGTGGTCACCCCCAAGACTCCGTCCGACAAGGAATTCAAGTGCCTGGATTACGGTGTACTGGACTTTATCAGTGCCCCTTACAGCAAGCAGCTAATCGTCAACCGACTTGAAAAGCTGACCAACGTCAAGGAATCCATCCATCTGCAGGAACTGGAGTACATTCTAAAGCGACTCCCCTCCAACATCTTCTTGAAGGATGCCGAAGGCAAGTACGTGTTCTGCACCCATTACTGGCACCACCTTCACGGCGCCGACGAACCGGGCTGGACGATCCGCGGAAAGACCGACGTGGAAATCCGTAAGGACAAAGAAAACGCCAAGATGGCCATGGAAAAGGACAAGGAGATTATCCGTACCGGCAAGGGCGCCCATTACGTCATCGAGGTAAACGCAGACGGAATCCAGGAATTCCTCGAGATCATCAAGGAACCCGTCCACGACGACAAGGGCAACATTTACGGCATCGTGGCCCTGATCAACAACGTGACGGAACAGGAAAAGCTTAAACGCCAGCTGCACCGTCTGGCCATTACCGACGAACTGACCGGCCTATACAACCGAACTTACCTGAACGAAATTCTAGGAACGATCGCTACCGACGACAAGTTGCCGCTGGGATTCATATCGGCAGACTGCAATTACCTGAAGCAGGTAAACGATTATTACGGACATCTGATCGGCGATGAATACATCCGACTTGTGGGCGTGCTGTTCAAGATGGTACTCCCCGAAGACGCCATGTTCTTCAGAATGGGCGGCGACGAATTCCTGGCAATCATCCCGAGAACTACGGAACCTCAGTTGCTAAACTACATTCTGCACCTGAAGTCCAAGGCCCAGATGCTACAAATTCGCGGACGACGCTTCAGCGTTGCCTTCGGCTACTCCTGCATGACTTCCAAGAACGACGACATCATAAAGTATTTGGAAAGGGCCGACCACGAAATGTACACGGACAAGGCCGAAAAAAAACGTAAAGACGACTAACGACAAAGGCCGACAGTAAGCCGGCCTTAAATCATTTTCGGTTAGTTTCATTTTCGGTTAATTCTCGTCTAACCAACGCTGCAAGATAATCTGGGCTGCAAGCTGGTCAATAACCGCCTTGCTCTTTTGTTTTTTCTTCTTGCTGAAATGTGCGGTACAAGCCTGGGCCTGCACGCTGGAATAGGATTCATCCTGAGTGTAGACAGGCATACCCGGGAAACGTTCCTTGAGATCCTGCACAAACTTTTCGACCACAACGTTCTTGCCATTGGCACGACCATCGGGATGGTACGGCATACCGACCACAAAGGCGTTCACCTTGTTTTCCTTGACAAGAGCATCTAGACGAACCCACAAGTTTGTGGTCTTCTGGTCGATAGTTTCGCGGGCGAAAGCAAACTTCAGCTCGGAATCGGCAAAAGCGACTCCCACACGATGTTCGCCATAATCCAGGGCAAGATAGTTCATGATCGTAAATCCACTACTCGTGGATGATAACGTTATCAAGCTGCTTATTGCAGACCGTGACTCCGTTCCAGAGGACAGCATTCTCGATTGTGCAATTTTCGACAACGCAACCGTCGCCAACCGCCACGTTAGGACCGATGGTGCAATTGGTCAGCTTGGCATCCTTGCCAATATAGCAGGGAGCAATAACCTTCACGTCGTCTCTTATAAAGTCAGCGGAATTGTCATTGCGGTTCAACACGTGAGCATTGGTTTCGAGCAGGGTTTCTGCCAGACCGCAATCCAACCACTTGCTTACAGGTGCAGTACGGAAACGGCAACCCTTCTGGATCATCATTTCAAGAGCGTCGGTCAGCTGGAATTCGTTCTTGGTACGAATATCATTGACCATCAGATACTTGAGGGATTCCTTAAGAACCTTGGTATCCTTGATGTAATAGATGCCCACAATGGCTTCATCAGAAACGAATTCCTGGGGTTTTTCGACCAGGCGTTCAATACGACCTTCGGCATCAGTCACGGCCACGCCAAAGCGACGGGGATCTTCCACCTTGAAGGTGTAGAGGATGTTTTCGTCAGCCTGTTCCAGCACAGAAAGATCGGCCTCAAAAAGAGTATCGCCCAAAATAATCAGGAGCGGCTCATCGTCTCCAACAAAAGGAAGAGCCAAACTGATGGCTTCACCCAGGCCCTGGGGGTTATTCTGGACGACAGTACGGGTTTTACCCCATGCGGAACGTTCTGCAAGGAATGAATCAACAGTTTCAGCCTTGTAACCAGTGATAAAAATGGTTTCGGCAGGCTTCAAAAACAATGAGTCTTCAACAATCCAGTCCAAAATAGTCTTGCCGGCCACCGGAAGCAAACACTTCGGCAGATTTTCGGTATAAGGACGCAGACGCAGTCCATTGCCAGCAACAGGGAGAACAATCTTCATTAAAAATCCGTGTGAAACAAATTTGAAAAGTTAGTCTCTAAAAGATAGCTTTTTTGACAAGATATAAATTTTGTAATACTAATATCATACTATAAAATGTAATTCTTTGGATTTTTTATAAAAAAACGTGTAATAAAAAATTCTAACCATAAAAAAAGACCTCCCTTTCGAGAGGTCTTTTAGTGGATGATGCAGGGGTCGAACCTGCGACCCGCTGATTAAGAGTCAGCTGCTCTACCAACTGAGCTAATCATCCAGATCATTATGCCTTGCGGCTATGTAAAGCAAAAGACGAAGTTTCAAAGTTCATGATTCGTTTTCACGAAAGATGCTTATCTTTGCCTGTCGCTTTTAGTGGATGATGCAGGGGTCGAACCTGCGACCCGCTGATTAAGAGTCAGCTGCTCTACCAACTGAGCTAATCATCCATAAGGTGACGGTCGCTATTAAGCTATGTCGTCTTCAATCGAAGAATCAGAAGTCTTTCCAGCCGAAGCTTAAAAGAAGAAGACGAAGTTTCAAAGTTCATGTTCCGCTTTCGCGAAAGGTGCTTATCTTTGTCTGTCGCTTCTGATTTCCACTTTCACCAATTTCTTGGCTCGAGCGGTAGTGGATGATGCAGGGGTCGAACCTGCGACCCGCTGATTAAGAGTCAGCTGCTCTACCAACTGAGCTAATCATCCATAGTCGCGTCTCGAAGACGCGCACAATGATAGAAAAGAAAAGAACACTCGGCAAGGGGGAAAGGCAAAAATTTTTTCTTTTTTTGAAACCACCCCAAAATAGTGGATAGTGAAGAGCGAAGAATGATGAGCGAAGAGTTCTTTTACGTGTCATTCCGAGCGGAGGCCAGTAAGGCCGTAGTCGAGGAATCCAGAGCAAGAGACTCAAATCGCCACCTCACAATCCTTACCCTCTACAAGGAGGGATCTAGACACTTAGGCGATTACCGATACCGGAAACATACCAAACAGCAACAAGCATAAAGCCAAAGAATAGAGAAGACATCTCATATCTCATACCTCATACCTCATATCTCATACCTCATATCTTTTTATATCTTGTATTTCACACTTCAAATCTCTAGCGCCAAAGGCGCGCACCCAAACCTAGTACCAGCCTATGAGCCCAAATTTCAACCGACTTGACGCCTATATGGCATTCCTGGGGGTCGAGAGAAACCTCTCCCCGGCCACGATCCAGAGCTATCAAGAAGATTTGCGCCATTTCGTTGGATGGTTAGACGAACATTCTCTAGATTTAAAAGCCCTAACCCCAGAAAAACTGGACGAATTTTTATCCGATGCGGCCGCTCACGAGGAATACTCCCCCACCAGCATCGCCAGGCATTTCTCCAGCCTCCGAGGATTTCTGAAGTACATGCAGAACCAGGGCGAGTACGATTTCAGTACCGAGAGCATGCTGGCCACACCGCGACTGGGCCACTACCTGCCCCAATACCTAACCCGCGAAGAAGTGGACAGCGTATTCGAAAGCGCCGCCAACGGCAAGAACCCATTGAGAGACACAGCCATGTTCGAGCTGATGTACAGCGCAGGACTTCGCATTTCGGAGACCCTGGGTATCAAGCTTGCCCAGCTGGACCTGGACAACGAATGGCTTACGCCCATCGGCAAAGGCAACAAGCAGCGTCTGATCCCGCTGGGCAGCAAGGCCAAGGAAAACCTGAAAGAATGGATCGAGCGAGGTCGTCCCCTCACCCATCCGGAAACAGACAACGTAATTTTAAATTCCCGCGGCAAGCCCATGAGCCGCATGGGCGCTTGGAAGATCGTGCAGCAACATACCATACACTTGACTAAGCAGGTATCGCCCCACACCTTCCGCCACAGCTTCGCCACCCACTGCCTCGAAGCGGGCATGGACCTCCGCGTGCTGCAGGAACTGCTGGGTCACGCCGACATCAGCACCACCCAGATCTACACTCATGTGGACAAGGAATTTATCAAGCAGGAACACAAGAGTTTTCACCCCCGCGAAGTGGCCCAACGAGAATCTCGCGAGGATGGCGGAAAGAACGGGAATTAAACAAAACGAGAGGTAGAAATGCCCCTCGTTTTTTACTATCTTTGATTCGTTCAAATTTTAACCAAGGACTCAATAATGAGCAAGAATTACAAGATTGCAGTTCTCCCGGGCGACGGTATCGGTCCGGAAGTGATGAAGGAAGCTGTCCGCGTTCTGGACGTTGTTTCCAAGAAGTTCGGTTTCGACGTGAACGCAGAATGGGCCAACGTCGGTGGCGCTGCTTACGACGAAAGCGGTTCTCCGCTGCCGGAATCCACCCTCAAGCTGGGTGAAGCTTCTGACTGTATTCTTTTCGGCTCTGTGGGTGGCCCGAAGTGGGAACACCTTCCTCCTAACCTGCAGCCGGAACGCGGTGCTCTGCTCCCCCTCCGTAAGCACTTCAAGCTTTTCTGCAACCTCCGTCCCGCTCGCGTCTATAAGGAACTGGCCGGTGCTTGCCCCCTCCGTTCCGACATCGTCGGTGACGGCTTCAACATCCTTACCGTTCGTGAACTGACTGGTGACGTTTACTTCGGTCAG
Source organism: Fibrobacter sp. UWH5 (assembly GCF_900142505.1). NCBI lineage: Bacteria > Pseudomonadati > Fibrobacterota > Fibrobacteria > Fibrobacterales > Fibrobacteraceae > Fibrobacter > Fibrobacter sp. UWH5. Next base: position 18,797 of record NZ_FRBB01000014.1, on the reverse strand, counting down.
CCCAAGGGCCGCGAAGGCGTTCCGGGCTCCAAGGAAGAAATCGGTTTCGACACAATGAAGTACAGCCGCTACGAAGTGGAACGCATCGCTCGCTTCGCTTTCGACGCCGCTATGCTCCGCAACAAGAAGGTTGCTTCCATCGATAAGGCTAACGTTCTGACCACTTCCGTTCTGTGGCGCGAAGTCGTGAACGAAGTCATCAAGGACTATCCGGAACTGACCCTCGAACACCTCTACGTGGACAACGCTGCTATGCAGCTCCTGAAGCGCCCCCGCGACTTCGACGTCATGCTCTGCCCGAACCTGTTCGGCGACATCCTGACCGACGAATGCGCAATGCTTACCGGTTCCATGGGCCTCCTCCCCTCCGCTTCTATTGCTGAAGGTTCCTTCGGTCTGTACGAACCGGCAGGTGGTTCCGCTCCGGACATCGCAGGCAAGGGCATCGCAAACCCGCTGGCACAGATCCTCTCCACTGCACTCATGCTCCGTTACACCTTCAAGGAAGAAGAAGCTGCTCGCGCCATCGAAGCCGCTTGCGAAAAGGTGATTTCTCAGGGCTACCGCACTGGCGACATCTACCAGGAAGGCTGCACCAAGGTCGGTACCACCGGCATGGGCGATGCTATTATCGCTGCTTTGAAGTAATCGAAAACAGCAATTCGCTAAAAAAGGCAGTGTCTTGAACTATTTTTTTAGTTCAGGCACTGCCTTTTCGTTAATTTACACTAAATCAAAAGCATTTTGAGCTATTTTACAATCAAAAAGGCAAACAAAAAGGCCAAGACAACTGCCCTTAAAAGGACTTTTTGTTCCATTCCGCCACGGATTTTACAAATAAATTAATAAAAAGGCGGTGGATTTCGGCATTTTTCATGCAAATCCACCGCCTTTGGGGCGTTTACGAATGAACCTGCGCAATCATTTTTGGAAAAGAGCGGCGATTTCTTCACAGGTCATGCAGGTGCGCTGTTCCAGCCCATCCACAATCACAAGCAAGGCCTTCTGGCAAGCCATCAGAATGTTGTAGCACTGCTCCACCACGTTGGTTTCCGACATCTGGAAGTAATAGCAAGCAGCCTGAAAGCTTTGGTAGTCCGCGTCACTGCGGTTCAGCTCCATAGGCAGTTCACGCATCACCGTATCTAGGTCACAAGCGAAATTCTTGCGGATAATGAATTCGGAAATATGGCCCGCAATGGCAATGTGGGCAGAGCCGTCCAGTTCACTTCCGGTAATGCGGGTAACGCCCGGACGATCCTTGGAATTTGTCATCTTCACATATTCCAGAGGACGCTTAAACAAAAAGGCAACCAGAGCATGCCCCGCCTCATGGCGGCACAGGCGAGAGTATTCTTCAGCACCGAAGAATTCCACCAAAGTTTCACGAGTTAAATTCTGTTCAGACATTTTTTACCATTCCAAAAATAGCATTCCAAACAAGAAATGCCGCATAGCGCGGCACCTCTCAAAGATTAGACTTTACTTTTTCTTTTTAGAAGTCTTCTTTTTTGCAGCAGCCTTCTTTTTAGTCGTCTTTTTGGCGGCAGCCTTTTTCTTGCTGGTTGCCTTCTTGGCTACAGGCTTCTTCTCCGGTTCGGGAGCGGGTTCAGCCGCAGGTTCCTCAGCAGGAGCTTCTTCAGCCACAGCCTCTTCTGCGGGAGATTCTTCGGCAGGAGCCTCTGCGGCAGGTTCTTCAACCGGAGCAACTTCAGAAGATTCTGCGGCAGGCTGTTCTTCTGCGGGAGCAGCATCATAAGCAGGTTCAGCAGAAGGTTCACCAGTCATATTTTCTGCAGCGGGTTCACCATAATTAGAATACGGATCCGTAGACTCAGAATTTTCATTCACACCAGAAGGAGCATATGCGTCATAGTTTTCTTCTACAACCGGTTCCGCCACAACAGCATCATTTACAGTAGCGGCCTTATCGGCTTCAGCAGATTTGCCAGACAAATCAAAATGAACCGTAATGGAACCACCAAACTTCACAGAACTCAGGCGGAAATTCACACCATGCTTACTGAAGTACTTATCCATGGTCAGATAGGTGCAGTCGAACTCTACACCCATATGGTACGGCAGCTGCACACCGACGTTTCCCGTTACGAAAAAGTCCTGAGGCTTATCCCACCAAGTCAAATAATTAGTGGCCGGAATCGGATATCCCACGCGAGCGCCAAGGTAAGGGCGAACCTTCCAGCTATCAGGGCCAATTACACCAACAGAAAGCCACAGAGGCACGGAAGGCATCACGACATTATAGCCGCCATCAGTCTGTACACTAAAAAATCCGAGGCCACCGCCAACCATAAGGGGACCGACCGGGAAAGCCAAATATTCGGCACCAAGTCCCCACATAAAATCGGTATGGAGATCTCGGCTGGATTCAACACCTTTTACTTCTTTTTTTTCTTTAACGTTACCAGGTGCGTATCCTGAAACAAAGCCTTGAATCTGGGCTGCAGAGCTAAATGTTACAAATGCGCCCAAGGCAAGGGCTAATGTAGAAGAACCGATTTTCATGTCAAAACCCTCTAATAGTGGTACAAATATAGTTTTGTCAAACCACTATTACTCGTAAATTTTGACAAACATTTTTGATAAGACTACTGTACTGACTAATCCTTGAGGCAGCGAACGGACATCGCATTCGATTTGACACGGTCACTACCTTGCAAAAAAGCATAGTCTGCATAACAAGTCATGAACACGTAATATGCGTATCGGCCATGATAATCTTCACTTTCATTTTGGGTAACGGACCAAAAATCAGATTCACAGCCGCCAACACTTTCAAACAAAGTTTCCCATTCCGCTAAACTGAGCAAATGCCATCCGTTGGGGCAAACACCTTGTACTGGTGCCAAAGCAAGAGCATCGTCTTTTAAACGATCACATACGACTCCATAGCCACAATTCTGCGGGTCATTCGCGTCATTAGCCAACGAGATCGAATCAATGGCAGCAATCCACGTATAGAGGCGTCCAAAAATGGAGCATTCATCGGCATCATCATTACGGCACCAGGAACTTTCCTTGAGACTCGGGGTCTGCACAGAATCCGCATAGTTCAGATTCTCGGCCATCCAGGTTTGAGAGCCAATCACTACCGTTTTATAAATTTTTCCATCCCTTTCATCGACCAAGGTGCCATACGTAACGTCGGGATTAAAGAACGATTCCTTCTGAAAGAATCAGCCCCCGAAGACAACCCTTCAGATAGAGAACTAGATGAAATCATTTCTTCACTACTAGAAGGCGAAATATTTCCTGAAGAACTTACAGGCAACTCACTGGAGGAACTTGCAACGATATCGTCAGAGTCTGTTTCTTCGCTACTTGAAGTAATTGACGTAACAGCCGCGCTGGACACAGATCCAGAATTATCGTTGGACGAACTTGCAAAGCCTTCATTAGCGGAACTTGCAGGAATTTCGCTGGAGGAACTTGCAAAACCTTCATTCGGTAAGTCTGCAGAACTTTCACTGGATGAGATTTCATCAACTACACTTGAAGATGAAATTTCATTGACATCTTCATTTGAGGAAGTTCCACTATCGCCATCACCGCAGACTTAAGCCAAGAAATCTTCTTAAAAAGATTCATAATAAGCTCCTAACTTTTAACAACCTGCAATGTAAAAAAATCCGCCCCTGCGGTAAAGCAGAAAGCGGATTTTTCAAGCAGCGCGGTACATGCCCGCGACAAGACTTTTATTAGCCCACGAAAATACGGCCAGGCCGCATTCGACCCTAGCTAGCCCACAAAGATACGGCCGTTGCGGAACAGCTGCATCCACGGACCGTCTTCGCCCCATTCAGCCGGATGCCAGGAGTACTGGCAGGTACGGAACACGCGTTCCGGATGCGGCATCATGACGAGAGCACGACCGTCTTCAGAGCAGAGGCCGTTGATGGCAAAGGGAGAACCGTTGGGGTTCAGCGGGTAGCGTTCGGTGTATTCGTGCTTGCCGTCCACGTAACGGAGAGCCACGAGGCCAGTCTTCAGGCAGGCTTCTGCAGCTTCGCGGGAAGCGAATTCTGCGCGGCCTTCACCGTGAGCCACAGCGATAGGCAGCACAGAGCCTGCCATACCCTTCAGGAGCACAGCCGGGGTATCTTCCACCTTCAGGCTTGCGAAACGGGCTTCGAAACGTTCAGAGAGGTTCTGAACGAAGCGGGGCCAGTGCTTTGCGCCAGGAATCAAATCCTTCAGGTTGGAAACCATCTGGCAGCCGTTGCAGACGCCCAGAGTGAAGGTGTCCTTACGGTTGAAGTAGGCTTCGAATTCTGCGCGAGCCTTGGGGTTGAACAAGATGCTCTTTGCCCAGCCTTCGCCAGCACCCAGAACGTCACCGTAGCTAAAGCCACCGCAAGCCACGAGACCGTTGAAGTCCTTCAGGCTAACGCGACCGGAAAGAATATCGGTCATGTGGACGTCGATGGATTCGAAACCGGCCTTAGCAAATGCGGCAGCCATTTCCAATTCACCGTTAACGCCCTGTTCGCGGAGGATAGCCATCTTCGGGCGGCTAGAGTAATCCTTGATGATCTTTGCGCTAGCGTTGAGGTCGAAGGTGACCTTCGGGGTGATACCCGGATCATCCTGTTCCAGCTTCAAGGTGTATTCACTTTCAGCGCAAGCCGGATTGTCACGGAGGGCGGCGATGCGGCGAGTGGTATCGGACCAGATAGCGCGAAGGTCAGAGAGACCTTCGGCGTAGTCACCGATAACCAGGTTGTAAGTATCGTTCAGCTTACCGATTTCAGAAACGGTGTCGCCAAGGCCAGCAGCAGCGAAAGCTGCCTTAACAGCGGCAACATCAGCATTTGCAACCTGAAGCACAGCGCCCAGTTCTTCGTTGAAGAGTGCGTCGATGACGTTGCCCTGGAGAGCGTTTACATCCAAAGTAACACCAACGTGGCCTGCGAAAGCCATTTCGGTAACGGTGGTATAGAGACCGCCATCAGACTTATCATGGTAAGCCATGATCTTGCCGTCGGCATTGAGTTTCTGGATGGTTTCGAAGAAGGCGCGGAGTTCCTTAGCGGAATCCACATCCGGAGCCTTGTCGCCAAGCATGTTGTAAACCTGAGCGGCAATGGATGCGCCCATACGGTTCTTTCCGCGAGCCAGGTCAACCAGCATCAAGGTAGTCTCCTTGTTCTGGATGAGCTGCGGGGTCATGGTCTTGCGAACGTCGGCGCAGGGAGAGAAGGCGCTGATGACCAGAGAGATGGGAGCAGTCACGCGGTGGCTACCCTTTTCGTCCTGCCATACAGTGCTCATGGACATGGAGTCCTTACCCACCGGAATGGTAATGCCCAGTTCCGGGCAGAGTTCCATACCGATTGCCTTTACAGCTTCGTACAGGTCGGCACCGTCACCTTCGTAGTTGGGAGTTGCCATCCAGTTTGCAGACAAGTTTACGCGGCCCATGTCGGGGACGTAAGCGGCAGCCATGTTGGTGAGGGATTCAGCAACAGTCATGCGGGCTGCGGCAGCCGGAGAGATGAGAGCGATAGGAGCGCGTTCACCCATGGACATCACTTCACCTTCGTAGGTGTCGAGAGTTGCAGAGGTCACAGCGCAGTCAGCCACAGGAACCTGCCAGGGGCCCACCATCTGGTCGCGGCAGATCATACCGGTCACGGAACGGTCACCGATGGAAATCAAGAAGGTCTTGTCAGCCACAGTGGGGTTAGCGAGAACGCGGTGTGCAATATCCTTGATGGTTGCATCAGCAGGAACCACCTGAGAGGTGAGCGGACGCTTCTGGCTCTTTTCGTTACGGATCATGCGAGGCGGCTTGCCCAGCAAGACTTCCAGCGGCATATCGATGGGAGTAGAACCGAAGTGCTTATCGGTAAGAGTCAAGTGCTTTTCAGGAATAGCTTCGCCCACTACTGCGTACGGGCAACGTTCACGCTTACAGATAGCGTCGAACACGTCCAGTTTGTTACCGGCAACGGCAATCACATAACGTTCCTGGGATTCATTACTCCAGATTTCGAAGGGGCTCATACCCGGTTCGTCGTTAGGAACGTTACGGAGTTCAAACTTACCGCCCAGACCGCCATCGTTCACCAGTTCCGGGAAGGCGTTGGAAAGTCCACCTGCACCCACGTCGTGAATGAAGGTAATGGGGTTTTCTTCGTCCATTGCCCAGCAACGGTCGATCACTTCCTGGCAACGGCGTTCCATTTCGGGGTTTTCGCGCTGCACAGAAGCAAAGTCCAGAGATTCGTTACCAGCACCGTTGGCCACAGAACTTGCTGCACCGCCACCAAGGCCGATAAGCATAGCAGGACCGCCCAGAACTACCAGGTGGTCACCCGGATCGATGTGCCCCTTTTCGATGTGGTCGTGCTTGATGTTGCCAAGACCACCAGCCAGCATAATGGGCTTGTGGTAACCACGGACTTCGTTACCCTTTTCAGCAGAGACTTCCTGTTCGAAAGTACGGAAGTAACCGAGAATGTTCGGGCGGCCATATTCGTTGTTAAATGCGGCACCGCCCAGAGGACCTTCAATCATGATGTCCAGAGCGCTAGCGATACGGCTGGGACTGCCAAAATCCTTTTCCCAAGGCTGAACTGCACCCGGCAGCTTAAGGTTAGAAACGCTGAAGCCAGTGAGGCCGGCCTTCGGCTTGGAACCCTTACCGGTAGCACCTTCGTCACGGATTTCACCACCACTACCAGTAGCGGCACCCGGGAACGGAGAAATTGCTGTGGGGTGGTTATGGGTTTCCACCTTCATCAAGATGTCCACTTCTTCGTTGTGGAAGTCATACTTGTTGGTGCGGGGGTCAGCGTAGAAACGACCTGCGGTTGCACCCTTCATCACGGCAGCGTTATCCTTATAGGCGCTGAAGATGTTGGTGTTGTGCAGAGCGTAGGTGTTCTTGATCATCTGGAACAGGGACTTGTCCTGCTTGACACCGTCGATGGTCCATTCGGCACCGAACACCTTGTGGCGGCAATGTTCGGAGTTGGCCTGAGCGAACATGTACAGTTCCACGTCGGTGGGATTGCGCTTGAGAGCGGTAAAGTTGTTGACCAAGTAGTCAATTTCGTCGGCGGAAAGAGCGAGGCCCATGGCCTTGTCAGCCTTCACCAGGGCTTCGCGGCCTTCGGTGAGCACCGGAATAATGTTCAGCGGACGCGGTTCTTCCTTGCTGAAGAGAACGTCCAGGGAAGCGGTGTCTGCGAATACAGCCTGAGTCATGCGGTCGTGGATCTTGGATTCGATCACCTTGCGAGCGTCGGCAGAAGCGGCACCTTCAAACTTCACATAGTAGGCAATGGCGCGTTCGATACGCTTGATAGCGGGCAGGCCGCAGATGTGAGCGATATCGGTAGCCTTGGAGCTCCAGGGGCTGATGGTACCCGGACGGGGGCAAACCACGAACAGTTCACCTTCCAGGGCCTTGGCTTCACGCATGGGGCCGTAGTGGAGCACCTTTTCCAGAGTTTCCTTTTCGGAAGCGGAAAGATCGGCGGACAGATCCACCACATGGAGGAATTCAGCGTAAACGCTTGCGACGTTCAGGTTTTCTTTCTTGAAGTCAGCCAGAAGTTTCTGGAGACGGAAGTCCGACAGAGCCGGAGTACCACGAAGAATGAGCATTTTTACCTCTTGCCGGGGGTTAGCCGGCACCTTGTGTTATTTGTTTTTACGAGGGGAAAGATAGTAAATAGTGGTTAGTGGTTAGTGGTTAGTGGCTAGTGATTAGCAGGTGAAGAAATGCAAAAAATCCTCGCATTTCTGCGAGGATTTTTGTAATTCTTTGAGTATCAATGAGTTAGGTTTTCCGCACCAATTCTAGCTCGCCAGATTAGCGCTTCTTACCCTTCTTACCCTTGGCAGCCTTCTTGGGAGCCGGAGCTTCTTCCACAACAGCTTCTTCGCCCTCTTCTTCATCTTCGTCAGATGCAGCAACAGCGGCATTGCCCAGAAGAGCATTCACGTTCACAGAGACGAGGCCAGAAAGGGACTTCACTTCGGTCTTCTTGTCGACTTCGACCTTGGCGAAGTTAGAAACGATGTAATAATCGGAGCTAGCTTCGAACTTACGAGTCTTGTTGGCAATGCTCATGGTACCCTTTACAGAGGGGAAGAGCTTTGCTTCGAGGCGAGCCTGATCCTGAGAAGTCTTTACGCTCTGAACAGCTTCGCAAGCCAGGGTCCAAACGCCCTTGTTGGTCTCGATGGAGTTGTTCACATACTCAATGATCTGGGAAGCGCCCTTGAAGGACTTGGTAGTGGTCTTTTCGTAGTGTTCAGTTGCCTGAGAAACGTAGCTACCCTTCTGCATCAGAAGAGTTGCCAGCAAAAGCACAACCACGACAGAAAGAGCAATGGAAATATTCTTCATGTTCATCGTTCATTACTCCTTATTCAAAGTGGTAGGGAGCCGGAGCTTCCAGCTTAAAGTTTGCACCCATGTTGTATTCGGTCAGAGCCTTGTAGTCAGCGGTCTTCAGCTTGCCCTTTGCGAAGGTGAAGCTAATGACGCAGTTCTTACCGCAAGCCACTTCCTTGACGCCGCCTTCATTCTTCAGAAGGAACTTGTCAGCAAGGCCAGCCTTTTCGTAGATGGAGTTCTGAGCCTGAGGAGGAATGCCTGCAGCGTTGTACATATAGGAAAGTTGCTTGAAACGGGCATCCTTGTCTTCTTCGATAGCCTTTGCGGTGGCATCAAAGGTAGCTTCGGTCTTGTCGCCGGTCAAAGTGGCAAAAACGAGCTTCCAGGCCATGCCGTACTGGTCAACAGCCTTCCACTGTTCCTGAACAACACCGTTAGACTGTTCCAGGTAGGCACCCACCTGTTCGCCAACGGACTTCTGAGCCTGGTCATTATAAGTACCCTTGAGGATCATCATCAAGGCAAACAAGCCGATAATCAATGCGATATCTACAATAAGTAGAATCTTGAACTTTTTGTTATTCATAGATTTCCTTTTTACAAGTTTATGCAGGGGTGAATTTAACTTCTTATTTCCAAAATAACAAACTAAGCTTTGTAAAATTACCACAAAAGGGGCTTTTTTCAGTTATAAATGGAGAATTAATCTATATTGGAGGCCATGAGTGATTTGCTTCCATCCCAGATTATATTCAACAACCTCAAGGAAATGCTGAAGGCCAAGAACACGGCCCACGAGTCCATGTTCAAGTTCCACTGGAAAAAGATGTGGCCCTTCAACCTGATCTGGCCCCAGGTGGATTTCGAGCGAATCGTACGACTGATGAGCGAACTGCGCAAGAACGTCATCAATCAGAAGAACCTTGTGGGTCAAGCAAAAGGCAAGGCCAAACCTTTTGAAAAGACCTTCCTGAACGCGGTGCCCGCCTATCTCGACGCACTGGACGAATCCTGCAAGTTCCTTGGCGAAGCCGCCCAATGGAAACAGGACATGCTCATGAAAAAAATTCGCAAGGACATCAAGTTCAAGCGCGACGTAACCGAATGGAGCCGCATCCTGAAGGAATACGAAGACGCCCAGGGGAACTTGGTACGAGCAGGTGCCCTTGTGCAAATGGGCTGGGGCGAAGTGGTCCAAAACCTAAACCAGGCGTAAAAAAGCCCACCCTATGGCAACCGTAAGCGTCATTATTCCGGTATACAATACCGCCGAATATCTGGAAGCATGCCTTATCAGCGTACAGCACCAGACCTTTGCCGACTTCGAAGCCATTGTCGTTAACGACGGTTCCACAGACAACTCTGCAGAAATTGTCGAAGAATTCATCAAACGTGATGAACGTTTCACGCTTCTGTCCCAAGAGAACGCAGGACTTTCCGAAGCCCGCAATGCAGGCCTCCAGAAGGTCACCGCCCCCTGGATTACATTCGTCGACAGCGACGACATGATCGCCCCCACATTTCTAGAAACCCTGCTCAAGGCTTCACAAGATTCCGATGCAGAGATTATCTGCTGCGGGTCCAACAGCTTTACCGAATTGCCCGCCAAGATTCCAGGAAACCGAAGCAAGTCCATCCAGAAAATCTGGTCCCCCGAAGACGCCCTTATCCAGGCGCTGTACCAAGACAGGATTCCCGACCATTCCGCATGGAACAAACTTTACTCAGCAAGGCTCTGGAAAGACGTCCGCTTCCCGAGGGGCAAGTACTTCGAGGACCTTTGTACCATCCCGCAGATTTTCTTGAGCGCAAAGGAAATCCGTTCCGTAAGTTTGCCTCTATATCTGTACCGCAAACGCGAAACCAGCATCCTGAATTCCGCCTACAATTTAAAGAAAGCGGAACTGCTGGACATCGCCGAAAACCTTTGTACGACTATCACGGAAAAAATAAGGAACCCGAAGTTACTTCGTGCCGCAAAGAACATGCTCATCAGCACCAGCTACAGCATTCTGAAGCGCACCCCCGATACCGACGAATTCCAGGATTACCGCAATCGCGCCTGGAATCACATCAAGGAACTTCGATTGCAGAACCTGTTGGATTTCAAGGTTAGACTTCGCAACAAGGTGGCCAACATAATCTCTTTCGGAGGCCGCGACGTCTTGCAAAAAATGCTTAGGAGGGATGAAAAATGATTCCTAGGAAAATTCATTACTGTTGGTTTTCCGGGGAGCCGTTCCCTGCTGATGTAACCCAATTTTTGGACGGGTGGAAACAAGTTCTACCCGATTATGAACTGATCCTTTGGGACCGTTCCAAAGCCGAAGCCACAGGCATTCCTTGGGTAATGCAGGCCCTCGCCCAAAAAAAATGGGCCTTCGCCGCAGATGCAGTCCGTCTGTACGCCCTAGAAACAGAAGGCGGTATCTATCTCGACACCGACGTTGAAGTCGTGAAAAGTTTCGATCCGTTAATGGGCCGCGAATATTTCTTCGGATTCGAAAACGGATCCCGCCGCATAGAAGGCGCGATTCTCGCCGCAAACAAAAATCACCCCTCCATTACAAAAGCCCTGGACTTCTACAGACAAGAATCATTCAACTACACAGAATCCCAGGTGAATGAGCTGGTCTTGCCCAACATCCTTGCCAACGCCTTTAACAGTCTGCGTGACCCTTTGGAAATTTTCCCAGAAGATTTCTTTTCACCCAAGAGCTTTATAGACGGCAAGATTCGCGCCACTGCAGAAACCTACTGCATCCACCACTTTCAAAGTAACTGGAGACCGGAATCCGTCCGCAAGGGAATTGAACGTCGTCAAAAGCTTTACAAGATTTTCCCGACACCGGTCGCCAAGATTCTCTCCATTCCCCTTGCCCTTTGGACAAACCTAAAGTCACTGGGAATTGCAGGGACCATCAAGAAAATTTTCAGACGATAACGGCGTTTTGAATCAGACGTTAAAACGGCGGTCCAGAATAAACTTGGGCACAAACAGCTTCGGGAACCTTTTGAAAAAGTCCCAGGAGAACGAGGCTAGCTGAGGAATCCTGCGAACGGCCTCGGCCTTGTTGGTATAAGCAAGCATGGAGAACCAATGGGACTTCCAGATTTTCACGGCTTTCGGGTAAAGGGGATGATCGGAGTAACGAGCCAGCGCCTTTAAGAACGTGCCATACATCAAGGTGCTGTTGCTGGACATGTTGTTTCCGTGAACGCGGTAGTAGCAGCACAAGGTAGGCAACACAGGTAACGTTCCAAACCTATGGAAGAACTTCAGCCACTGGGGAAAATCCTCGAAAGGGAATTCCTTATCATAGCCGCCCATATCACGGAATACATCCAGGCGAATCATTTCGGAACAGCCGTGAACTTCTTTCTTCCCCATGAAAAATTCCTCGAATGTCACTTGAGGAACAGAACGGGTATAGCGCGGGTCCGGGGTTTCGCCATGATTCCCTTCCCCATCCATCACCACAATCTGTCCGAAGCATACGGGAACTTCAGGATGACTTTCCAGGTACTGACTTTGTTCAGCCAATCGGCCTGCAGGCATCATATCATCTGACGCCATGGAGCAAAAATACTTGCCCTTCGCCATAGAAAGCAATTCATTCATGGTCGCCACCACCCCTTTGTTCGGACGATGGACGTATTTGAAGTGGAACTCGTTTGCCAAGCGTTCAAGAATCTCGGGCGACCTATCGGGACTGCCATCATCAATAACGATCAATTCAAAGGACACGCCCTCTTGAGCCATTACAGAACGGACAGCCGCCTCTACAAAACGTTCATGCTTGTAGCAGGCCATCAGCACAGAAACGATTACTGCTGATTCCATTTCAGCCTCCGGACAACAACGAACATAACTGCAAAGTATAGGAAGTTTTCTACGGCGTAAGCCATCATGGGTCCCTGGAATTCCACCAGTTTCATTAGGATCAGGGAACCTGCGGCCAGAAAAATTTCCGAACCAATTTCAATGGAAAGGAACTTCTTTGTTTCGCGGCGAGCGATCAGGACCAGTGCCAAGGAAAATCCACCAGCCCTAAAGAAATCTCCCAACAGTTGATAAAACAGATAATCGGCGGCACCCATATAGGCTCTTGAAAAAAGGATTTGCACTAGGAGACCGCGGCACAAAAATAAAGCCGTCACCATCACCAGAGAAATTCCCATCACACGCAAGAGCAAGGGATTAAACAACTTGAAAAATTCCTGCCTAGTCTGCTGGGCCGAAACCTTCGGCAGGATAATCACGGTAAGAATAGCCGACATCATCATGAAGAGGAAGTCCGAAACCTTCAACACACTCTGCCAGATGCCGGCGGCATCCTGCCCAAAGTTCGAAGCCACTGCGGTTCGGATTACCGTAAGCACAACGGGAGTCATGACCATGGGAACCAAGCCCATCAAGGCATAAGAGACCCAAGGTTCACGAATATCGGCTGCCGTAGACCAGACTTTCTTGACTCTAAAACCAGCCTGGCTTGCAATGCGGATGGCAAAAAAGGCGGCCACGATGGACTGGGTCGCAATAATAGAAAGGACAGACAGTTGGCCCGTATAAAGGAAAAATGCAACCCATAAAACTTGCCACAAGGAAGCCACAATATTGATAAGCGCCCACTTGCGATTTTCACCCATACCGTTCATGACGGCAGCACAGATGGCGATAATATTGGTAGCGAATACACCTGGCAAAGCAAACAGGATTGCAGCCTGCACCAGTCGAGTATTCATCCCAGGAAACAGAGTTTCCAATGGAGCCATGAAACAGAACAGAACTGCAGCCACAAAAGTGAACAGGCTCGCAAAAGTTGTCAGACGAAGACCGCCTCGCCACACTCCAAGAAGTTGCTTTTCGTTCTTGAAATTCTGAGCGGTCAGGCTAGTCCAGCCATTCTGAAGAGCAAGACTGGAAGTGGCCTGCCCGATAGTCAACAGGTTCATGAACTGCCCGACGCAGGCAAAGGCTGCAGGCGGCAAGAAAACAGCCAAAAGCTTGTTGATGGCAAAAGCCCTCAAGGCGTTAAAAGCCGTTACCGCACCCGAACCCAGGAAACTTTTCACAAACATAGACTAATCCTTAAAGTTGTTAACGCCTTCAATTACTGCTGCAATTTCATCTTCAGTCATGAAGGGGTGTAAAGGCAGGCTCAACTCCTCATTGGCCAGACGTTCTGCAACTGGGTAAGCCCCGGTGGAAAAATCATCGGCAAAGGCCTTCTGCAAATGGGGCGGCGTCGGATAATGAATAAGCGTTTCTACACCACGATTTGCCAAATGTTTTTGAAGGGCGTCGCGACAACTTTCGCCATTAGGCAGTTCGCAGTGTACCGCAAAAATATGCCACACACAATCCGCCACAGTACCGGCGGGCACAGAAACAGCAGCCTTTGGCAACCTCACCAGCGGATTTCTGATTTCGGCCAGGTAGCGGTTAGCGATTTCATTACGGCGGCGGTTTTCTTCGTCCAGTCGAGGAAGCTTCACGGACAGGACTGCAGCCTGAATTTCATCTAGGCGGGAATTTTCACCGGCAAACTCGTGAACATACTTCTTTTCGGAACCATAATTTGCAAGTTTGCGGACAACGGCAGCCAATTCGCCATCGCTGGTAACCACGGCGCCGGCATCCCCAAGGGCCCCCAGGTTCTTTCCCGGGTAGAAACTGAAACCGGCTGCGTCTCCGAGATTCCCGGCGCGAACAACGCCATTTTCAGTAGCAAATGACGCGCCATGAGCCTGGGCCGCATCTTCCAGCAAAAGAAGATCGCGATTCTCTGCAAACTGTTTCAGTTCCATCATGGGGCAAAGACGACCGTACAGGTGAACCGCCAGAATTGCCCGAACCTTAAGACCGTCCTGCAGGGCACCTGCAAACGCACGATCCACAGAAACGGCACTCAAAACCGCAGTTTCTGCATCCGGTTCCGCAGGAACCGGCACAAGATTAGCAGCCTTTACCGCAAGCCATGAGGCAATAAAAGTATTGGAAGGAACAATGACCCCGTCGCCAGGCTGCAAACGGCCCAAGGAGACATAACCCTTCAAAATCAAGGCCAAGGCCTCAAGACCATTCCCTACCCCGACGCAATGGCGAGATCCACAGTATTTGGCAAACTTCTCTTCAAAACCGCCGCATTCCTTGCCACGGATATACCAACCAGAATCCATCACACGATTGACAGCCTCCTTTATTTCGGAGCCGTAGGAATCGCTTACTCGCTTCAAAGGGTAATAGGGAACTTGAATCATGAACCTCAAAGTAGAAAATATCCCTATTTGAAAAACAGTCTAAAGCATTAAAACCGATAAAACCACCATTTTAATGGACAATCTAAAGTTTTCATCCATCGTTAAATACTAATTTGTGAATATGTTCGAGATTTTGCCCTACAACAAGGAATTGGACCAACGACTGGACCGGTTTGTGAACCGGGAGTCCGTCAACGGCACCTTTCTACAGACCCGGCAATTTTTGAACTACCATCCGGAAGATCGATTCAAGGATGCAAGCTTCGCCATCCACAAAAGCGGGATCATAACAGCCTATTTCCCCGGCACGGTTACAGCAGACGGAGAATTCATATCCCACCAAGGTTCCACCTTCGGCGGCCCTGTCATTTCAAAGGATTTTTACACCGCCAGCCGCCTGCAGGAAATCCTGAAATTCGCCGACGAATATTTCGCAAAGAATTTTAGAAGAGTCCGTCTGAAACTAACCCCGGCCGTATTTAGTCAGGAATCCCCTGCCCTTGTGGAATACCTGTTAGAGCACCTGGGCTACGAAAGACATACTGAACTAAGCGCCGTAACAACCATCGTTTCTGCGCCGGATGGAACATTCGCCGATCCTTTTGATCTCTGCGAAGGGGCTAAGCGCAGACAGGTTAAAGCATACGAAAAATACAAGGCCGAACACAAAGACATCATTTACCGCCCCATCGAGGCTGATGAACTCGGACCGTTCTACGAATTTCTGAAAATTTCAAAAGCCAAGTACAACGTCAAGCCAGTCCATTCCATCGAGGAAATCAAGGATCTCGCTTCCGCCCGCATTGCAGATAACATTTGGCTTCGAGGCATTTTCGGCAAAGACGAAACCGGCAGGGAAAACCTCATCGCAGGAGCCATGTTCTTCGTCTTCCCTGAAACCAAGGCCGTACACTACCAGTACATCGCCCCAGACCCAAGCTTTGACGCATTCAACCCAACCGTGGCAGTCCTCACGTCCATCATGCGCGAAGCGGCAACCAAGGGTTTCAAGAACGTGTCCTGGGGAATCTCCACCGAAGATGGCGGCAAATACCTGAACGAAACCCTGTTCAAGTTCAAGGAAGGCCTAGGCGGCAAAGCCTCCCTCAACACCTACTACACAAAAAATTTTTAACGACGCAGGGGCAGTAGCCCCCATGCATCATCTAACTTCTTTGAGGAAGTCTTCATATTCATATATATAGTCGGCTTCTTCGTAATGTTCCGAAGCAAGAACCATGCATACTGCGCCAGAAGAGAAATTCTCGATTTCACGCCAAGTCATGGTGGGGATATACAACCCCTTGTAGGAACGGTTCAACTGGAACTTCTGACGTGTCTTACCATCGTCCAGAACCACGTCAAAACTGCCACTGGCCGCAAAAATCAGCTGACGAAGCTTGCGATGGGCGTGCCCCCCGCGGGTAGATCCACCGGGAACATCATACAGATAATAAACACGCTTGATATCGAAAGGGACCAGTTGTCCCCCTTCCACAACACTCAAATTACCACGTTCATCGTGTACAATAGGAATATCAATAATCTGCGGTTCGTTCCAATTCATGAGATAAATATAGACAAAATGGAGTGAGGAACGCTACGCTTCAGGTGTGAGGTCGCACGCAAGCGTGCTAGAGGTTTTATAGGGGGTTAATGGTGCATTTTTCTGACATCTAGCGTCGCTAGACGCGACCAGACCCCCTCTAGGAGCTCCGCTCCGACCTCACCACCTCGTTCCTCCGGTGGAAGTTTCCCCGCTGGTAGCCGGATTTCCTTGCGTGAACTCCTATGACACTTGAAAACCCCTATTGGATTTTCTATATATAGGTCCAACATCTAGCGTATGTCGTGTTAAGCTCTACCAGCATACGTCATTAACCAAAGAGCTTCCTTTTACGAGGTTAATATGTCCTCTTTCCGTGGACCTAAGGGCAAGGTTGCCCGTTCCCTGGACCTTGCTGTTTCTCAGAAGACTCAGAAGGCTCTCGACCGCCGTCACTTCGCACCTGGCCAGCATGGTCAGAACCGCAAGAAGTCCTCTTCTGTTTACAAGCAGCAGCTCGTCGAAAAGCAGCGTCTCCGTTTCACCTACAACATTTCCGAAGCACAGCTCGCTAAGGCTTACGCCGAAGCAAACCGTCGCGCAGGTTCTGCTGGTGACAACCTGATGATCTTGCTGGAAACCCGTCTGGACGCAGCAGTGCTCCGCATGGGCTTCGCTCGCACCATCTTCGCTGCTCGTCAGTATGTTGCTCACGGTCACTTCACCGTGAACGGCGTCCGCAGCTTCTCTCCCTCTCGTCAGCTCAAGGCCGGCGACGTGATTGCAGTTCGCGAACAGTCTAAGGAACATGCACAGATCAAGGAAGCACTCGCCGCTGGCGCAGCTGTTCCCGAATATCTGACTGTCGATGCTAACAAGATGTCCGGCTCTCTCGTGAAGCTCCCGCTCCGCGACCAGATCCCCGTTCAGCTTGAAGAACAGCTCGTTGTGGAATACTACTCTCGTTAGTCCGAGAGTCGATCCAACGACAACTGGAACATTTGGAGACACCTCGCGCAAGCGGGGTGTTTCTTTTTTTTATAATACAAGATGTATAATAAAAAAATGGTCTAACCTAACAAAAATTAGGTTAGACCAAGTATCTAAGATACAGTTTTTAGGTAGGTGAATCTCAGTTTCTAATGGGGTGTGTTTTTTAGATAGTTATATTACATCTACTATTTGAAAGAACATAGCCAACATTTTTTTTGACGAATGCAACTTCTCACAAAAAAAGCCCTCGGGAGTAACCCGAGAGCGATTGTAAAATAAAGAGAACAGGGATTACTTTTCCGAATACTTCAACAGAACAACAATAGAATCCGTTTCAAAGGAACTTTGCTCACCTATGCCGTAGGTTGCAAGCCAAACAAAATTTTTCTTATAAGCAAAACCAACCACAGCTTCATCAAAAAAGGCATCCAACGAATCCTTTACTTGAGAACGACGAACATAATCATCCACAATCCACAAGTCATCCACAATCGCCTTACGATTCAACGAGAGTTTCTTACAAGGAACGCTCCCATTTTTTACAGGATGATACTCACTTACCACCAGTGAAACGGAATCGGATATACAGGTCTCCCTGCTTGGAGTTTGCATGCACATTTCTTCTCCCGAAAGATACACCCCATAACCAGATTCATTTATATAATCGCTGCAAAACTTATCCCATTCTTTTTTTCCAACACTTCCCTGGCAACATTTATAGGACGAGTCATAGGCTACACTATCAACACTATATTCAAAGCACGTTTCCAACAAGCTTCCATCATCAGACACCGTCATATCATTCGCCCACACGTACGCATCTAACCGAACCCCCTCGTCATAAGTAGAAATTTTAAAAGACTCATTTTCCTTGACTACGGCATTTAGATAAGGAGTCATATCCACATCGTAGGATTTCGTCACGCTATCTTCGTCCAGCAAGTCAAAACGCAAATGATGATCTTCATCCAAAGGAATTTTCGCAGTCCATGGTCCCGAACATTGACCCCAAAAGTCATGACAATGGGTTTCTACATCGTCTCCATCGTGATGAACTTTCGATGGGCACAACACAACGGAATCAACAACAGATATATCACGATTGCGGTAGCAGTCGCTATATGTCACGGCGACGCTGTCTAATTTTCCAGAGACGTCTACTGAAACTTCCAAAACCGATGGACGATGCACGGCCTTTGTAACCGCATGGAGATCCACATAGCCACCATCATGTAATCCCGGATCACAAGCCCAGACCAGCAAAGAAATAAGAATTGTAAAAACTAACCCACGCATATCTTGAATATAAACATTTTGGCTATGTTCTACTAATGTGTAGGACTGCCATTTTATGTTGAATTTACTGAAAAAAAAATACTAAAAAAAATGAGGCATCATCAACATGTGTGGAAGCATTTAGGCAGCCTTGCTAGATGATTCTCTCGATTCCGATTCCCATTCGTAGGCTATCTTTACATCTACATAGGAACAGCTCAACATTATCAGCGACAGCATGTTGTTCATGTTCCTGAAGCCATAGGCAGTCCGTATCAGTAGCTTTATCTTGTTGTTCGTCGCCTCGATCCTTGCGTTTGACACGCCCAGCCTGATTGTGTTGAG
>NZ_FRBB01000017.1:0-85518 GCF_900142505.1 Fibrobacter sp. UWH5 | reverse complement strand
ATGGATTTGTATAATTTTGACATGGGCTTTTTCTTCTGTTTTTTTTGGCGATTAAATTTTAGAAAATAGCCCATTTTTTGTTTAATTTAGGCGAATGTCAACAAAAAAGGGTGGCGAAGCCACCCACACATGTTGATGAAGAGCCACAAATTTTATAAAGGACGTAAAAAAAGTCAAGGCGAATTACCGAAGGATCAATCGGGAATTTTAGACTTTACCGTGGAGCATCCCCAATGACAAGGGAATAAGAAAAGCGACGCAACCCCCAGGCCGCGTCGCCTTTCTTGTGGTCTCCTAACCAACAACTCAACAACGCAAAACAGCAAGTGTTTTGCTTAATCCCAGAAACAAGATGGCATCACCCACCTTACGTCCTAATCAAAAATGTAACGGAAAGATTTTTTAGAATCTAACCCCAAACGTAAACAAATTTAGTTAACAAGCAAAGAATTGTCCACATACTTAACTTTTACAAAAAAGAAACCCCGCCGGTATTTATCCGACGGGATTTCTTTGATTTCAATTTAGCCCATCAACCTTTGCGGCATTAGAGCTAATTTGAGGTGATTACTTGTCGAGAACGATCAAAGTAACGGTGCGCTTGCCAACCTTAACCGGCTTAGACAGGTCAACATCCTTAGCCTTCTTGGAAGGATCGTTTGCCCAACCTTCCTTCAGCTTTTCGGAGGACTTGTCCAAGACCTGCATCTTAGCCTTGCCCTTGAAGCCCGGGATATCCAGCTTCAATTCGTAGTCGCTGTAGGGGCTCTTGTTGATGACCAGGAGGCTCTTCTTCTTACCGTTTTCGGTGTAGTAAGTAGTGAGGAGAGATTCCTTATCGCCAGTGATGGTGGTCTTCAGGAGCTTGCCGCGGAGAGCGTCAGAAGCCATCTGGAATGCCCAGTAGCTGGGACGCGGGCAGTTCATGCATTCTTCTGCAGATCGGGTCAGGTAACCGTAGTCACCGCCTTCCGGGGTAATGTCGTTGTGGATATCCCAGTACTGTGCGTTGTCAACATTTTCAGTTGCGAGCATAGCCAGGTAGTCAGCAACGAACAGGCCGTTTTCGAGAGCGATGGTCTGCGGCCCCGGGTTGAAGTCAACAGAGTTCCATTCGGTGAGCCACAGTTCGATCTTCTTGTCCTTGTTGAACTTCTTGGTCCACTTATCTACGGTCTTGTGCAGACGGCTGTAGATCGGGGTCAGGTCCTGAGGAGCAGAGAGCATGGCGAAGTCGTTTTCTTCACCGAAGTGCTGCGGATAGTGGTGAACGATAAGACCGTCAGCGATGTCGCCGGTTTCGCGGAGAACGTTTTCGTTCCAGTCGCCATCGAGAACGCCGAGCACAGCAACCTTAATGGTCGGGTCAACCTTCTTCATAGCTTCGATGAACTTACGTGCGCGCTTACCATAAACGGTACCGCCGTCCTTACCATACTTTTCGTAGTACGGGTGCCAGTTACCGTAGACTTCGTTACCGATTTCCCAGTACAGGATGTTGGCCTTCTTGTCTACGTTAGTGTGCTTAACCCATGCTGCAGCTTCCTGTTCGGTGCCGGAACCGAAGTTCACGGTGAACATAGCGTTGGAGCCGGTCTTCTTCAACCAAGCGAGGAATTCGTCGGTATCGACCATCCAGTCGTGGTTGTCGAGGATTTCCTTCCAGTGGTCGTCATCAGCACGGAGACCACCCGGGTAACGGATAATGCCGTGGTTGATGCGCTTTGCATATTCCCAAGTCTGGGTCTTGAACTTCTTGTTGTCCAGCATGTCGCCGTCCCAGAGGGCAGCGTTGATACCGAAGAGGCCGCCAGAGATGTTCGGGTTGATCACGTCGGAAGAACCCTTGACGTCAACCTTGACAACTGCCGGACGGGCAGCAGCCTTGACTTCCTTCTGGTTGGTCAGCTTAA
Source organism: Fibrobacter sp. UWH5 (assembly GCF_900142505.1). NCBI lineage: Bacteria > Pseudomonadati > Fibrobacterota > Fibrobacteria > Fibrobacterales > Fibrobacteraceae > Fibrobacter > Fibrobacter sp. UWH5. The sequence goes on along the minus strand of NZ_FRBB01000017.1, from coordinate 83,605 downwards.
TGTTATCGATTTCGAAGGAACCGTTAGAACCTTCTCCACCCGGTTTGAAGTCCAGAGAAACAACACCCTTCAGGTCGAAGAGGCCGTTTTCCTTTGCTTCAGGCGGCTGGTAGTACGGGAACTTGCTGAAGTTACGGAACGGAACGATCACAGTGGTACGACCGCGAGGTACACCGGTGTTAGCAACGAAGAGTTCGCTGCCAGCGTCGCCGACCTGAACGGTAATGGACTGCCACGGACGTTCAGAGTAAACGTCGAACATGATGCCCCAGTGCTTGGTCCAGTCACGGTCAGCAGCCGGGCGGTTGTTCTTCTTGAGGTCGAGCACAACGTCAACCCAGTCAGACATTTCGAAATGCTTGACGTTGAGGGAGTTGCCATCGAGCTTGGAAGTCTTGAACGGAACATCAACTTCAACCTTGGACTTCGGGCCCTTAGACGGTTCCCACTTGTCGCCGTTGAACTTGCTTTCGAAGTCAGAAATTACGTAGTCAGGAGCATTGCCCTTCCAGTTATCCCACTTGATATCCGGGTCAACCCAGTCGATATTTTCGGTGAAGGTAACCTGGTCAACGTAGATGGTCACAGGAGCCGGCTTGCCCGGTTCGCCCTGGTTTTCACCCTTGCCGACAGAGAAGCGGAGTTCCTGGATCTTGTTCCACTGGATATCCTTAGCAACTTCGGCCTGCTTGTTAGCGTCCCAAGCCTTACCCTTGTCGCCGAACTTCTTCAGAGGAATCTTGACGAGCTTCCAATCGGTACCAACCTTGGCGCCTTCGATCCAGTCGTTGAGGCTAATCTTGGTCTGGCTCTTGATATCGTTGCCCTGGTTGTCCAGAATACCAACGTATACCTTTTCGCCACCGAGCTTACCCTTGATCCAGAAGTAGAGACCACCCTTGTTACGGACCTTGGACAAGTCAACATACTTGCCTTCGCCCAGAGAGTAGGTCACACCGGACCAGTCGTTGTTATCGATGTAGAGAGCGAGAACGTTCTTGTTACCCGGAGTCTTGGAGTCAGCTTCACGCTGGGCAGAGAGACCACCGTAGCTGTAGCTGAAGCCCTTCAGGCCATCAGAGTAGAAGATGCCGTTGGCAACGGGCTTAGCCTTGCCGTCCAGCTTTTCGGGGTTCTTAGGACCGTCGATGACGTCGTTGTTTTCATCCCAGTAAACCATCTTGGCCTTGGGCTTGGCCTTCTTGTTACCCTTGACGATTTCGATGTTGTCAACCCAGACTTCGAAAGTCTTTTCGGCGCTCTTGTCGATAGAGAAGCGGATTTCTGCAATCTTATCCCAGTCGATACGTGCGGGGAATTCAGACTTACGGGTGTTGTCCCAGTAGAGACCACGATCCGGGAAGTCGACCAGAGGAATGGAAACCTTCTTCCATTCGGTAGTGACGGAGCCACCTTCGATGTACTTGTTCATGGGAAGAACGACCTGAGTCTTCTTGCCGTCAGAAACTTCTTCATCGAGGAGACCGACCTTAACAGTTTCGCCACCCTTTGCGCCCTTGATCATGAATTCGAGCTTGGAGTCGAGCATGAACTTGTTCAGGTCGAAAGTTTCGTTGTAAAGGCAAACGGAAGCACCGGAATATTCGCTGGGGTCCAGCTTGATATTCAGAGCGGACTTGGACTTGTATCCGCCGTCCTTCGTAATGGTGATACCCTTGCTCTTGCCGCCGTATGCGTAGTCGAAGCCACCCTGGCGATATGCATCGTCAAAGAACTTGTAAGGAACTACACGAGGTGCTTTCGGCTGAGCCATTGTAGCTGTCACACCAAAACCCAGAAGGGCAATGGATGCAGCAGTCAATGTACGCTTCATCATATATCGTATCCTTTTGTTTGTGTTAGTTTGATCTTTGTTTTAATTTGCTATTCGAAATTAAATCTTTTGAGGCCAAAAAAGGTGCACGCGGCGCGAAGTCGCGTACACAGATTGAACCAAAATTACTTGGCTTCCTTCAGCATCTTTTCAACCAGTTCGGGGCTGAAGCGATCCTGGCGCTTACCGTTGATGTAGAAGTTCGGGGTGCCCTGAACGCCAACCTTGACGCCCAGATCGAAGTCCTTCTGGATACGTGCGTTCATAGCATCGTCCAGAACACGGTCCTTCTCGAACTGTTCAATGTTCAGGCCAACTTCCTTAGCCACGGCTACGTAGATGGAGTCGCCCAGTTCGCGGGAATGGGGTGCCAGAGCATAGCGATATTCCCAGAACTTGCCCTGCTTCTGAGCTGCGATTGCTGCAGCGGCTGCCGGCTTGGCGTTAGCATGGAAGGACAGCGGGAAGTTCTTGTATATGAACTTGATTTCGCCCGGGTGCTTGTCCATGAGGTCCTTCATGGTGGGAGCGATGCGAGAGCAGTACGGGCACTGGAATTCGGTGAATTCCACGATAGTCAGCTTGGGGTTGGTGGTGTTGCCGAAGACCGGAGATTCGTCAACGGGAATGTCCCAGACCTTGTTGTCTGCTTCCATTTCAGCCTTGGCAGCTTCGAGAGAAATGCCTCGCTTGTCGAGAGCGTACTTAAGAATTTCGAATTCTTCCTTAACCTGGTTGAAATCCTTTTCGAGCTGGTCGAGGCGAGCCTGCTGGTTGAAGGAACCACCGGCGGAAGCCTGGTTACAAGCAACAAGACCAGCAACACAAATAGCCATAGCGGCAATGGAGAGACGTTTCATTTTTTTCCTTTTAGTTGAACAAAGTCTAGCAGGCGTGGTCCGCCCGCAATTTTGAGGAAATATATATAATAGAGGAGAGACGAGAGAGAAGAGACGAGAGAATATGGCCCAAAAAGGCTTGTGGCGAGATATCTGATATGAGCTACCAGGTATGAATTATCAGATATGAGATATGAATTGTGAATTGTTCTGATTGCCCCAAAGCACCGCAGGTGCGGCCTAATACCTAAAAGGCCGTAAGGCCGGCCTGATATCTGCAGTAAGGTATGAGGTGCGTTCTGTATTCACTATTTGCTCATCTCAGCGGATTTGCGTCGCTCTTGTACCATTCCATGAACTTGGCGATGCCGTCGTGGAGGCTCCAGTGGGGTTTGTATTCGCACTGCTGTTCTAGCTTGGTGGTGTCGGCGTTGGTCTGGTAGACGTCTCCCGGCTGCATGGGCAGGAATTCCTTCTTGGCGGGTTCGCCATAAGCGTTCTCGATTTCGCTGATGAAGTCCATCAGCTTTACCGGATTGCTGCAGCCGATATTGAAAATGCGGTATGGAACGTTGTTTTCACAGTTTGCGGCCTCGGGTTCGCGGTCCAATACATGAATAGAACCTTCAGCAATATCGTCGATGTAGGTGAAGTCGCGGATCATGTCGCCATTGTTAAACACCTTGATTGCTTCGCCCTTGGATATGGCTTTGGCAAAAAGCATAGGTGACATGTCGGGGCGGCCCCAGGGACCATAAACAGTGAAGTAGCGGAGACCGGTTACCTTGATTCCGTAGAGCTTGGCGTAAGCGTGGGCCATCAGCTCGTTGCTCTTCTTGCTTGCGGCGTAGAGGCTCACCGGGGAATCGACTTTGTCGTCTTCGCTGTAGGGAACCTTGCTGTTGAGACCGTATACAGAACTGCTGGAGGCGAATACCAGGTAGGGCACCTTGGTATTGCGGCAGGCTTCAAGAATGTTGAGGAAGCCTACCATATTGCTCTGCATATAGGCATAGGGGTTGGTAATTGAATAGCGGACTCCGGCCTGGGCCGCAAGGTTCATGACCTTGTCGAATTTTTCGGAGGCGAAGAGGGTGTCCAGGGATTCCTTGTCTGCAATATCCATGCGGATAAAGCGACAGTTGGACCACTTGGTACTGGTCAACATTTTGCCAAATTCAAAATTGCTGTCCGGCTGTTCAAAACCGTTTTCACGAAGTCTTCCGTACTTGAGACGCTGATCGTAATAGTCGTTGATATTATCAAGCCCTACAACTTCATCACCGCGATCTGCAAGCATCTGCATAATCTTGGATCCGATGAAACCTGCTGCACCTGTAATCAGAAACTTCATTTATACCTCTAACTTTTCCATCCCAAATATAAAAAAAGCGGCCCTGTGGCCGCTGATTTACTTAGCGCTTTTTCTTCTTTTTGTAGCTGCCATAAGAGCCGTAGGATCCGTAGGATCCGTAGTGACCATAACCATGACCGTCGGATTCGCAATGGTTCATCACGAGGGCGTGAGGCTTGTTGCCGCAGCGTTCGATCTTGATCATGGCTTCCTTGATCTGTTCCATGGAATGACGTCCGTAATGGAGAACGAACAAGGCGAAATCCACAACCGGGAAAATCAATTCGGAGTCAGTGACCAGATTCAGAGGCGGAGTATCTACGATAATGGTGTCGTAGGTTTCCGAAGCGCTATCAAGGAGTTCCTTGAACTTGGTTCCGCGCAGCAATTCACTGGGAGAAACATCTGTTATACCGGCACCGATTACAAACAAGTTCTTTGTGATGGAGTCTGCGACAGCGCTTTCCAGTGTGCATCTTCCAGAAAGTACGTCGCCGAGACCTTGCTTGTGATGGCTGTAGACCACACCACGGCGCATGTCGGCGTCGATCAGCAAGGTCTTCTTGCCAGCGGCAGCATACAGGGCGGCCAGGTTCTTGGATACAAAGCTCTTGCCGACGCCAGGAATCATACCGGTGACCATGATAACCTTCTGTTCACCCACAGAGAAATCAATTGCAGTATAAAGGGAACGGAAAGCTTCGCTGGCAGGATCCTCGGGATCTTCTTCGACGAGAGGCAGGGTGTTCTTGCCCTTCTTGCGGAGGCTGAGGATGCTGTTTTCGGACTTGGGAATCTTGGCGTAAACGCTAACGCCAGTTTCGCGTTCAATTTCAAGAGAGCTACGCACGCCACGCTTGGTCATCTGGAGCAGGTAAATCAGGAGGGCGCCCAGGAGGAAGAAACCTGCAATGCAGCCGATCAAGATCAGCTTCTTGTTGGGCTTGCTAGGCTTGCGTTCAATCTGAGCGTAGTCCACAATGCGGACGTTGCCCACTTCACCAGCACGGACCACACGGAGCTGCTGGATGTTGTTGAGCATGGAAGTATACTGAGCGTTGTTCACGGCAACTTCTTCCTGAAGGCTAATCACTTCCTGCTGAGTCAATGGCATCTTGGCGGCAGAAGATTTCAGTCGGGCCAGCTCGGCGCGTAGACGATCCTGCTGCTTTACAATGGTGACCACGGCCGGATGCTCATCCTTGAACAAACGGGTCTGTTCCTGACGCTTCTGTTCCAGTTCAAGAATCTGCTTTTCGAGGTTGGCTTCCTTTTCAAGGTGAGTGCGGGTTTCGCCGCTCAGGTCCACGGAACCAATCTTATGACGGTAGTCGGCCAACTTCTTTTCGGCGGAATCAAGTTTTGCCTTAACACCGGGCAGCTGATTTTCAAGGAATTCCAAGGTCTTTTCTGCTTCAGCACTGCGCATTTCAACATTCTGGCGCAGATAAATATTGGCGATGGTGTTCAAGATGGAGGCGGCACGGTCTGCATACTGATGCGTATAGGAAACGCCGATGATACCGGTCTGCTTACCCCTTTCAGCAACGTTCAGCTGCTTCACGAGTTCACGAACTGCGGCCAGCGGATCAGATTCGACGAGAACGAACATCTGGCCGGGTTCTGCACGGAGAGCCTTGACCTGGATAACCAGGGAATCTCCTGCGTAGGGGGCAGAAACAGGTTCACCTACCCTACCTTTTACCAGTTCCGTATCTTCCGGGGTAATGACAATGAATTCATCCTGACCGGTAACCAGGGCATACCATTTTTCGGTAATGGCAATTTCAGGAATATGCAGGTTTTCAAGGTCCATACGTCCTTCCTTATGGGTCAGACGTTTCATGGGTCCCTTGGGATAGGCGTTAAAGCAAAGTCTTTCCTGTTCGACGACGTAGCTCAAGACCATGCGGCTCTTGAGAAGTTCGATTTCTGCTTCTGCGGGGCTGGCTACATCAAGGAGTGCGCCCATTTCGCCCATGGCCTTTCCGGCCTTGTTTCCCTTAACATCAATTTGAAGAAGAGCGTCGCTAGTATATTGCGGGCGAACCCAGTTAGAGGCCAGGAAACCTACAACAGCACCGACGACTAGACAGAAAAACAGGAATAGCTTGTGCTTAAGAAGAATTCCTAGAACTTCGAGGAGATCGATTTCGTCGTCGTTCTTTGCACTGCCTGTATTGGATCCGTTTTTTGCGTTAACTTGAGAGTTATCCATTTTTAACCAATATTCCCGTCAGAAAATCTTTTTACGCGGTATTTAAACAAATTTTGAGCAAATATAAAAAACATTCAGTATTCCGAAAGGTTTTTGTAATATTTTGTGTTGATTTAAGCACAATAAAAAACACCCCGTAAAAACGGGGTGCCTTCAGACTTTTGGGTCAAGAATTACTTGCTCTTCTTGGCAGTCTTCTTTGCAGCCGGCTTCTTAGCCTTGGGAGCGGAAGCCTTGCAGAAGTCAACGTATGCCTTCAGCACGTCGCAGAACACTTCGTCCGGAGTGTTGTCGCCAACGATGTGAGAAATGATCTTCTTGTTGTACTTGGAAAGAACCTTGGCGGTGGATTCCTTGTAAACCTTGAGGCGGTTCTTGATAACAGCTTCGTCTGCGTCATCCTTACGGCCTTCGATCTTGGCGCGGTTCAGGAGGCGAGCAACGATGGTAGCTTCATCCTTGATGTCGAGCACGAAGATGTGCTTCACGTCGACGATGGATTCGATGAGCTTGACCTGTTCAACGGTACGAGGAATACCGTCGAGGAGGAGGGTGTCCTTTTCGGGATTCAGCTTGTTGGTGTTGACAAGACCTTCAACATAGCGGCCGAAGATTTCAACGGTAGCTTCGTTGGGAACCAGGAGACCCTTGCTGGAATAGGAAGCGAGGAGCTTGCCGGATTCGCTGGAGGGAGCGATGCCGCGGAAGATGTCACCAGTGGAGAGGTGCTTCAGAGAAGTGGTTGCAGCGAGCTTAGCGCCGACGGTACCCTTACCGGAACCCGGTGCACCGAAGATAAGAACGGCAGAAATCTTTGCCATGATGTTGTCCTTTGGTTGATTGTTTGAATTATTTGCAGTCAAAAGATAGTAAATAAGGTATGAGGTGTGAGGTCGGCCTGCGGCCTAGAGGTCGGCTTACGCCTAGAGGTAATTACCCATTCTCCGGCATCAACCTCTAGGAGCGAAGCTCCGACCTGATCACCTCTAGCACCGTCAGGTGCGACCTGTACCTAACTAGGCAACGCCTCGGAAGTAAACTTCAGCTTGCCATCCACCACATCCAGGGAAATCGTGGAGAAGTCCTTGTAGATTCCAAGGAGGAGTCCTTCGGCAATTTCATCTTCGATCAACTGCTGAATGGAACGACGGATGGGGCGGGCGCCCAGGGCGGAATCGTAATTGTGACTAACTACAAATTCCTTGGCGGCCTGGGAAACTTCCAGCAGGATTCCGCGTTCAGACAAGTTCTTCTGCAAGAAGGTCAGCTGGATATCCACAACAGAAGACAAGTCCTTCTTGGTCAACGGACGGAACACAATCTGTTCGTCGATACGGTTCAGGAATTCCGGAGAGAATACACGCTTTACTTCTTCGCGGATAGCGGTTTCCATACGTTCGTAGTCGTCGGTCTCCCCCATCTTGGTAAAGCCCATGCCAGAGCTATGGCGGACTTCGCGGGCGCCGGCATTACTGGTCATGATGATGATTGTATTCTTGAAGTTAATCTTGCGACCATAGCTATCGGTAAGAATACCATCATCCAGAATCTGGAGTAGCAAGTTGTAAACGTCCGGATGAGCCTTTTCAATTTCATCCAGGAGCACCACGCAATAAGGGCGCTTGCGGACCTTCTCGGAAAGCTGTCCGCCGTTATCTTCGAAGCCAACGTATCCCGGAGGCGCACCGATCAGGCGGCTAATGCTATGTTTTTCCATGTACTCGCTCATGTCGATACGAATCATGGATTCTTCGCTACCAAACAGGCTCAAGCTCAAGACCTTGGCAAGTTCAGTCTTACCCACACCGGTGGGACCCAGGAACAGGAAGCTACCCATGGGGCGCTTGTTATTGCGAATGCCGGCGCGGGTACGGCGGATTGCCTTTACGACTGCATCTACGGCCTGATCCTGACCAATAACACGTTCCTTGATTTCGTCACCCAACTTCAGAAGTTTCTGTGCTTCTTCGCCAGCCAAGCGGCTAACAGGAATGCCGGTCATCTTACTGATGCAATCGCGGATTTCGTTTTCGTCAACTACGGGAAGTTCTGCGGAATCTTCCTTGTTGAGAGCTTCGCGACGTTCTGCAATCTGGTTTGTAAGAGCTTCAATCTTGTCGCGGAGGGCGGCAGCCGTTTCGTACTGCTGTTCGGCAATAGCCTCTTCCTTCTGCTGGAGGGCTTCTGCCAAGGCATCTTCCATTTCCTTCAAGTCCTGAGGTGTGCGGATGGAATTCAGGCGGACACGGGCTCCTGCTTCATCCAAGACGTCGATGGCCTTGTCCGGTAAGAATCGGTCGGAAATATAACGTTCTGCCAAGGTGACGGAGGCGCGAATGGCTTCGGGCGTATAACGGACCTTATGATGTTGCGCATACTTGGCTCGCAGACCTTCCAGAATCTGGATGGAATCTTCAGAAGAAGGCGGGTTCACCACGATGGTCTGGAAACGGCGTTCCAGGGCGGCATCCTTTTCGATGTACTTGCGGTATTCATCGATGGTGGTCGCGCCAATGCACTGGAGTTCGCCACGGGCAAGTGCAGGCTTGAAAATGTTGGAAGCATCCAAGCTACCTTCAGAACCGCCTGCGCCTACGATGGTATGCAATTCATCGATGAAAAGAATGACGGAATTATCTACGCGCTGAAGTTCCATAATAAGGCCCTTCACACGTTCTTCAAACTGTCCGCGGTACTTTGTGCCTGCCACCATGGCTGCCACATCAAGGCTAACTACGCGCTTGTTGGCCAACAGTTCCGGAATCTTCTTCTGGGCAATCTTCAGTGCAAGACCTTCGATAATGGCGGTCTTACCCACACCCGGTTCACCGATGAGTGCCGGATTATTCTTCTTGCGGCGGCAGAGAATCTGGATCAGACGTTCAATTTCTGCTTCACGACCGATAATCGGGTCCAGCTTACCCTGGCGGGCCATAGCGGTCAAGTCGCGGCCAAAATGTTCCAGAATCGGAGTCTTGGAGCGGGACTGGGAACGAGCCTGCTGACGGGTTTCACCAACGCGGGGCTGACCTTCGCGGGGCTGTTCTCCCCCGAAAGGACCTTCGCCAGCCATTCCCTCTTCGCCGGGAACCTGGGATTCCATAGCATCGCGCTTGATCTGCTGCAGAGCCTGCTGGAAATTTTCAAAGGTGACGCCGAAAGTGGAAAGTGTACCTGCAGCGGGAGATTCACTCTGCTGCAAGATGGCAAGCATGAGATGTTCAGGACCGATGTACTGGTCCCCTTCGTCCTTGGCGATCTTTGCCGCATTGAACAATGCAGCCTTACAACGAATAGTAAACGAAAGGAGTGCGCCGTGAGCATCGCCCACAGTCATGATTCCACCGTTAGAAGTCAAAGAACGCTGAACATTTTCGCCCAGTTCATTCAAGTTCACCTTGAGGGCGGTCAAGGTTTCTGCTGCAAAGCCGGAATCTTCACGGACCAGTCCCAGCAGTAAATGTTCTGTGCTAATGCTGTCGCTGCCCAAATTGCGGGCTGCCATGCGAGCGGCCTGTAAAACCGCCTTAGCCTTCTTCGAAAAAATACCGTTAATATCAGACATAACTTTTACCTAAAAATTCTCATTCACTATCGTTTTTATAGTTAGCGCTTGTCTACTTGACGTCCCATATTTTTTTATCAAACGGATCCATCTTACTTTTTAAAGGACGTTATTCGATACTCTGGATCAAACCGTTATGCATCACCACTCGGCGTTTAGCGAACTTGGCCAACATCTCGTCGTGGGTTACAATGAGGAACGCCTGGTTGAACTTCTCGTTCAGTTCGCCGATCAGTTCGTTAAGCTTTGCGGAATTGGCTTCGTCCAGGTTGCCGCTGGGTTCGTCGGCCAGCACCAGATCCGGCTTGTTCATCAGGGCGCGGGCTATGGCGATGCGCTGGCGTTCACCACCGGAAAGTTCGCGGGGCAAGTGCTTCAGGCGGTCTTTCAGGCCAACGGTTTCCAGAAGCATTTCGGCGCGTTCGCGGCATTCGGCTTCGCTTGTTCCGAGAATGCGACCCGGTACACAGACGTTTTCGAGAGCGGAAAATTCGCTGAGCAGATGATGGAACTGGAACACGAATCCCACTTGAGCTCGATGGTACATGTCACGTTCATGGCTGCTGAACTTCGAAAGTTCCTTTCCCTTGAACAGAATTTCGCCAGAAGTGGGCGTATCCAGCATACCCACCAAATTCAGGAAGGTGGATTTACCGGAACCGGAGGAACCTGTAAGAGCGACTAGTTCGCCAGCGTTCATTGAAAAATTAACGCCCTTCAGAATTTCCAGCTGTTCACCAGTTTCGCTAAAGACACGACGCAAATCGCGAGTTTCCAATAGGCATTGAGGTACGAGGTTATCAGGTCGCTCGCAAAGCGAGCTAGAGGTTACGCTGGTCTGTACCTCAGCATCATTCTTTAAATCAATACTCATTATTACCTCAAAGCGACCTAATTCGTATGCACATATTAAACACCTCCAGGAGCGAAGCTCCGACCCCATACCTCAGAGGGCGAAGCCCGACCTCACTACTCATGTCTAATGGCTCCTACGGGGTCAAGTCTGCTGGCTTTCCAGGCAGGAAGAATGGTGGCGGCCACACAAAGAGCGATGCCGATAACAAAAATCAGGACCACATCCAGAACATGAACCGATATGGGGAAATAGGGAATCACGTAAACGTCGCCAGGCAACTTGATAAAATGGTAAGCTTCCTGAAGTTTGCACAAAATCAAACCGATGGAACCTCCTACAATGGTTCCGCCCACGCCAATGAAACTGCCCATGAGCATAAAGACGCGCATGATTCCTGCCTTGCTGAAACCCATGCTGCGGAGGATGCCGATTTCCTTGGTCTTGTCGATTACCACCATGATCAAGGAACTGATGATGTTAAATGCGGCCACAAGAATAATCAAGCAAATCACTGCAGCCACGATAAACTTTTCATAGTTCATCCACTTGAGCAAAGTGATGTTCTTGGTCTTCCAGTCCATGGCGTAGTAAGGATAACCAAGCCAAGTGCCAAGACTGTCTACAGCCTCCCCAGCCTTCCAATGGTCATTCATGCGGAACTGAATTCCGGTAACGGCGTCACCCATGGTAAGCAAGGTCTGCAGTTCGGGAATGCCCACATAAGCCAAGTTGCCGTCGTACTCGTAAGTGCCCGTCTCGAAGATGCCGCTGACCACGCACATCATCATCTTGGGACCACCGCTGGCGGCTACCGCATCGGGACTCTGGAATGTCTGCAGAACAAGTTTGTCGCCCACCACCACACGAAGTCTGTTGGCAAGGCCGTTACCCAGGATAATTCCCGGACGCATCTTGCCGCTCAAATCTTCAAGGCTATCTACAGAGTAGTTGCCCCACTTGATGTACTTGTGGATGTCGGTAACGCCCTTGGAGGATTCGCCGTCGATACCGTAAATCACGATACCGTCGTTCACCTTCTTGCTGCTGATGCCCACCTTGTAGATGATAAAAGGAGAAGCCGCAGTCACGCGGGAATCGTGGGCTCGGACTTCCTTGATCAGGCTGTCGTAGGGCGCAATCGGTTCTCCATTGTAGGCCATGATTTCGAAGTGAGCGTCCTTGCCGATCATCTGGGCAGTTACCTCTTCTTCAAAACCGTTAACCGCAGCAAGAGCAACCACCAGCGCAAACACGCCGATGGAAACGCCAAGCATACTGAAGATGCCGATAAGCGAAACGAAGAGACTCTTACGCTGAGCCCCCAAATAACGCCAGGCAATGAGTAGTTCAAGTTTCATAATTAGACGAGAGACGAGAGGTTTAGGCATGAGGTCGCCTGCTTTCAGCAGGCTTTGGGGCTAGAGGTCGCACCTTCGGTGCTTTGGGAGATGCGACATGAGCAGCAAAAGCTTGAACCATTTTTCGAATTGACACAACATCTGCGCTCAATTTTTCAAAAGATTCCTTCTCCAAATACCCAAGGTCGTGAGCCAACAGCAACTGATATTCCAATTCCGATGCTGAACCGGAAGATACATTGAGAAACTGGCAAAATTCAGCTTCAGATTTTCTTCCACAACCTTCAGCAATGTTCATTGGAATGGAGTATGCGGCCCTGCGAACTTGTGACGTAAGAGCATAGATTTCATTCTTCGGGAAATTTTCCGTTACACGATAAATATCAAGAGTCAACATATGACTCTTGTTCCAAATTTCAAGAGAATGAAAATCACGCATTTAGCTCATACCTCAAAGCGTAGCGACCTCATACCTCAGAGCGAAGCGACCTAGTAAGCCCTTCGGGCTTACACTTCCGGCTTCATCAGCGGGAAGAGCTGCACGTCGCGGATGGTTTCCTGGTTGGTCAGGAGCATCACCATACGGTCGATACCGAAGCCAACACCGCCGGTAGGAGGCAGACCGGATTCGATAGCGTGCATGAAGTTTTCGTCCATGGGGTGAGTTTCGCCTTCACCACCGCGGCCACGGCGGACCTGGTCTTCCAGAAGTTCGCGCTGGCGGATGGGGTCGTTAAGTTCGGTATAGGCGTTGCCCAGTTCCCAGCCGTTTGCGTAGGGTTCGAACTGTTCGATGAGGCCTTCGATGGTACGGTGCTTCTTGCAGAGCGGAGTAGATTCGGTGGGCATGTCCTTGATGAAGGTGGGCTGGATCAGCTTGTCTTCCACAGTCAGTTCAAACAGTTCCAGGATGCCACGGCCGCGGCTGAATTCACCATCCAGGTGGCCGCCCAGTTCTTCCATCTTGTTCTTGATGTCTTCGTCAGACATTTCGTTGACCTTCAGGCCACCGAACTTTTCGATAGCTTCGATCATGCTGTAGCGGGGCCACGGAGCCTTGAAGTCGATTTCCTTGCCCTGGGTCATGATCTTGGTGGTGCCGTTTGCTGCGATACAGGCGCGTTCGTAGATGTTTTCGAAGTGGACCATCATGTCGTTGTAGTCAGCGAAAGCTTCGTAGAATTCCAGACCGGTGAATTCCGGGCTATGGGTACGGTCCATACCTTCGTTACGGAAGTTCTTGGAGAATTCGAAAACCTTTTCCATACCGCCAACAATGCAGCGCTTCAGGTAGAGTTCCGGAGCGACACGCATGTAGAGGGTCATATCGCAGGCATTGTGATGGGTGGTAAACGGACGAGCGTTTGCACCGCCGTAAATCGGCTGCAGAGTCGGGGTTTCCACTTCGATGAAGCCCTTTTCGATGAGGTATTCACGAATGGACTGCATAATCTTGGAACGCTTGATGAACACGTCCTTCACGTCGTCGTTCAAGGCCATGTCGATATAGCGCTGACGGTAACGGGCGTCCACGTCGGCAAATTCGTTGAACACCACCTTGTTGCCGTTTTCGTCAATCTTTTCCTTGGCAACGGGGAGCGGGCGCACAGCCTTGGAAAGCATGGTCACCTTCTTCACGCGTACGGAGTATTCACCGCTCTGGGTTTCGAACATAGTACCGTTAACGCCGATGAAGTCGCCAAGGTCGGTCATCTTCACGATTTCGTAGTTTTCTTCGCCAACTTCGTCGCGGGCGCAAACCACCTGCAGACGGCCATAACGGTCCTTCAGGTGCATAAAGCACATCTTGCCCTTACGATTGAAGCGGACAACACGGCCAGCGAAAGCCACTTCTTCCTGGGAAGCGATGAGAGCGTCCTTATTTTCCTTGAGAACCTTGGAATCATGGGTGCGGTTAAACTTATGAGGATAGGCCTCGATACCCATTTCCTTGAACTTATCCAGCTTAGCCAGGCGAGCGACGACCTGGTCATTCATATCTTGCATTGCCATATTGAGTTACCTCGTGATATACACGTTTAAATTTTGAACGGCGAAAATTTAGAAAAAAGATATATGTGGCAAGTTTACAATTTTGCGATTGGAAACGATATAAGGGTTGAGGAGCGTTTTCATGCAGACAATTTACAAGTCCCTTGACATAAACCACGGACCCTTCGGAATTCACCAGACTCTTTATGTGGTAAGCCGTTATGTGAATCGTATTTTTGATTTACATGATAAGGAACGCAATTTTGAAACCGCATACGATAAATACAAGAAGGGCGAGATAAAAATCAATTACTCAGAAAAGGCCCTTACAGAGGTATTCTTCCTTGTCAAAGAATACATGGATATGCTTCTCACCAACCTTTCCAAGAATCCTCATGAGACAAAGTCCAAGATTCCCAATTGGCTTGAATTCCTGATGCGTAAAACCATCACCATAGAAGACAGCCGTATCACGGTATATACGTCAAGTCTAAACTTTACGAATATCGAAAGTTTTGTCACCAAGTTGCTGGACTTCCTTGTGCTCCCCACCACCTTTATGGGGCATGAAGCAGAATTTAAAATCGACTACAGTTCCATACGCATCGAGAACATGACTGCCGTCACTGGCGAAAATTACTTCTATGACGATTTCGAACGTTTAGGCGACCGCTATAAATTTGACATTTGCTTCAACCTTTTTTTGACATCGAAAGACATTTTTCCTTTCGACATCAAACTTAAGCGGTACAAGATTCCCGTAAATGCAGAGGCTTCTGAAAATTTTGAACAAATTATTCAAGATATGCTGTTGAATCCAGGAAGTCTAACGTACTCACCCGAAAGTCAAACCGTTTACTTAACACCCATTACCCTAAAAGACGCCGAAGAAATGTTCTGCAGACGTCACATTAACCGTCGTCGTCTTAGTTTTGGTGATCTCCTCAGGGTGGCCAACCCACAAATCCTCCCTCAGCACGCCAGGCTCTCCCGCCTGATCTACCTGAATCAGGAAATCGGGACTGCTGACGATCACTTCCCGGGACTTTTTCTGCAGTTACAAACGCATACCCGGCAATATATCGATGCCTTAAACCAGTTCCTCCTAGGAAATCATGAACCCCTGCTGCAATTATCCCTGAAGACGGCTCCAAATTCCCTGTGGTACCGAAATACAGTTCAAATCAAGGCCGACCAGCTGTTAAAACGCAATAGCAAAACCATAAAAAAAGTCCTCCAATACTTCCTGGATTTGCAGGATACATTGGAGAACATCAATAAAAGGGCCGAAGAGATTGGCGGTAGCTCTCCCTACAGAACCCTGCTAACGAAAATGCAATGCGAAAGAATTCTCGAAGACCCGCTATCCTATGTCGATGACAAGGACGACATCATCTCGGAACTGGCTAACGTTTTGCTGACCGGGATTTAGCGAAATTCTGCAGGATCTTGGAGGAGGGCAGCTTGGTAATGGCCTTGACGTGAGCGCTTTCGCTGTCGCGGCCTACACCTTGGGGCTGTTCCACCATTTCGACGTCTCCGGACTTGATGGAAATGGTTGCTTTGGAGGTGTACAGGGTCTTACCGCTGTTGGCCTTATCGCTAAAGTCCAACGTCACCGCCAGTTCAGGCGTTTTTGGATCGTCTACGAAGGAGAAGCCCGATTCCAGCAGGAACTTGCGGAGGGCTCCACATTCTGCGGTTTCTCCCTTGCAGGAAAGTCTGTAGGCAATGCCTGTCCTTTCGGCAGAATACTGCACAGTTTTCGAAACGATGGCAGCAGGGCGTACATACTTGAACTTAAGATCCGGAAGTACGGTCACTTCGCCTGTGGGCTTCTTGGCCATAACGTCCTTCAGGTCAAAGACAGCCTGCCCCTTGTCGTCGGTTTTTTCCACCACCAAATTCTTGCGGTCTTGCACCAAGGCGATTGGCATAAAAGCCACCGGCTTGGCGTAGTCGGTAACGGTCACGATCAATGCTTCGCTGGTCAAGTCCGTTTCCATCTTCAGAGACTGCAAATTGTCCATAAAGAATTCGCTCAAGGCGTTCAGTCGAGTGTCCAGCTTCAAGTCAGCGGGAACTTTCTGGACTGTAGAAAGATTTTCCAGTTCTTCGTTATAGCGGTCCACCAACTTTTCTAAGGCGGCCATGTCAACAGAAGTCTTGTAATAATCGTGAGCCTTCAGGTCGGTGCGGATAATCTTTTCCTTATCCTTTACGTCGTTACGGATGACATCCAGATCCAGGAGAATCTTGGAGGCAATCTGGTCCAGATCGACGGTCACCGTGGAAGTAAACTGGTTATTTTGCTTGGGGCCCGGAACAATCTTTGCGCCTTTCAGCACCACATTGGTGTAGCTGCCCTTGAACATGTCTGCAGATTCGGTAACGTTTCCGTTAGCGTCTTCAGACTTGCGGGTTTCCATTTCAGATTTTACCCGTGTGCTCATCTGCTTGGCTACCCCATCAAGAGCCTTCTGGTCGGCGTCCTTCTGGGATACCTTGGAGGATGCGGTATAGGTCAGCAGATTTTCGGCTGTTCCCAGGGAAACACCCAGGGCAAGGCTCAATACAATCGCTTTCAGGGAACGGCAGTTCATTACTGAATCTCCAGGATAATCAGTTTCTTGGTGATGTTCTGGCGGCGAACCTTGGCCATTCCGCTGAGGGCTTCGTAGAATTCTGCGTAAACCATCTGGGCGTCTTCGTACTTGTCGGGGTCGGCATAGACTACAAGATCGTAGGTGTTGCGGGTCATGGACTTCACCTGCATCTTGTTAAACATTTTGCGGACCTTCATAGAGACCGTATTGGAAATTTCTTCGGCCTGTTCATCGGTAAAATCGCCAGTCAAACGGCAAACCACCTTGTACTGCACCCCTTTTTCAAGTTCGGCGGCCAGTTCATCGCGAACCTTATTTTCAAGGGCCACGATGGCATTCTTTACAGCCTTCTGGACTAACACACGCTGGCCTTCCCCTTCGTCTTTCTGGCGGCTGGATTCGCTGGCGATGAGTTGTGCGGTAGAAGCGTCGCTGGCATTCAGGTCAATAACTAGATTGTCGTTCTGGATACTTCCGGCAAAAGTCAAGTTGATGTCGGCACCAACGGCAAGGCCTGCCACATAGGCCAAGTCGGCATCGTTACCGGCAATGTCATCCTGGAGCTGAACCACTTCATCAAGCTGGTTCTGGGTTTCGAGGCTCATGACACTGTAGCCACGTTCAGTCATGTAGGCATTGATTACTTCCATGGCGGTTTTGGCCAGAGGATTCTTCTTGATGACTTCGATGCTTGTGGCCCCCTTGGCACCCATGGCCGGCAACACCATAACGGTGGGCTTTACCTTGAACTGCACGTTAGAAATGGCCACAGCCGGAGTTTCTTCGGCAGGAGCTTCTGCCTTCGGAGCAGGCGCGGCGGCACTTTGTGCGGGAGCGACAGTTTGGCCGTCTTCCATTTCGCTATAGGCGTTCTTGGCATTGTTGCGTGTCGGTTCTGTTTCGGGAGCCGGAGCAGAAGAACAGCCAACAAGAGAAGCCATCAGCAAACCTGCAAAAGCAGAAGAAACAACACATTTTTTATAGAAAGTCTTCATAAGTACACCTAATTGTTTAAATTCCAGTTTGATTAATCTCTTACGAGGTCAGCCTTGGCCTCTTCGAATTCCTGAGCCTCGGTCATGTCGGGATCCAGTGCGTTTCCGTTGCGGGAATGGTTGCCGCAGAATACGGTATAAGTTTTCTTGGCCCGCTTGGTCTTGCCGTTCTTAAGCTTTGCCACCACTTCGTATTCGGCGATATGGTTCTGTTCCACTTCCACGTCGGCGCTGTAGTTCAGCGAACTCAAATCGCTACCTTCGAAGAGGGCCACCCTGTTTCCGCCCTTGGTCACTTCGATGCTGGCCAGTTCGCCCAGGTCATCTTCAGAAATATTCTTCAGGCTGAAACGCATCTTGTTGCGGTAAGTACCCTGATAGTAGTGGATCCGTTCATCCACCTTGCCGGCAATAGAAACTGCAAGCTTGCTCAAGTCCTTGGCGGCAGGTTTTGCGGGTTCAGCGGCAGAGGTCTCAACGGCAGCTTGAGCAGTGTCGCCGGGCTGTACAGCAGGAGCGGGCTTCACATAGGCAGTACTCCACAATCCGCAGGGGATTTCCAGGTCACCTTCCCTACAGCCGGCAATAAAGCGCTTGATGCCATAGGTTCCTTCTTCCCATTTAAAAGTATGCTGGTACAGACCCGTTGCAGGAACCGTATCCACCTCGCCCATGACGCTAACCACCAGGCCAGGCGTTGCGCTAGCCACCAGAATAACACTATCCTGTTCCGTAGTTTCGGCAAGAGGCAGAACCTCGAAGCGGATTTGCCTGGATTCCAGTTTCTTGGCAAAAGTAGCCTGACGTACGGCATAAATATTATCGAACTTTTCAAGAGCCTCGGTCAACTTTTCAATAGAACCGTCGGACGTCTTTGACAGAGAATCGATGGCAGCAGCCAAGGCCTTGGTACCCGAGGACTTCAGCTTCAGCTTCTTGGATTTACCCACGCTATCCAGCACCACGGTCTGGTTCTTTTCGATAGAGGTCGTTTCCTTATCCGACTTCACTTCGAGACGGCCTTCCTTTAAAGAGGCCACCATGTTGCCGTTTACGTTTCCCACAAAGCCAGCGGTTCCACGGATAGCAGCAACGGCAATTCCCGTGCGGAAGTCCATCTGGGATTCCCCTTGCTTCTGCACGTCAAAGTAAACATTACCCTGCTTCACATACACAGAAATGCGTCTGGACATGGAATCCAGCATCTCGGCAGAAATAGTCACGTCGGAAAGTTCCGAAATCAGCAAGGTAGAACCATCGTTCACACCCACCAGCGCCTCGGATTCCAGGGCGGTTCTGATTCGGTCGTTTTCCACCACCCTCTGACCCATGCGTAACTGGCTCCAGTCCGCGTTTTTCTTTAGCAGGTCACATTCGCCAATAACCTTACGGACCTTGCCCTTGATAATGGACTTTTCTTCGGCCGCTTTCTTTGCGGCAGCCTTATTTTCGTCAGACTGAACCTGATTGGCGGTCACCTGGGTACCCAAAGCCTTTGTTCCCCCAGGATTTTCATCTTTACATCCACAAATGGCACATAGGGCAGCCCCGACGGCCAAATACTTCATCTTGTCAAAATTCAAAAACATGCTATGAATATCCCAAAATTTATTCCAAATGTAATAAAAATATCAGTTTTTCAGGACTCCCCCTATAAGACAGCCCAAACGATTTCCAAGCAATTCCAAAATCTTAAGAAATTCTTATTTTTTTGCTGTGAAAATTTTTAAAGGGAAGTTATGAGATTTTTGCCTAAAATCGCGCTTTTGCTTGTCGCACTTACTCAATTTGTATGGTCCGACCCCACCGCCTCCATCTTTGTGAAAGACGCCTCGGAGTTTCAGGCCATTCAGAAAGACTTGGAATCCTTGAAACAGGGACTGGGCCAGGGCAACCCGGAACTGGACGCCTTGTGGGAAGAAGCCAACAAGATCGCCAAGATGAACGACCAGTGCTCCATGATTTCTATCAACGATGTGCTGGACGACGCCTGTAGTCACTTCTATGCCGTTGAACTCCCCGAATTCGAAACCAAGTACATGGAACTTACCGGTGAACTGCGGCTGGGTGCCATGAAGATGGGCAATTCCCTGGCAGAACGTACCGAACAGATCAAAACCTGCGCTACGGCCTTGGGCGGAATCCTGGTTTCCAAGGAACAGTTGTTAAAGTTGAATGGTTCCGTAGACCTTGAACCCCTAAGTTTTGACGGTGCCTTTGACGCCACCTATAACTTCAACCTGTACTTTGATGCCGACCGTATGAAGTCCCAGCAGAACATTATGGAACGCTGGCTTGAAAAATGTGGTGACATCGTCATGCGTAAGGGCGGTGGCGAGTTCGCACCCCTCTTTATTGAATCTGTCTTGAAAATTAACGATTCCCTGAGTAACAGTTCTGCCAATGTGCGCATTGTGTTGGAACCGGACCTGTTGGACTTCTATCTTGATTTGAAACGTCCGGTTTCTGGCGCTTACTATTTGAGCGGAGCCAAGCTGTTTAGCGTAGAAGCCCTCCCCATGGGTCGTAAGTTCAGCCACCTGTTCGTAAACATGCCCCGTCGCAAGGTAGAACTCCCCTTGGGAACCGACGGTTCCATGCAAAATTTTAGGGGACGTGTGGAATTTACCGCTGCCTATCAAGAAAAGGATTTGATGGGCCGCTGGAGCTGGGGTTCCCTGGATTCTAACGCCACCGCTGCCGTTGCCAAGGGTGAAATTGTTTCGACTGCAACCGTAGGTGATTCTACCCTTCCTGCTCCCGTGGTCAAGCCTCTCCCCGACTCCACCACTGCCGTCGCCAAACCTGCCAAGGATTCCTCTGACAAGAATCTTGAAAAGCAGGCCGCCGAAGAAAAGGTCCGCATCGAAGAACAGAAACAGGCTCAGGCTGCCGAAGCCGCCAAGGACGCAAAGAACGAACAGAAAAAGTCCAGCTTCAAGGTCCACTGGGTACCCCTGGCCATTTCTGGCGCCGTCGCTGTTGGCGGTGGCGTTATGGCTGCCGTCTTCAACAACAAGGCTAAGACTGAACGTGAAAAGAGCATCAGTAGCCACGAAGAGTATAATGATCAGTTAGATAAGATTGAATCTGCTCAAACCATGCGAACCGTCGGTATCGGAATCGCCGCCGCAGGCCTTGTTGCCGTTGGTGTAACATTCTTGTTCTAAGGGGCTGAAAAATGAAGGATAACATGAAATTTGCAACTCGCCTGTCTGCCCTTTTTTCTTTGGGCTTTTTGCTGAACACCTCTGCCTGTACTGACTACGCCGAAGAATTCAAGGAAGAACACAAGGGAACATACGGAGTCATAACTCCCGAAGGTAATACGGAGATTCCCACCTACGATTTTGAATCGGCCTATCTTGTTTGGCAGGGTTATGCTGACGATTACATTTCTGAAACAACCTCATCTGGATTCAGCCCTTTTATAATTGCTAACGATAAAAGCAGCATTATTTTCCACGCTAAAGATGAATCGGGCAACAACTTCGCCACAAACTCTCTAGACGACATCAGTTCAATTGTCTCTAGAAGTGGGGGCCTTGCAGGTTCCTTGTACAATGCAGATGGCTATGCCGAAGCAGGTGTCGCATTCCGTTTTGAATCAGTGGACCTGAGCGACGAATCCAGTTACAGTGGAATCGCTCTAGCTCTTGGCAGCACCTACGCCTCCACAAATATCTGCCTGCTACACTTGGATGATAACGGTTCCGTTATATCTGAATACTGCTGTGAATTTAAGAACTTCGCCAACGATACTTTGGTCCGCGGAACACTGGTTCCGTTCAGTTCCCTGGAATATATCTTCGGTGAATCCGATTTCAACAAGTTTATGGGCGAAGCCAATGCCATCATGGTTTCCTTTGCAGGAGACTCTGACGAAAAATTCAGTTTCAACATTGTTGCCCTGGGATTCTATAGCGATGGTTCCTCTTACCTGAAATCAAGTGAAGACGTTCAGGAAAACTCCAGCGAATCTGCCGATGTCGATTCCAGCGAAATCGTTAAGCCGAAGTCCAGTGGATCAGTAAAACCCGCCTCTAGTGCAAGTGTTGCGCCTAAGTCCAGCAATTCCGTGAAGCCTGCATCCAGCGCTAGTGTTGAACCGAAGTCCAGCGCAGATGAATCCAGTGCTCCTCGCTTTGTATGGAACGCACAAAATGGAAGCTCATTCTTCTATGACAAATACACTTGGAAATGGAAACTGGCTGGAAACTACAATGACATGTGGATGGTTCCTGAGGATTATGTGGGTTATGACGCCAACGAAAAACTAGACGATATCATTCAATCCTGTAGTGGTATTTGCGGCGAAATCTATCCGAATACAAAGGATTCTGTTCTGGTTTCTGTCAAAATGGAAAAGTCTATTGACATTAACAATTTGGAAGGTGTTTGTGTTGATTATGTCAGTACCGCAAGGGCTTATCTGCGACTGCATGGACTCGATGATAAATATGTCGATATTGACATGCCTAAAACTACGTCTACTGATCAGTACAGCAAGTTTACGTATACCTTGGGTAACACCGATTTGGAGCAGATCTTGTTACTGGTTGGCTCTTTGACTCAAGTCGATTTTGTAATCAAGACGACCGAGCGCCAGAACGCCTACTTTAACCTGATTACCTTTGGTAGCTTAAATGAATGTTCTTCTTCTATAACCCTTCCCACGCCTCCGGAATTTGTAAGAAATACTACAAATGGCTACTTCAAATTTGGCTGGAATGCTAATACAAAAGATGATATCTTCATGTGGTTTGACGGCGACACCATCACCAGCGAATGGGAATCCAACGGCAAGTTTGGATTCGGAGAAGACAATTTAACTGCTAAAGAATGTGTCAATAAACAAGGATATATTTACACCACCGTTTATACTAATAACAATCCTGAGATGTTCTTCTATCTTAAGGGAGATAAGACCAGTCAGGACATTACAGACTGGCAAGGAATCTGTGTAAACTATAATTGGAAAAATAATTGGAACAAGGTTGCTATAGAGAATCCCATAACAGCCCGATTGACCATTGAAAACGAAAATGATGAATATTCTGCGGTACTTCCCTCTGATCCCACCAAGTTCCATATAAGGTGCTTCGAGTTTGGAAGCTTCCTTGATAATGAAGGCAAATCCATTGTGGATAATAAGGATGGATCTGTTAATGCTGAAAAAATCAAGATATCCTTTACCCTGAATAGTACTGATGGTGCTCTGGAGGGTGCATTTGAACTTCTTGAAATTGGCGAATACTCGGCAATGAAAAATTCCGATGATCCATATTTTACGGATAACATTATTAAGAGCTGTAACATCGAAAAAGAACATGTCTTGATGGGTGATACTCTCAGATGGAACTTTACATACTCGTTCTTGTACAATGAAGTAGTTAATACCCTGAACCCGACATTTGTATGGTTCCAAAGAGACACCACGTCAAGAACAGTCACGGATTCCCTCATTGTTGAGGATGAAAGTACGCAGTCTTATGGTCGTAATTTAAGAATCACTCTTGATGACGGGGTTTATCAAAATATTGAATGCCCTACAGGAACGGCTCTCTATCGCTATCAAAGTTGCGTCTACGAAACCGCCGCAAGCGAAATCGCTTATGGTAATGTTCAAACTATAACCCTCAACGGAATGTCTGGAAAGTTGCCTGATTCTCTGGTTACAGTAACCTGGAAGGATGCCGTTGGCAATGAAACAGAAAACAACATGGCAACTCTGGAACTGAATGAACAAGGACGCAGTTATACTCCTGTAGCCTATATTGAATACTACAATGGTATCAAGGATACAATCACCTGCGACACCATGAAGATTGAAGTACAATCAACTTGTGAAGGAAATGTGTTGTACAACTCAAGTTGGGGCGAAAAACAAAACTTGAATTGGGGATGCTGGCAAGATGATGATGGAGTTGAATGCTCGGTCGGAGAAATATCTGGTTCGAATTTCATAGGAAATATGGAAGCAAATATATCTTCTGATGGAGAACTCCACGACATCTCTGATTGGGGTGGACTATGTATCACCTATAAGGCAAGCACGTCTCTTACTTTAGTCGCAACTTATGATAACATGGGGAAATATACATGGTCTGATGGCCTTGATGCGACAGAAAACTATACAACAACGAAAATTGCCTTTGGTGACGGAGAAAAGCCCTTTGGTAAAAGCATCGTTGTAAGTCATTTTTCATTTACACAAGAATCATATAATTACCAGGTTTACGAGATTACTACGCTAAAAAAAGTGGATAATATTGTCGGCCCCAAGGTATATGCTTGTAGCGAAACGAAAACCTATAACCCGGATGAACAATTTTGTGATTCAAAGGGCGAACCTCGTGAAAAATGTGGCGGTGAAGAATATAACGACCAGTCTGAATTCTGCGGCGAAGATGGAAAAATTTACAATTTGTGCAACAACAAGACTTTCTCCCCTCTTACAGAGTTCTGCAACTTCGATAACAATATAGAGACACGTTGCAATAATAAAAATACAGAAGAGTGTTTCTATTGGAACGGTAGCGAAGCACACAACGAAGGAGTTGTTGGATTATACTCTCAGGACCCCGTATTTACGTGGCCAGTAGATTTTGAAATCGTAACTAGTGAAAACAATGAAGAGTCTGGAACTCTAGATGCAGTTGTTTCCGAGTACAAAGCCGTAGTCGGGCGGTATGGATTTGAGGCTGAATATGAACATTACTTTCCTTATAACGGAGTTGCCTTTTCTGTAGGGAAAGACATTTCCTCGTGGGACGGAATTTGTATCACCTATACAAGTACCGATACTGCATACCTTAAGATAGATATTATTGATAACAGTGCAGTCGACCCTTATTCTTATGAAAGGCCTGTTGCGTTACTGCCTAAGACAAGAAATGATTCTCTTAAAACATTAGTCTTTACCTGGAATGATTTTATGTCTTCCTATGAAAAAGTAATTGGTGACATTCATTTTTCTCCAACAGAAACATTTCCTGATATGAACAATGCTTTGAAGATGGTTCGAAGTATTGGTTTAACCTATTCGGATGCTTTGGGTAAAGAAGGTTATTTCAGCATTTATGAAATTGGAAGTTCTAATCAATGTTCTGGTGTAAATGGCGGATTTACAGTACCTGATTTCGATAATATAACTCAGTGGTATCCGACAAGGTAATATTTCTTATAGCGTCAAAAAAGACCAGCTTCTGCTGGTCTTTTTTTATAGTTCCTTATAATTCCTTATGACGGCGCATATCG
The DNA here is from genome assembly GCF_900142505.1 of Fibrobacter sp. UWH5. Lineage (NCBI taxonomy): Bacteria > Pseudomonadati > Fibrobacterota > Fibrobacteria > Fibrobacterales > Fibrobacteraceae > Fibrobacter > Fibrobacter sp. UWH5. The sequence goes on along the minus strand of NZ_FRBB01000017.1, from coordinate 58,728 downwards.
CGGATGTTTTTAGGAAGCACTTCCTTATGCCACTTGATCCATTCGGCGTAGTACAGGTATAGACGTTCCTGCTTGCGGAAGGCGCGGCCGTGTACAATGCGGCGGCCGTTCTTTACTTCGGGGGGAATGGCGATGTGCAGGCATTCGTGGTACACCACACCGGCCACGGCGTATTCCGGGCAGTTGGCGGCATCGTAGCCTTTGCTGATGCTGATCAGGTTGAAGTCTTCGCCGGTTACAGGGTCCTTGCGTACCGAATGAAAACTGAGACCCCCTACCCTATTGCTCCAGGTAATGCGGCATGTCAGCTTGTTTTCGAAATAGGTATTGTTGATTGCAGACAAAATATTTGTCAGGTCGTGATATTTGCCCTTGGGTTTCATGGGCGGAAGCTTGTGGCGGGTTGCCAGGGGTGCCTCCCCCTTGTCGGCAAGAATCTGGTCTACCAGCGTCCAGAAACGGGTCACCAGTTCCTTGGTCACTTCCTTGTTCTTCTGTGTCTTGCGCTTGGTGGCGTGTTCAGCCCATTCTGCTGCCAGTTCGCGGGCCTGCGCAAATTCATCAGACTTCATGTAGGCCGGGAAAATCACCTCGGGGTGGCCAAACAGTACTCCGCCCCTACAGCGGATGCTCTTCTTCATGAAGTTACTGTACTTAAAACCCACCAATCCGTTCTGTGAAACGGAATTGGGAACCTTGGGCTTATCGCTCTCCTTTGGCTTAGGAGGCGCACCAAAAAGGTCCATCTGGATTTCGTGTACAAAATCCGAAAAACTCATCCGACGACTTTGCCTCCGTCGGTATTGCTCATGACACCTTCGTACTTGTTTACAGCCAACAGACCGCCAAAATAGCTTTCGGGCAGGTCCAGCAGGGCGTAATGCTCCGAAACGCGGTACACCGCATCTTCGATGCTGTCGGGCAGGTAGACGATATAGCTGTCGTTTTCGGGTTTCTGCAAATGTTCCGGCGTACAGAATTGCGGGTCAGTTTCGCTAAAGTACATGCGGCAAGAAACAGGGCGGATCTTGTAGGCCATGCAGTCCCCCACCGGATTCGAGAAGGGGCAAGGCTTCCAGGCCGAAAAATAATCATGAAGGGCTAGGTCTTCGGCGCGGTCGTCAAACTCGTCCAGTTCCGTTACCTTGGCTGGGTCTGCATTCATGGGAAGGGTCGCCTGGTCTTCGGCCTTGCGCTTTTCGTAGAAATCCTCGAACATCGAAGACCTGAGCTGGCAGGCTTCCAGGATGTTCAGCAGGTCGTCGCGCTTTCGCAGGTTGGCATACAGAAACACCAGCTCGAAGGGCTCCACCGACATGGGGTAATGGTGGCAGCAATTGCCACAGGCGGGCCTGCACTGGATGGGGCGCGGCTGTTGAGGCAGAACCGCATCCAGGTACTTCATATAAAGGTCGTGGTACTCGTCCGTGAACTTGATGATGTTGGGCAGTTCCTGAGCCAGGTTATCTGGCCCGATGGCGCACTCGCGTCCAAGGCTTTGGGCCAGGGCGTCAAGACGGTCATTTTCGGCCCTGAGCAGGGTTGCCAGGCGCATTTCGGCAATACGGAATGCCTTGGTCGGGAGATATTCACGGTAAGAATCCATGGTCCAAATATAATTTTTTTAATCCCCTCAGTTTGCGCTTGATTTTCTGACGTCCATAAAAGAAAAAAATACAAAAAACGAAGTGTAAAAAACTAATGAAGTATATTTATTGTAAGAATAATGTTATCTTTGTAGCAAAATTGGAAAACAAAGATGATTTCATTCAAAACTAAGAAATTCGTGCTTGCAGCAGCACTGGCAACCGCTTTGGGTGTGGCGGGTTGCAACTTGTTCAACCCTACTGAAGATGCGAACATCAGGTCTGGTGATGCCGATGCCATGACTTACGAAGGTTACATCAAGTTCAGAAACAACGAGTACACTCTGGCTGCCGATTATTTCAATCAGGCAATCGCTGCAGATTCAACTCACTCCGAGGCTTGGTATGGATTGGCCAAGGCCAAGTTGAACATACAGGACTTGAATACCTTCGAACTTTTGAAGTACGTGAATATTAGCGGCGGAGCTGAACGACTGGCCTTGCTGGATATGGAACAGTCCGTGGTCGACAAGTACGAAGCCGGTATCGATACGGTGGTTACGCTGTTGAAGGAGTTTATCGCCCGCGACACCACAGGTCGATTGGATGGCAAGATTACCTACAGGACCATTTCTGAAAGCTATATGCTTTTGAACATGTTGCAGACATTGTTCGTGCTCCGCGATGCGACCAAACTGGTTGTCGGTTGCGGTATGGTGGATCCTAATACCGGAAAGTACAGCTGCGATGTGGGTGCTGTCCTCAATACCTTGAAAAGAAACAAGGATGGCGAGTCTACTGCCGCTCTGCACGAAGTCTTCAGCACATGCGAAAGTAATCCTGAAACCATGTCCTCTGTGGCTGGTCAGGCAATCCCCGTCTTTGACGAATGGCTGACCGATAATTCCCAGACTCAGGTGGCATCCACCATGTGCGGCGTCCTTGCCGACATTACCGAACCATCTGAAGATGCAGATGCAATCGATATGTCTGTCAACAGCATTATTGCAGTTACTGGCAAGAGCACTATCATGGATGACGATGGTGATGGCTGTTATGATGAAGAAATTATGGACGGCATGGACAACGATGGCGACGGTGAAGTTGATGAAGATTTGCGTGACGTAAATGCTGAATTTTCCCTTGACCTGGCAACGCAGACAAAGAATATTGCTGCCGGTAAAACACAGACCAAGGACCGTGTGGTCTATTCCTCTTTCGGCCCCAACGAAAAGTACATGAATGTGGATATTGACCGTGACGGCAAACTCTGCACCGAAGAGAATTGCGGTGAATGGGAATATATCTATCCCTCTTATGCAAAGCGTGAAAGCAATGGCCAGAATTATTTGTTGAAGTTTGCCAAGAAGATTAAGTTCAACCCCATGGGCTTGTCCCCCGAAGAATTCAAGGCCCTCAAGAAGAGAGTGGCTCAGGATTATTCTGGAAGGATCTACAATTTGAAGGCACGCCAGGATAGCGTGGGCGGATGCTGGGTGAACTATACCGAGGAGCAGTTTAGAATTTGGGTTAATGAGTGGGAGAATTTTTAATGAATTTTTGTAAGTCCTTTTTGATGCTGGCGACTTCGCTTGCGGCATTGTCCTTTGCTGCCAAGGCGCCTACACACCATTCTCTGCGTGCTGAAGCTATGGGTAATGCCCATGTGGCTGTTGTAGATGATAAGGAAGCTATTTATTTTAACTACGCAGGCCTTTCTCAGATTAACAGACTGGGAAACTACAAGTTGCGTCCGGAGCAGGGGTACTACCCCCGTAACATAGGCGACATGCGTTTGAATCTTGGCGGAGCAGGCCCTTTCGAAACTTACTTCTCCACCTATAACGTAGCCAAGGATCTTCAGAAGATCTACAACGACGCCAATAATACGGCGAAACTTTTGGGCTTATCTTCTTCGAAGGTTCTCATGGACTCCCTGGCGGCTCATCCGGAACTGATCCACAAGATCAACAATTATGACCATAAGTCGCTGACCATGAAAATCAAGATGGATGCTGAAATGGCGTTCCATGGTTTTGGTGGTGCCATTTGGGTTGACGGTAATATTTCTCCCCATTTGGATGGCGGTCTGATTATCCCCTACCTGGCTGTGGATACGTTCTACGTGGATGGTGTGGCTCAGGCGGGAGTGGCATACGGTTTTACCGACAACCTGTCTGTGGGTGTCGGTGTAAAGGCTGCAAAGCGTCACAAGGTCGAAATGATGACCTTGGATATCATGAACTATGCAACCCTGCAGGATACTCTTGAAGATCGTTACCACGACGCTACCGACCATATTCTGGATTTCAGTTCCATTTCTATGGGTATGGATCTGGGTGTGCTGTATCAGTTGACTCGCGAAGTTCGTCTGGGTATGTCTCTTAGAGATGTCTACTTCAAGGATCTTGCTGGCGATAAGATCACTCCGAACCTTTCTGCCGGTTTTAACTATAGCCCCCGTTTCTTTAACAAGAATACCGCCTATGGCCGTAAATTCAATTTCGCCTGCGACTATGCCGACGCCTTTGGCAAGGGGAACAACTATAAGCCCCTTTCCCATGTGAATTTCGGTCTGGAAGTGGAACAGAATATCTTGGCCTGGCCCGGCTATAACAACGCCTTCCGTGCCTTGGCCTTGCGAGTTTCTGGTGGCTTCAAGGGTGGCTACCCTACTGCCGGTATTGCTGTAGAAGCACTTCGTTTCTTTACCTTGGAAATTGCCACCTGGGCTGAAGAACTTGGATATTACACCGGTCAAGATGAAGAACGTGTCTATATGGCTGAGTTAAGTATCGGTTTCTAATGTTAGACCGTTAAACAATTAAATCGCACATATAAAACACAATAAAGAATCCCGCCAATTCACAGTGATGTGTGGCGGGGTTCCTTTTTTTTGAGGAGTATTCTAGGTCGAACTTTCGGGAATGCTTACCGTTTTACGCCGGTCTGCAGGATTCTGTATTCGGCATGTCCGTCTTCGAACTTGAAGTCGATTCGCCAGATATACACGCCTGTACCCACCTTGCGGCCATCGCTGGATCTCTGGTTCCACTTCAGGAATCCCACCTTGTAGTGGTTCTTGTCGTTACCGCGGATTTCCTGTTCCATTTCGCCCTTATGGCCAAAGTCCTTCTGGAAGGAGGTGACAATGTGAGAGAGCCCGTCGTAAATGGTGATGAAGGCGTGGAAGGGGGCTATGGTCTGGAACCTGACGCTAGAAATGGTGTCGGGCTGAACTTCCCACTGGTCGCCCTTTTCGGGGATCCACTTGGCCTTCTTGCCCAAACCGCTGATGGCGGGGTTGCCGGCCACTTCATACAGGTAGACACTGCCATCCTTACCCGTCACGTCGATTCCGCCGCGGCCCATGGGGTTCTTGGAACGGTCTACGTAGTTCGCTGCGGGGTTGGTCCTGATGCAGTTGTCCACAGAAATGTTGTAATCCTTGAGAACGAAGGTCCAGACGGTTCCGGTGGAATCGATGGTGGGAGCCTCGGCGTTAATGGAATGGGTTGCTGTATCGCTGCAGCTCTTGCTGTAACGGAACAGCTTCTTCCAGGCGGCGCTGTCGCCAACGTTCTTGATGGGTTCAGAAAGGGTAATGACCAGAGTATCGGGCGGAAGCTTGTCGGATGCATCCAGATATTCAGAAATAGTCATTTCGCCAGGATGCTTTACCGCTTCAACAGGTACGGCGCCGATATGATCCTCGATAAACATCTTCTGCATGATATCGCCCTTGCTCTTGGTCAGCTGCAGGTAGGGCTTGGCAGAAGTGTCTATTGCGGTCTTTCCGTATTCGAAAGGCTTTTCTAGCTTGGCGTGAATCCACTTGTTGTCGCTTTCCAGGACAATTTCAGATTTTTTGACGCTACGCCATTCGTCGCCGGCCTTATTCCAGTAGAGGGTATCGATACTTTCAATCTTGGCGGTAATAGCCTTCTTATAGTGAATGCGGATAGAGTCGGCTTGTCCGTCCAGGTCGCTGTCGTACAGTTCTGCCAATTCAGCGCCGACGTAATCGGAGTTCACGATCAGGTAGTCGCGAGTCTTCAGGTTGGACTTGTCGGACTTTACTTCAGCCTGGATCTTGATGCGGTTGGATTCCCCGTCAAAATTCAGGACTGCATCCAGTACAGTATCCTTCTGGGCCTTCTTTTCGCTTACATAAGTAAAGTATGCATTCTTTACCTTGAATTCAGATGTGTACTTGCCTGTTTCAACAGCCTTTACCTTCAAGGTGTCGCCGGTGTTGGTAAACAGGATTACGTCAAGAGTGTCAGCCTTGTCCAAAGTGGGGCTTTCCATATTGATGACCAGGCAGAACGGTGCTGTAGAAGAAGTGAGTACAGAATCCAGGTCTTCGTAGCACTTACTATCCATAAAGCGGTATTCAATACCTTCCATGGAACTGATTGCGGCGGAGTCGGCCACGGTGGTTCCGAACATGGGATCCTTGTAGGAAACCACGATGGTGTCGGCTGCGGTACAGGAAAGACGTCCGTCGTTGCGCTTGGCGTTGCGTTCATCCTTCTTCATGTCGTTAAGCAGCTTGTACTTGCCCGAAGAAGTCTCCACCATTTTCAGGTTTTCTTCCATGTCGCCGGAAACAAGGCAAGAAAGGTTCACCAGCACGGTATCCACTCCGCGGGAGAAGTCTTCTGTGGTGAGGGTCGCCGAGATGACTTCTGTTTCGCGGGCAATGGCCTCGTTCTTGTTAGAGACGTTTACCAGGGCGATAGAATCCTTGACTTCTCTGATGGTCTTTCCGTCCTTACAGGCGGGAACGGATGCATTCTTGAACTTATTCCAGCGTGCAGAAACTCCTTTATTGTCTAGGGCTCGGACATAGAATTCTACTTCGCTGTCCACAAAGTAGGATGTAGGAATTTCGGCAAACCAGAGGTTCTTATCGCCTCTATCCTGCATGAAGTTTTGGGTTTCGAACACGACGCCAATATCATTCTTGTAATACAGGATAACCTGATTAATACCATCGGTATCGGAAACCTGGAAATCAAAGATTCCCTTACCGTTGGTCGTATCGATACAGGCTTCGACAAGAGATGTAATTTTAGGTACGTTGTTCTTTACGGGAATGGTATAAGGTTCCTTAGCCGGATTCGGAACAGAAGGACTCTTGCCCACAAGTCCGTCGACATCGGTGGCCACCACATAGAAATCTATACCCGGAGCGACCACACTGCTTGCAGGTATGGTATAGCTCCATAGACTATCCTTAACCTGGGTCATGGCGTGAGACACCATAGGTGTATTCTTTAGGTCCGATGTCTTGGTATAGATGTAAACAGAACCAATATTCTTCTTGGATTTTACAATAACCTTAATGGTGATTGCCACTCCTTCAGATTGTTGATAACCAATCAGACGCTTGGTAGAATCGGTCAAGGTCACGACTGGGGGCAAGAAGCTTTCGTCCCAGTAGGCGGTATCGCGGCTAACCTTGTTCAGGAAGGTGCCCTTGATGACCACCTGGTGGGTATCTCCATCCAGAACGGCGTCGGGGCTGTTGTAGCAAAGCACATATCGAGCCTGCACGGCACTGCGGATGCTTGCATAGATGTCTGCCAATTGGTCGGCAGAGGGGGCCATGGTAAAGGAACCTCCAGTACTTTCGGCAAGAGTCTTTAGGGGTTCTTCAGAATCACATTCCACGGCGATGGAATAGATTGTTGTATTCATGCCATTGGCCTGAGCAACAACAGAACTAGTCTTTCTCTCGTCATCACTAGCGTCATAACCATCAGAGAAAACAATCACTGCGGTGGCATTAGTTTCGCCCACCAGCTGATCAAGGCCTTTGGAAATGCCATCGTTGATGTAGGTTCCGCCTCGAGCGCTCAAATTATTAACGGCATTAAGGAGGGCATCCCTGTCGGAAGTCATGGCCTGGTGTACACGAATAGTATTTTCAAAACCGACGATAGCCGTCCTGTCGTAAGGTCCCATCTCGTTAATGAATTGACGGATGGAATTTTTGGCGCTAGTCATTTTTGTAGAACCCATGGATCCACTTTCGTCTACCACAAGAACCACGGAAACGCCACCGATTTTTTCTACAGAGGAGATCTGAATGGGAACGGATTTTTTGTCTTGATGGAGGACAAAGTCCGTTGAATCCAGACCTGGAATAGCGCGACCGGAATTTTCGTCTATCACAGATACGGTTGCGCATACGCCCGGGTGGTTGTTCAGATCCAGACTATTGATGGTCAACTTGGGCTGAACTGTAAAGTCTAACGAATATGTAGCCTCTACGATACATTGAGCCGTAGTAGGCTTCATTCTAGTCCTAGAACTATTTTTATTGTCAATGGTAACAGACCCCTTTCTGGTTACCCAGGAATCAAAGGTATAACCGCCATAGGGAATGGCGTAAATCAGGGTATCCATTCCTGGAGCCAGAGCCACGTCACCGGCGGGATTTGTGTAACCCTTAGACGGAGAGTTTACAGTAAGCACATAGGGTGTTGCCACCAAGGCCGAGAACTCTGCATTGCTAAAGTTATTGGTGGTGCTGGATACGAACTTCCAGTACTGCGTTTCGCCCTTTTTGCCGGGCTGGAAACCCTTCTGGAAATTGGAAGTGATCGTGGAATAGCTAACGGAGTTGGAGAACGTGGAGTCGTTACCATAGAAGTACAACGTGCCGCTAATCGATTCGCTAAACACAAAACTGATCATACGCCAGGACGTATCGGGTGCAGTCCACTTAAAGTAAATAGACGATCCTGTGTAATCACTAAAGTAATTGTGCATGAAGGAGAACTTCTGTTCCTTGGTGGTCAAGGTTTCGATGGTTCCCTTCTTATAGGTTGCTTTTACCTTTGCAGAATCCTTTGTAGAAACTACGGTATTTTTGGCCAGGGTATCGGCAATGTTGGCGTTGCCCGAAAGTACTCGCCACTTGTTGAATCTGTATCCGCTGTCGGCCGATGCCGAAATGGGGTAAGCCACATTAAGCCAGGCAGAGGCATATCCGGTATCGGGAGTCACATGGCCGCGAATGTCGGAAAGAACGGTGATAGAGCCTTTATCTGCGGAGGAATAGCTAATCCAGAACGGTAAATTCCTTGCGTAAGATGAACTGTAGTTCTGGAATTTGTAATAGACAGTATCCCCTGCATTAACCGATATGGAATCCACGACTACGTTGGCCTTGTTCCTACTGGCGGTATAGGAAGAGAACGAACTGGAACTATATCGATACAGATATAGGGTGTTTTCGTAGTAGCTGGAGCTGACTTCTCTTGTTGCCGCAATAATGTAGATGCCGGTCTTGGGAGCCACAAAGCGGAATCGAACTTCACTGTTATAATTGTCGATATAGTAGTGCTTGTCAACAGTGTAGGCGGTGGGAGTCTGGGTAATGTTGTAGATGATACCATCAACAAATACGGCACGGACTTTGCAATCCCCCTTCAGGCGGGCGTAAGTCGTTGACAAGGTGGAATCAGAAATCGTGCAGGATCCAGAAACACGTTCCCAGTGAGAGAACTTGGATGTATTCCTACTGTAGGCCCTAAGCAGGATGGAATCCCCGCTCACATAGGTAGAGTCGTAGTTCCTTGAATTGGTTCCCACGTAGACATAACCGTATCCTGCGGTATCGCCACGCACCTTGACCGTCTTGAGAACCTTTACCTTGAAACTGTCATTTACTGTGGTGGAATAGGGTGCGATAAGGAAATATAGACTATCACCCACATTACTCATGTTGAACATAATTTTTGATGTTCCGGAATATGCGTAATCATAGTCTTTGTAGTTAGATCCGAATGTATTATAAGAGTATTCGTAGACGTAGGTTGTCTGATTTGTATTCGTCACCAGGGCGTAAGTTCCAGTATCCGGGGCTACGAATACGGTACGCACTCCGTATTTATAGGATTTGCTGCCGTACTTGAAATAGTCGAAGGTTGATTCCTTGCTGGAGATTGTATAGACCTTAGCGGAATCTACATGGAAATTGATCTTGATGGAATCCGATGAGGGAATGAACTTGGTTGTCATGGAAGTGGAATCCAGGAACTTACCGGAACCGTATTCCACATACCATCCGCCAAATCGAGTGTCCTGAGCGGTGTTTGCTGTAACAGTTAAGGTGTCGCCCAATGCAACTGTGTCTGGATAAGACTTGTTGGGAGATTGTATGAGGGCTGCCTTCTTGGCTACAATGTAAACGGAATCGCTGAAATAGCTAGAGTAGTTAGACGTAAGGGTATAAAAGAACTTGTCTCCTGCATTGACCTTTATGTACTGGGTAACGGGAGATGAGTAGGAGAATGAGTTACGCCTTTTGTAACTAGTTGCGGTGGAATCATTGCCGTAATCGTAGAAGTAGTGTGAATAACTCTTGGAGGTGGCTCTGATGGCATAGATTCCGGCAGATAGAGCTGTATAACGGAATCGTATACCATACTCCGGAGAACGGTCATAGAAATCGTTTATGAAGGTATAGCCCTTTTTCTGGGAGGTAATGTCGTAATATTTACCGGCAATACACTGCAGCTGGTATTTTGTATCGGTATTGATGGTGTCGCTAATGGTGTAAGCGGTACTGTCGTAAAGTTTTTTATCGCCAGTCAGCACTTTCCAGCCGTTGGGGCGGTAACCCACCTTGCTGTAACCCGTATAAGAAACAATTTGACCAGGCAAGGCTGTGTCCAGGGCCACAGCGGTAGAACAATTAGCCGATGCGCTGGTCAAGGAAATTGTATTTGTCTTGATGGTGGAATAACTGATAGAGAATGTCTTGTTGGAGTCGCGAGTGTTATAGGATCTGACACTATAAAACAGGGTGTCGCCTGCACTGACCAACATGGAATCGCTCATGTCATAACCGCTGTAGTCATACCAGGCGGTGGTCGCGAATGTGGAAGTGACATGGCGGTAGAAATAGAAACGATCGTTGTTTTTCGGAGAAACGGTAACGCGATAGCCGCCACTCTTGGGGGCTATGAGGTAAAAACGGACCCCGTTTGTCGCCGATCCGGAATAATAGTTGGCCGCAGGGCTATATTCTACCGGTGTGGTGGTAATCTTGTACATGACGGCATCTGTGAATTCGGCGGTCACTTTGCAATTCCCATTAACGGCGAGGGTTGTGGTTGCCTTGGTTGCGTCGCCGATGGTGCAAGTACCCGAAGAAACTTTCCACTTGCTGAACTTGTGGTCTTTATCGCCAGGAGCGTAGATTGAAACGGTGTCTCCAGCCAGGTAAACAGAATCGGAACTGGCATTGTCGGCCTTGAGGTTTTCAAAAGTGACTTTGGCCCCGTCCTTGGCGACTACCGTACGGGTATAAGAATAATAGGAAGAGGTATAAGGTTCTATCCTGAAATAGAATTTCTCTCCAGCTGAAGTGGCTGTTATACCGAAATTTTCAGTATAGCCATAGTACAGAACCTTATGCGCAGACGCAGAATAAGAACTAAAAGAGCTATCGGACCCGTAGTAGTAAAGTTCATCTCTTCCGCTAACAGTAGAGAACTGAATGATGTAACTCCCTGCCTTGGGAGCTTTAAAGCAGAATCGGGTTCCGTTGGACTTCGATAAGTAATAGTCGTTTGTGTGATCAAAGCTTAATGGCGTTTCGGTAATGTTAAGTACAGTACCCGAGGCAAAAGCCATAGAGCAAACGAAACACAAAAAAGCCATTACGATGCGAAACGCACCAAAATCGCTCTTCAATTTCATGAAGAACCTCCTAAGAAATCATCCCATTGACGTGAAATGTAGAAAAAAAATTCTTTCTTCAGCGCAATTTTGTAAGAAAAAAAAGCTATCTTTGGCCGCGGTTGGATAAGGAAGTTAGGAGAAATGAAAGCTATGTCACGCATTTTTGCCAATTGCAGTAAGATTGTAATTCTAGTCGTTGCAATTTCCGTCGTCAGTTTCGCCATGGAAATTCGCCCGGGTTTCGGTTTTTTGACCCCCGCATCTGTCACGATCGAGAATAACGATGACGGTGTGAAGTCTGAAAGAAAACAGAAAACGCAATTTATGTATCAGGGCGACCTGGAATTTTTGTTCACTGCCCAGTACGCCCCCATTCGTTATGGTCTAGGTCTTGGCTATAAGAGCAAGCAGACTCGCGATGGAATCGATTTCACTCCGGCTACCCTCCCCCTTTGGCTGAACCTTACTTTCGGCTCAATTTACGACGAAAGTATTTTTGACCCCTATGTTGTAACCCGTCTAGGTTATGTTATGCCGTTGGATTTCGACGATCCCTGGTGGGAAACGCCTACTGATTTTATGGTATACATCGGTGCAGGCTGTGTATTCCCCTACCGTATCGCCCTGGAGGCGGGCTACGATTACACCTCCATTCTTAAGTCTTTCGAATGGAAGAAGCAAAAGTTTAGAATTTCTTCGGGGCGCATTGCGATTCGTCTCTCGGTTGGCTTTGAATTTAGTCATAGAAGAAACGAACGTCGTACGATTATCCGTAATGCCGATGATGAAGACGATGAATACGAAGTTGGTCCTGCCAACTCTGGCGATGGTTCTTCCTTTGAAGAGAGTCTTCAGGTTTTCGAAGACAGTCTGACTGTCGTAAATGCTCAAAAGAATGCCAAAATAGCTTCTGAGGAGCCGTCTGCTCTTGAAAAACAGTCGGAAAATGGCAAATCTGTTGAAATGTCTAGTGAAATTTCGGAATCGACTGGCAAAAAACGCAAGGCTAAGGTGAAAAATACCAAGCCCAAGAAGACTAGCTCTAAAAAGAGTGCCAAAAACAAGAAGTAATGGCGGGTAGACAATTTGCATTAAAGTAATGTTTACACGTTAAAAGCAACTTTCGCAATAAATATTTTTTTATTATTTACGCCATGATTCTTCCAAAGCGTATCAAGGTCCTTCTGGGCGTTATTACAGTCCTTTTTGTATTCTATTTTATTAGAGACTGGTTTGTTTTTTACCAGTGCGGGGCTGTTGAACAATGCTTGGCAGATTCAAGCTATGTGCAGCACTATACCAAGTTCGCAACGACAGTGCTTATCGCTATTTTGGCCATTGCTATTGGTAAGGATTGTCTAGGCAAGCGCGACCATCGTCTGTTGTTGACCGCCATGGGTGCGGCTTTTTTGGCCGATATTTGCTTTAAGCTTCTGCATAACGCTAAATCACTCGCTCAGTTCAGCGTGGAATTTATGCTCATGGGTGTCTGTTTCTTTATTGTGTTCCAGTCTATTCTCATTTATCGATTTACCCGTAAGAACGAGACTGACGATAGCATTCCGTGGATTATCCTGGTTCCTTTCGCCTCTGTGCTGGTCCTCTTTGACCTTCGTCTTCTGGGAGTGTTTGAAACCGGTCTGGTTCCCACTATCATTGTCTATGGAACATTCTTGACTTGCGCCCTTTTCGAAGGTCTTCGCGTGTCCAGGTACGGTTACTTCCCCCAAAAGAATGCCTCTCTTATTAGGCTTGGCATGATACTTTTCTACTTGGGCGATGTCTGCGTGGGATTTTCCTTGGCAACTGGAGACGACCATAGTACTCAGGAAGTCGTTGCTACCGTTGCCAATAACTTGGTTTGGTTCTTCTATGTTCCTGCGTTGCTCATGTTAGTATTGAGTGGAATCCGCAAAAAATAAAAAGCAAACCATGAAAATGAGAATGCCGGCCATAAAGGTCGGCTTTTTTTGATAAATCTCATGTCCTAAACATACTACGGAAACTTATTTTTTACTGACGGTAATATTAACATTTCCTATTTTAGAGAAAAAAGGTTTGTTATAAAGCGATCGTTCAGTTTTTCTCGGGTTAGCGCAGCTTGGAGTGCTTTAACCCTGTTTATGGGCCTCTCCCTTGTTGAACAGGATGCATTCAGTCGTGTTAGCCACGAGGATTCTGACACAAGACTTTTCTCCGTCCGTTGCATAAAGGACTCCAATTAATAAACGGACTTCTATCCAGTTAGAATATAAAGGAACCCGCTGGCAAAAGCTGGCGGGGTTCTTTTTTTATAAGACCTGCACTTTTGTGTACGAAACGACTTGACACAGCCCGTACGGGAGTGTATATTTGTGCAGTAAGTTTTTTATACTGCACATTTGGAACTATGATCGAACAAGTCAAAGGTTGTCTTATAGAAAAGTCCCCCACTTTTATTGTGGTGGATGTAAATGGAATTGGCTATGGAATCAATGTTTCGGCCCACACGGCTGGAAAATTGCCTGAAGTTGGCGATGGTAACACCCTAGTGACCATCTATACAAACTTGGTCGTTCGTGAAGATTCCATGACGTTATTCGGTTTTGCCGACAAGACGGAAAAGGACACCTTCCTGATGTTGTTGGACGTCAATGGCGTTGGACCTAAGATGGCCCAGCGCATACTGAGTGGAGTCACGCCGGCGGATCTTCTGAATATGATCGCCAGCGATAACAAGTCTGCCCTGAGTAAAATCAAGGGGCTTGGCAAAAAGACCTGCGAACAGATGGTCCTTACCTTGAGAGACAAGGCAGGCACCATGCTTCAGGGCCTAGGCAACGTAGAAGGTAGCGGCGTTACTAGCATGGGCGCCCTTACCGGGGCTAAACTTGAAGCCGTTCTTGCGCTCCATACTCTCGGTGTCAAGGATCCTGCTGCCGAAAAGGCCGTTGTGAAGGCCGTCGAAGTTCTGGGCGATTCCGCCGATGCCGCTCAACTTATTCCCGAAGCTTTAAAGTATTTGTAATCCTATGGAAGATCAGCGTATTATTTCTCCGGAAAGACGTTCTGGTGACGAAGGCGATGCCGAAAACACCCTCCGTCCCCCATCACTTGCGGAATTTACCGGACAGAAATCCATTAAGGAAAGTCTTTCTATCGCCATTGAGGCGGCAAGGCATCGCGGAGACGCCCTGGACCATTGTCTATTTTCTGGTCCTCCGGGACTTGGTAAGACGACTTTGGCTGGGATTATCGCCAAGGAAATGGGCGTGAACATCCATATTACCAGCGGACCGGTTCTTGAAAAAGCCAGTGACTTGGCAGGTCTTTTGACTAGTCTGCAGGAAAACGATATTCTCTTTATCGATGAAATCCATCGTCTGAACCGCGTTGTAGAAGAATACCTCTACCCCGCCATGGAAGATTTCAGGTTGGACATCATGCTGGATTCCGGCCCTGCGGCCCGCAGCGTAAACCTCCCCCTGAAGCATTTTACCCTGGTGGGCGCGACCACCCGCAGCGGCCTTCTGACTGGCCCCTTGCGTGATAGATTTGGTCTTCAGTATCGCCTGGAATTGTATGATGAAGAAGATATCATGCTGATCTTGATGCGTAGCGCAAGAATTTTGGATATTGAATTGGATGAAGATGCCGCCAGATTGCTAGGTGGTCGTTGCCGCGGAACACCCCGTATCGCCAACCGCGTGTTAAGGCGTTGCCGCGATGTGGCTCAGGTTCGTGGAACTGGAGTTATCGACTTGAATTCTGCCCAGAAAACTTTGGATATGCTGGGAATCGACGGCGAAGGCCTAGATGGCATGGACCGTAAAATTCTTACGATGCTTATAGACAATTTCGGTGGAGGTCCAGTGGGCCTTGGAACTATCGGGGCTGCTATTGGCGAAGAACCCGATACCATTGAAGAAGTGTATGAGCCCTACCTCATTAGAAAGGGCCTGCTTTCCCGCACTCCTAGAGGGCGCATGGCCACCCACAACGCGTACGAGATGCTGCACAGGCAGATTCCACCCAGAGCTGTATCGCAGTTCCAGGGGCAGACGCAGGCGGGCTTCAATTTGCAAGAAGAAATGCCTCTTTAGTTTCGGCTCGAGTTGTTGCCGTTCCTTTTGCTGCAGCTTCGGTTATTATCGGAATTCCGGTGCGATGGTTATAATCATATTGACGCCGTGCAGTCCGTGGAATCCCAGCTGCACACGGCACAGGAACATGTTGGGCTGACGAACTCGGATGCCAAAGCCCCATGAGTTGTAGTAATGGTCGAAACTCCACTTGTCGATTTTATCGGCGATAAGTGCGTATTCGTCGAACACGACTCCATCAACAAAGCGGTCTACCGGCCAGCGATATTCTGCGCTTAAGGACATGATATGATGGGATGCCCATGTATCCCCATATCCACGCAGCGGAGTTCTTGCATTCAATGTGGGGAATGCGTTAAAGGGTGCGCCGCCTTTTTCCATTTCCCATAAATCAATTAGCCTATACTGTAAGGCGATAACCCTTCTCTCAAAAAGGGTTTGCATCATGTTTTCGGGACGCCATACACGAATGGCTTCATCCCAGGAAAAGTCGGTATAGAACTTACGGTTCTGTCGGGCTTCTGTTGCGCTTAGAATATAGTTGGGGCTGCTGCCTAGCAAGAAATAATGCTGGAGCAAGAACTCCGTGCGGATGTAATCGTGCTTTCTTTTGGAACCATTAATGATATCTTCGTCATAATAGTCCTTGGCTTCATCGCCCAGTTCCTTGACACTTACGCCGTCGTACTTGCTGACAATGTTATAGGAACCTGAAAAACTGACGCGGGAACCTCGGGATGGGGCGTATGGGTAATCCAGGTCGTCGTAGATGATGGATGCACCAATGGGAAATTCCATATGGTCTTGATATAGTCCGCGGTCTTCGATGGAAAACTTCTTGCTAAATAACAGGGAGTCTTCGATATCGGGAACATCGGCCTTGATGAAGTTTTGGGTTGTCCAGATTTCAGCATTCCAGTTGCGGTTGTCAGAAAGCGGTGCGCCAAGTCGCCAGGTAATACTAAAGCTGGAATCCGGCTGTAGATAGCTAGCCTTTGTTTCGGGAACAATAAAATGTTTGTCTCGGTTCCAGTTGATACTGTAACGAACGCCGGCGAAAAGCGGAGTCCCAAGGATAGACTGCTTGGTGTATCGTGTATCGAAGGCCAAGTCGCCGTTGGCAAAAAATTCCCCTTGCAGCACTAGATAATCTCGATCCAGGAATACGCTACGGTGTCGATAGACAACGCCCAGTTCGGTACTTGCGCCCGGTTTTAAGTTGAAACTAGGGTAAATGAATATGTTCTTGCGTTCGCCGAAGGTGATTAAATCCACCGACCTTTCGATGACTCCGTTCTTGACCGCGTAATCGATGGGGGTCGCTATCGGGTAGATGAGGATGTTCAGTACTGGCTGGATGATGTAGTCCAGGGGCCATTTCCACAGGTTAGACCATTTGAACGAATCTTCTTCTTCGACGTTCTCTGTTTCGGGATTTTCGGAAGTTGAATTTTGAGGTGCAGGATCATTGGATTCCTTGGTTTGTGCAAAAGGGCTTGCAGCCATCAGCAGCAAACAAAACGCCATCGTAGCGATCTTCCTACATAAACCCAACTTCATACCCCCCCAATTTATAATTATATTGTTGTCATGTTTTCTGCGTTCGCAAAAATAGTTAAGAGATTAGGGCAAAATTATAGGGCGAATATCATCGTATCGTTGGTATTGGCCGCACTTTGTATCTATCCCATTAACCATTTGCGTTGGGAACTCCAGTTGCAGGATTCTCTGAAGGGAAATGAGGTACAACTAGATTATCAGGATATTGAAAATTCTTTTGGTGGATTAGGCAGCCTCACTATTGTCTTACAATCAAAAGACAGTTTGACGAATTTCAACCTGGCCCGTAATTTCGCCAGGGATTTCTCCAAGGACCCTCTGGTTCACTTTATTGAGTTTGCCGCCGACGAAAACTTTTTCAAGAAGAACCGCCTCCTGTATGCCAATGAAGACGAAGTTGCCGCTGTAGTCAACATGGTTGACAGTGTCAAAAACGCCCATTTCCGTAAAAGCAATCCCTTTCTAGTCGACCTTACTGAATCTGCAGATAGTGCAGGTGCAACTGCAGAAAAGGCTGATGGACTGGTAAAGCAGATTGAAGAAAAATACTTTAGGGAACTCCAACAGTCCCATGCCAACAATGATGGGACAATCCGTGTCATTGACATCTACCCCACCCATTCCCTGACCGACCTGCAGTCAAATCGCAATCTTTACAACCGAGCCAAAGCTTATCTTGACTCTGCAGCAAGCTCACGAAACATTGAAGTCTACTATACCGGAAAGATTTACAAGTCAATCAAGACCGGTAAGAAACTTCTGCCCGAGGCAAAATTCGCGGGGGGAATGGCTGTCATCATCCTCCTGGTGCTGTCCATGCTCCATTTCTATAGACGGCCCCAGTTGATCCTGATTTCTGGTTTGCCTATTGCACTTCCCACCATATTCATGTTCGGGATTGCCTACCTGTTTTTTGGAAGAATCAATCTGTTTACGTTAAACCTGGCCTTGATTTTGCCGGGCCACGCCATGCAAATACAGACGCACCTCCTGACCCGATTCTTCCAGGAACGTGACCAAAACTTAAGCCCCACCCTCAGTACCGAAAGTGCTATCCTGGGTATTATGCCTCCGGTTGCGGCCTCTTCGCTAATCATGGCAGCCCTGTTCCTTTCGCTGTTGCTGATTCCTCTGCCGGGTTTGCGGGAATTGGCAATCCTTGGAGCCATCGGAGTCTTGATGAACCTCTATATCTGCCCCCTTCTGGGTGTATCGCTGTTGCGCTTTGCCCAGCAGAAGAAGATGTTCAACATTGCCGAAATTTCCCGACACATTCCTCGACGTCTCAAGCTGTTCCCCAATAAGGTGAACTGGGCCATCATTGTATGCATCAGCATCCTCAGTAGCGCAGGCCTTTTGTACAGCGGCAACAACCTGGCCTTCCTTTACGATTTCAGGCAGACCGAAATGCAGTTGGATGAGCAGAAGGTGAACGCCCTGATCGAAGAGACCGGATTCTCCACCTTCGATCCAGTCATTGTGATGTTGCCGGACTCCTCATACAGTAGCAGCATCCAGGAAGACTTCAAACACCTGAAGGATCGTGGACAGATTCCCGACTTGGGAAGAATTTACACCCAGTACCAGTTCATGCCCAAGATGAGCAAGAACAAGAAAAATATGCTGGAACACCTGAAGGCGGAGCTGACTCCTCAGATTTTGTCTCGCTTGGCCACAGACGACAGTGTTTCTATCGTGGAGATGCTCTCTAACTATGAGAATGACATCCAGGAATTCAAACTTTCTGAAGATATCCGCCGCAAGTTCTCGGGCAAGGACGGTCAGTCCGGAGTATTTGCCTTTATCATCCCCTCTTCCGATCCTGACAATGGCCTGGCCTGCCGCCACATTAATGCTCAGCTCCAGAAGTTTGACGGCATCCAGGACAACAAATTCAAGGTCTGCGGAACCCCCATCCTTAGAGCAAACGTATTGGACCTGGTGCTCCAGAATGTCGACAAGTCCATTGTGCTTGGGATTATCATGCTTTGGTTCATTCTGCTGCTGTACTACAATAAATTGAGCCGAGCCTTCTTTACGGTACTCCCTTCCATGTTCTCTATGAGCTGGTTGACCATTCTTGTTCACGGTTGGGGAATCCATATTTCGTTCTACAGTTCCCTGGTATTCGTGCTGCTGATTGGGGTCAGTGTTGATGGTTCCTTGCAGCTCTGGTCATCCTATTACGAAAAGCAGAATGGAACCGCCTGGACCGTTCTGCGCGCAAAGCTTTCTTCAATCCTTACGGCACAGGGGGCCGGTTTTATCGGCTCTTTCGCCATGTTGCTTTCGTCCCACCCGGGTATTCGCAGCATGGGCATTATCAGTGCCATCGGATTGATTTGCATATTCATTTCACAGTTAACCATTTACCCCCTTATCGCAAGTACGCTGGATACTTACCGCGTCATCAAGAAATCAAGGCTCAGAAAAAATGAAACCTCTATCCACTAGAACTTTGAATATTGCCGCCAGTTTGACGGTCGCTATCGATACTTTGGCCAAGCAGATGATTGCTGATGGCAAGGACGTTGTCAGTCTGGGTGCCGGTGAACCGGATTTCCCTACACCGGAGCCTATCCGTGCTGCTGCTTGCAAGGCTATTGACGAGGGCAAGACCCGCTACACCGCACCTGTGGGCATTATGGAAGTCCGCAAGGCCGTGGCCAAGAAACTGAAAGATGAAAACGGTCTGGACTACAAGCCGGAACAGATCATCATGACTAGCGGTGCAAAGCATGCCGTGTTCAACTCCCTGGCTGCACTTGTGAATCCGGGTGACGAAGTGATCGTTCCCGCTCCTTACTGGGTCACTTACCCCGAACTGGTAAAGTGGCTTGGTGGTGTGCCCGTAATTGTACAAGCTACCAAGGAAGCCAAGTTCAAGATTACCGCAGAACAGCTCCGCGCCGCCATTACAGACAAGACCAAGGCAATCCTCCTGAATAACCCCTGCAACCCCACCGGAGCCGTGTACACCAAGGAAGAACTGGGTGAACTGGCCAAGGTAATCGTGGAAAAGGACATCTACTGCATTTCTGACGAAGTGTATGAATACTTCGTCTACGATACCGAATTTACAAGCGCCGCCGCCTTCCCCGGCATGGCTGAACGTACCATCGTCATTAACGGTTTCTCCAAGTCCCATTGCATGACCGGTTGGCGTATCGGTTACAACGCAGCCCCCGCCGACATCGCAAAGATCATCGGCAAAATCCAGGGACAGGCAACACACCACCCTAGCAACGTAGCGCAGTACGCCGCATTGGGCGCTCTTGAAATGGACAAGTCTAACGTAGAAGCCATGCAGGCTGCATTCCTGAAGCGTCGCAACTACATGCTGAAGCGTACCGCAGAAATCCTGCCGGTTCCCGCTCACGCACCGGAGGGCGCATTCTATCTGTTCGCTCCCGTGACCTGTTTCTACGGCAAGAAGACTCCCGAGGGTAAGGTCATTGGCGGTTCCGTTGAACTTTGCGAATACTTGCTGCAGTCTCAGGGCCTTGCCATTGTGCCGGGTGCCGCATTCGGTGACGATACCTGTGTT
Source organism: Fibrobacter sp. UWH5 (assembly GCF_900142505.1). NCBI lineage: Bacteria > Pseudomonadati > Fibrobacterota > Fibrobacteria > Fibrobacterales > Fibrobacteraceae > Fibrobacter > Fibrobacter sp. UWH5. Next base: position 38,248 of record NZ_FRBB01000017.1, on the reverse strand, counting down.
CGTTTCTCTTACGCAGCCAGTGACGAAACTTTGGAAAAGGCATGCGACCGCTTTATCGCCGGCCTGAAGGCTCTGGTTTAATTATGAATTACGAATTATGAATTATGAGATTCATCAAGATGGTTTTAGAACTATCTTAAAGTTTTGTAATTCATAATTCCTACCTTATAATTAGTTATATGCATTCCTTCCAGATCGTCACTCCTTCAGCCGACAAGCCCTTTACTATCGGCCGTAAGTCGGATAATTGCCTGGTGCTAGATAACCTGATGGTGTCTAGACAGCATGCGGTATTGGAGTGCGTTTCTGGCCAATGGACTTTGCGGAACCTGACCGAGAACAGCGTAACGCAGCTGAATGGTGCCGACGTTTCTGCACCGCTTCCCATTAAGGATGGCGATGTCATTCTTATCGGAACGCAGAAGTTGCAGGCCACCTTGAAGGATCGCCATCTGTCGTTACTGGTGATGGATGCCTTCAACAATTCTGAAACGGAACTGCCTGAAGGTATTTCCGTCGAGACGTCTGCGAGCGCCGCCCTGATCAACTTTACACAGAAGATGGTCTCCCCCCAGGGGAAAGTCCTTCGCTCCATACCCCTGAACGAAGGTGAAATTCTCAAGATTCCCGGTTATGAGCTGGAACTTTCGGAAGGCCGTGTCGCCTGCTTTAACGCCCCTCAGGGTTTTAGCGTCACCGCCCGCCAGCTGGATATTTTTGCAGGTAAAAAGCAGATTGTCCGCGACTTGAATTTCACGCTGCCCGCCGGCGAAATCATGGCTATTATCGGTCGTTCAGGCCAGGGAAAATCCACCCTCCTGCGACTGCTACAGGGCATTCACAGCTGTGGCGAAAAATCACAGGTCCGCATCGGAGGCCTGGATTACCGCAATGCAGAAATCCGCAAGCATATTGCATTCTTGGAGCAGGATCCGGAACTGCGCCGCGACCTGACAGTCCGCGAAACACTTCTGGATGGCGGACGCACCAGCATGAACCGCCATGAATTCAAGGCCAATGCCCAAAAACGCATGGAGCAGTTCTGTCAGCTTTTCGGTCTGACCGAACGCATGGACAATCTGGTAAAGACTCTGAGCGGAGGCGAACTCCGTCGTGTGGCCCTGGCCCGCGAACTCATGGGCAACCCGGGCCTTATCGTTCTCGATGAACCTCTTTCCGGATTGGATCCTTACAACGCCAAGATCCTCTGCACCCATCTGCAACAGCTTTCGTTCCTGGGGCACACGGTGATTCTTACCACCCATAGCTACGAAGCTTTGGACATCGCCAACAAGGTGCTGGTATTACATCACGGGGAACAAGGTTTTTATGGCACCCCCGCCGATGCCTTCCGCTATTTCAACACCAGGGATCCCGAAGAAATTCTTTCGGACCTGAACGACGAATCCGCCACCAACTGGAAGAACTCCTGGGAACGTAAGGCCCAGGATAATCAGGACGATTCTAACGGCGACGAGAGCGCCCATCCAAACATTTATTTCGTAAAGAATGAACTTGCCCCTGTGCTGTTCTACAAGATAGGTCTTACAGCAAAACAATGGTTCCGCGACCTGGGAAAGACCCTCACCTTGATTATTCAACCCCTGGTTATCGGTGGACTTTTCTCCCTGATTTTCTCGGAGCTGACTTCTCTTTGGATTGTAGCCTTCGCCGTCATCCTTTCGGCAAACTGGTTAGCCCTTTCCTTGTCGATCCGCGAAATTGTTCAGGAACGTCAGATTCTCCAGGGCGAGTTCCGTAAGGGCGTAAAGGTCCTGCCCACCCTGCTTTCAAAGGCCACCCTCCCCACCTTGGTGGCCTGGATTCAGACGCTTATCGTATACGCCTTCGTCAATTTCAGGATCGCTTCCCACGTTCCCGTGACAGCACTTTTGCTTACTACGGCAGCCATGGTCCTGCCAGCCGTCATGGTGGGCTTAATGGTGAGCGCCTTCTCCAGGAATTCCGGACAGGCAAACGCTACCCTCCCCTTGCTTATTATTCCCCAGGTAGCACTTGCCGGTGCGCTGGTTCCCCTAGATCAGATGCAGGCTCTTGGCCGCGCCCTGTCTACCGTAATCTGGTCCCGCTACAACCAAAATAGCCTTTTGAACCTACTTTTAGAGCGTCAAGACCCCGTTGTAAACATTGTTGCCGCCATCGCCATCGCCGTAGGTTTTTATATTGTGATGGCAATTAAACTTTTTAGATCCAAGAACGCAAAATGATCGCACCGCAGAAGCCAGAAGTATTTCCTCGTCCTTTTAACGCAAACTATGACCTCATTGGAACCTTGGGTAAAGGGGGCATGGGCAACGTCTACAAGGCCATGGACAAAAGGCTTAACCGCGAAGTAGCCTTCAAGATCTTGGACGCCTCCTCCGATGAAGAGGCCATCAAGCGTTTCTACATGGAAGCTCAGGCCATGAAGGAACTGGACCACCAGAACGTGGTTCATGTGTTCGACTTTGGTCAGCAGAACAACCAGCTGTTCATTTCCATGACTTATGTGGAAGGCACCAACCTTTCGGACATCCTCCACAACAAGGAACAGCTCTCCTTCGAGGCCATCGAAGTCATTATCCGCCAGATTGCCCGCGGCCTGCTCTACGCCCATAACAAGGGTATCGTTCACCGCGACATCAAGCCCTCCAACATCATGCTGACCCGCGACAACCGCGTGTACATCATGGATTTCGGCATCTCCTACATCCAGGAAATGGAAAAGGAACGCCTGACCCGCACCGGCATGACCATGGGTACCCCGGAATACATGAGCCCCGAACAGTGCCACGGTGACAGCGTCACCCTGCAGACCGATATCTACAGCATGGGCGTCATTCTTTATGAGATGACCTGCGGTCGCCTCCCCTTCGAAGGTGAAAAGCCCATCGAAATCGCCCTGAAGCACGTTCAGCAGCAGCCCCCTCCGCCGGAACAGTTCCGCAAGGATATGCCTGCAGGCCTCTCCAAGCTGATCCTCAAGTGCCTCAAGAAAAAGCTGAACGAACGCTTCCACGACATGCAGGAATTCCTGGATGCCTGTGACCAGGTGTTCACCACCGAACGCGATCGCCAGACTGGACGCATGGGAAACCAGACTCTGCTCCACAAGCACACCCAGTCCATCGCCGACATGGCCAACAAGATTTCGCCCAAGGCCCGCCTCTTGCAAAAGAAGCTCACCGCCCTGGCCGTGTTCATCTTCCCGCTGATCATCATGCTGCTGATCCTGCTGATGCTCACCCACAAGCCCGAAAGCACCCTCCGCGAACTGGAGTGGAACGACGCCATGGGCAACTACGAAACTAAGGCACTGGAAATCGACCAGAAGAAGGGATATCCGCTGGACAACCTTAAGGACAATGACCTGAAGACCGCCTGGCTGGCCCCCGTCCCCCAGAAGCCCCAGAATCCCGTTCTGACCCTTTACTTTGAAACCAACGCCGTGGTCACCCATTTCGGTATCGCCGTTGGCTACCAGAAGTCCGTGGACGACGCCTTCGGTGACCGCTTCCGCATTTTCAAGAAGCCCCGCACCCTGACCCTCGAAACCAAGGACGGTTTCAAGCAGAAGGTAAAGCTGGAAAACATCAAGGGTATGCAGTACCCCACCATCCAGGCCATGGAAACCACCGAACTGAAGATTTACCTGGACAACGTCCACGAAGGTGAAAACGCAGACTTCGCTGTTTCTGAAATCCGCCTGCTGGGAATGGAACTGCCCTAAGAGGCAAAGCCTCTACCGCCCGGGCAACGGGCAAAAATCGTCGACCTGAACACGAAACGTGTACAGGACATGCATTGACTATATGAAAGAGGGGTCGCGCAATTTCATTGCGCGGTTCGTTAAACTTTTAATAAAAAGAAGGTTATGCATGAACAAGACCGTACATTCTGACACACGCAAAAAAGGCAACGCCATCGAAGACCAGGCAGCCGCATTCCTGACCCGTAACGGTTATCAGGTGGTGGCCCGCAACTATGCCTACCGCGGAGGGGAACTGGACATTGTGGCAAAACAAGGCGAAACAATCGTCTTTGTAGAAGTCAAGTCCGTCTGGAATAATCAGCAGGGGAATCCCGCCGCCCGCGTGAACCGCCTAAAGCAGAAAAAGATCTGGCACACCGCCTGCCACTTTCTCCACTCTCACCCCCAGATTGCCCCCAGGGGTTTTGACCAGCCTTGTCGTTTTGATGTACTGAGTGCCAGGGTCTACCAGTCTCCCCTGCAATTTTCACACATTCAGAACGCCTTCGAAGGAACCCAGGTGGTTCCCCAATGTTAGCGCATTAAAGTTCGATGATCCATTCTCTGGAATCCGGTGTCTTGGAATAGACCGTCTTGCTAGACTTGGAACGTTCATCTATAACGGTAATTTCCATACCGATCAGGTGATTCTGGGTATCCCAATCCTTATGAACCACCGCCCTCTGGACAATTTCGTTGTTGATGGTCCATACCACGTTACAGTTCTCGATGGCTCCGATAGAAACCTCATAGTCACCGCCTTCCAGGTCATTGGCCATCAAGGTGCAGCGGGAATCAACAGCCACGTCCACCATATCTTCGGGATTTTCGCGCTGGATACTCCCCTTCAGAAGTACGTAGGAATAGAAGTCATCCCCCGCAGAAAAACATCCGGAAAGGAGGGCGGAAACAACCAGGAGAACAATCATAGAATAACGCATAGTGCAAAGATAGTCAACATGGACTATCCTTAAATAAATTTTTTTGAGCCAATTCAAGCTTTTTTGTGTAAATTCAGCACATGCGATTTGAAGTACATCCACAAAATCCTCAGGCCCGCATTGTTAAGCTGGCCGCCGCCGCCCTGGAAGACGACGGTCTTGTTCTGTACCCTACAGAATCCGGTTATGCTATCGGCTGTAACGCAGAATCCCCCAAGGCCATCCACAAACTTTATGCCTTGAAAAAGCCCATGAAGAAGTTCTTTATGGCCCTGATCATTCCCGATATCCGTGCCGCCACCGACTACGCCCGCATCGACAATTTCGCCTTCAACATCATGAAGCCCCGCGTACCCGGCCCCTTCACCTTTATTCTGCCCGCCGACCATCACATCGCCCGCCGCCTAGACGTAAAGCGCCCCGAAATCGGCGTGAGAATGCCCACCCACCCCTTCTTCAAGGAACTGTTCCAGCATTTCGACAAGCCCATCCTCAGCACCGCCGCCAAGCTCAGCGACGAAGACATCTACGAGCCCGACGAACTCTGGAAAACCTTCGAGCATTCCGTAGACATGATGGTGGACTGCGGCCCTATCGAAATCTGCCCCACCAACATCATCAGCCTGGTCAAACACGGCGAAGTGGAAATCATCCGCGGCGAGCTGGACCCGGAGATGTAGACTTCACGTCAACCATCGTCATCCCGAGCCTTCAATTATCGTCATTCTGAGAGCCGCAGGCTCGAAGAATCCATGACGAACCTTAAACGCATTTCGTCATTCTGAGAGCCACAGGCTCGAAGAATCCACGACGAACCTAGAACAAATTAAAATACAAATCCCTCCATGTTGGATTCATGCTTTCCAGCAATTCTATCTTGCGCACCCTTCTCCACCCTTTCAACACTTTTTCCCGTTCTATAGCAAAGCGGATATCATTATACACTTCGAAATATCCAAGCTTATCAACTCCATATTTCTGCGTAAAAACAGGAATTGCCTTGCTTTTGTGTTCGGAAACTCTGCGTTTCAGATCATTAGTAACACCAATATATAGTGTCCCATTTCGTTGACTAAAAAGTATATATGTGTAGCTATGTTTCTCCATAAAAACGAAGATACCAAAAAAGGACTGTCATTTGATGACAATCCTCTTTTTTACTTATGTACTGGATCCTTCAGGGCTACGCCCTTCAGGATGACGTAACGCCGTTAACGAACCAGCATTTCCGCGACACACTTTGACCACTTAGCACTTTAGTGCTTAGTGGGCATGATCCCCCTTGCGGGGAGAGCAATTAAACCATAGCTGCAGAAAATTCTGCTTCGGTCACCAGGTCTTCGCCGATGAACACCTGACCGGCATACTTGAAGATGCCGCGACGAGCCATGCGGAGGTCAGTGAGACGGACCTTCAGGATGATATCGGTAGGAGGAATCACAGCCTTGCGGAAGCGGCAGTTTTCCACACCCATGAAGGCGGGGCGCTTGCCAACAGTCTTATCTTCCATTGCGATCATGGTCAGGAGAGTTGCTGCCTGAGCCATGGATTCAATCTGGATCACGCCGGGCATCACCGGATTGCCGGGGAAATGGCCCTTGAAGAAGTCCTGTTCGCCAGTAACGTGCATACGGCCCACCAGAGAAGGGGGATTTTCTGCAGTGCCATCACCCATGTTCAATTCCAGGATTTCGTCAACGAAAGCAAAGGGGAACTTCTGGGGAAGAACTTCGTGGCAAACATCTTCGCCGTAGAGAACGCCTTCTTTATCAGATTTTTTCAAAGAGTCCAGCAGAGACATAAGGTATTAACTTCTCCATGATTTGTCGGTGAGAAACGTGCCCACCGTTGGTGATTTCAATCCGCACCTTGGGGAGTGCAGGACAAATGAATGTTATATCGCCAATTAAATCTAGTATTTTATGCATGGCAGGTTCATTGGCGACACGGAAATTTTCGTTGCAGGGGCATCCTGCGGAGGCTTTTGCGTCTAAAAGAAGTCCGCAGCTTTCATCTACGCCTTTTAATAGACCGTTGGACCGCGCAGCGTCAAGTTCTAACTGAGAAATAAACGTGCGGGCCATAAAAATCTGAAACAGGTTCTCTGGAGAATAAAGGCTAACCGATGCGGCCGACTGCAAGTCGCAGGTGTCACCGCGGGCCACACTGCGGTCCAGAACGTACTCCACCTCGAAAGTTTCTGCAGGCATGATACGTACATGGCCATAGGTTCGCGGATTATCACCCGACGTTTTCAAATCCCAGTTAGCGTTTACCGGGGCATCGTAAAAAACAAGTTCTTCAGGCTCCCCCGCAGCTCGGCGCAGGCCATAGAAAAACGGTGCAGCAGAACCATCCATCAAGGGAAGTTCTGCAACCTTCGCGGCGGACTTGCCGTCTGCTCCACAATTCACATCGGCTCCGCTCACGATATTCACGTTAAAGCGGCGGTGGGGCCACATCAGAAAAACAGGAGCCAGATGTTCCGGGCTGGCCATAGCACCGCAGTTCAAACCGACAGCATGGGCACGAGCCTCGTCGTCGTAGGTGTAGATGGCTGTACGGGCAGCTTCAAACTTCAAGTCAGAAAAAATCTTGCAAAGATCCGTGCGGTAGACTTCCTTACCATCTACGCTCCAGACCACTCGGGGCTTGTGTGTAGGATCCCTTTCCAGAACGTCCACCGTCACCATGGCGTTCTTGTAGCTCAGCGACGGAGACTTAAATTCGTAATGCTGTGAATTGGTCGTCATAACTTTGGGCAAAGATAGTATAACTTTCCATACCTTGTGATTTGCCTTTTGTCAGTAGCATCTTTAGTGCGGTTTTCGCATTTTCAACGATGTTTTTACAAGGTTTGCGTTTTACATCCGTCTTTTTTTGTGTAAATTTAAGGCGAACTTTTTTTGATTTTTCAAAAACGGGCTTTGCCCGACCAAGCTTTACAAACCAAAAGGAATAATATGCGTAATTGCTCCTCTCTTAAGATTGATGGTCCTTGCAAGATCTACCTCGAAGAATCCGAACTTCCGAAGCAGTGGTACAACGTCCGTGCCGACATGAAGAAGAAGCCGGCACCGCTCCTGAACCCGGGTACCGGTAAGCCCATGACTGCCGCCGAACTGGAAGGCGTGTTCTGCTCCGAACTGGTCAAGCAGGAACTGGACAACGATACCGCATATATCGACATTCCTCAGGACATCCAGACTTTCTACAAGATGTACCGCCCGTCTCCGCTGGTCCGCGCCTACTTCCTGGAACAGGCCCTCGGCACTCCGGCTCACATCTACTATAAGTTCGAAGGTAACAACACCAGCGGCAGCCACAAGCTGAACTCCGCTATCGCCCAGGCCTACTACGCCAAGCAGCAGGGCCTTAAGGGCGTGACCACCGAAACTGGTGCAGGCCAGTGGGGTACCGCTCTTTCCATGGCTTCCGCCTTCTTCGGCATTGACTGCCAGGTTTACATGGTGAAGTGCTCCTACGAACAGAAGCCTTTCCGTCGCGAAGTGATGCGCACCTACGGCGCTTCTGTCACCCCGTCTCCTTCCATGAACACCAACGTTGGCCGCAAGATCAACGAAGAATTCCCGGGCACCACTGGTTCTCTGGGTTGCGCTATTTCTGAAGCTGTTGAAGCAGCCGTTACTCAGGAAGGCTACCGCTATGTTCTGGGTTCCGTGCTGAACCAGGTTCTGCTGCACCAGTCCGTGATCGGCCTGGAAGCTCAGGCTGCATTCAAGAAGATCGGTGTGAAGCCGGACCTGATCATCGGCTGCGCAGGTGGTGGTTCTAACCTTGGTGGTCTTATCTCCCCGTTCATGGGCGAAAAGCTCCGCGGCGAAGCTGACTACGATATTCTGGCAATCGAACCTGCAAGCTGCCCCAGCCTTACCCGCGGTAAGTACGCTTACGACTTCTGCGATACGGGTAAGGTTTGCCCGCTGGCCAAGATGTACACTCTGGGCTCCAGCTTCATTCCGTCTGCAAACCACGCTGGTGGTCTGCGTTACCACGGCATGAGCTCTGTCCTTTCTGAACTCTACGATCAGGGCCTCATGCGCGCTGCTTCCGTAGAACAGACAAAGGTGTTCGAAGCTGCTAAGCTCTTCGCTCAGACCGAAGGTATCCTGCCGGCTCCGGAATCCAGCCACGCTATCCGCGCTACTATCGACGAAGCTCTCAAGTGCAAGGAAACTGGCGAACAGAAGAACATCCTCTTCGGCCTCACCGGTACTGGCTACTTCGACATGGTGGCTTACCAGAAGTTCAACGACGGCGAAATGAATGACTACATCCCCACCGATGCAGACATCGCAGCAAGCCTCGCCAAGCTCCCGCAGGTCTAATAGCGGAAAGCAGAAAGGTTAAAGCGTAAAGAAATTTCTTTAATATTTATCCTTTAAACTTCAACCTAAATCTCGTGGGTTCCCTACGAGATTTTTTCTATTTTATCGTTTATAAAAAAGGAAGGCCTTACAATGAACTTTAAGAAAATTTTAGCACTTTCAGTTGCATTGATTTTTTCTGCAGCCCAGGCTGAAGATGTCATCAAGATCGTCCGTGTGGATGACAATAATTTCGAAAAGGAAATTCTCCATACCGACAAACCTACCATCCTGGATGTATTCTCTTCCAGCTGCCCGCCTTGTTTGATCATGATTCCGACCCTCATCGATATCGCAAAGAAGTATCCCGATGTTAAGGTGGCTTCCGTGGGCTTTGATGAACCTAACGTTCAAAAGATCAAGAATACCTTGCCTATCCAGGCCTTCCCCACTTTCTTCTTGATTAAGGATGGCCGAGTCATCAACCGTATCCAGGGTGCCGCCAGCGAAGCGGATTTGCTCGCAGCTCTTCAGTATACTCCTAAGGCCCAGCCCGCAGCAAAGCCAGCCAAGGCAAAGAAAAAGACCGGCACCCAGAAGTTGAGCTGCTCCGCCAACGGCCAGTTTGGAGGCCTTCAGAACCATGTGACGATGACCCTTGTAATTACCGATGACCATATCGATAACGTCGACCTGGTTACCGACGTTTTTGTTCCGCCTGAAATGGACAGCCGTCGTGATCATATAAAGCAAATGTTTATTCAAAGCGGTAAGGGTACTGTAGAAGAAACGATTACCGGCTTTAGACTCCACACTGCAAATGAAAGCCCCTTTATCAAGGCAATGAATATGCAGCGCAAGTCCAGCTATGCCGAAATGAAGGCTGGCCTGGAACTTCAGGGCTTCAAGTGTAAGTAATTAAATTTGCGCCCTTTTAACTTACGGCCCATGGCATCGAACTTGCCTTGGGTCTTTTTTATTATTGTCGGGCGCACGCGATTGGCAATTCCTGTGGGATCCTTATTTTCGACAAGTTCCTTATCTTCGTCAATGGTGTACCACTTTGAAATTTCGGGGAGTTGGGTAGCATCTTCGGGAGCCTGGGTACGGCCTGCTCCATAAACGGGATCGCTGAGCATACCGTCATCCACCATTCCGTAGAATACGCCAGAAGTCAGTTCCTTGGTAAAGTTGTTTTCAAGGTCTCCACGGAGTTGTGCGGTTCCGCTTAGCTTCTTGCTTGCCACCGCCCACATGACGCCATAAACTTGGGCATCATCTGCGATGGTAGAATTCACGATAATAGAAAGTGCGCCCACCTTGGCGTTGCCAGAAACGCTACCGCTAACTAGCCAAGCGTCGTCCGTCAATCTAGCGTTATCGCTGATGGTTCCCGAAGACACCAGGGCGCGTCTAGAAACAACCGCATTTCCGCTGATGGTCCCGCCGTTAACAACAGCGTAATCTTCAATGCGGGCTTCACCGCTAACGGTTCCCCCGTTGACAACTGCATCGGGGCCTACGTAGGCGGTTGCAGCCACCTTTGCCTTGGAGCTTACCCAGCCTCCGCCATTGGAATGCCTTGTATAGTTAGCGGTACTTGTCGGCGTCCAAGCCCCATCCTCATAACCTTCCGGTTTGCCGTTTTCAACACGGACCATGTAGGGGTATCTGTAGATGGTGTAGTAAAACTGGTCCCAGGTAACGGTGTAAAGGTCCTTGGGAGTAGCTGTCACCGCAAGCCAAAGGGCCTTGTCGTTTGCCTTGGTCTCGATGCTCAGATTGAACGCCGTTCCCGACTTCATTTCACTGTAACGGGGCGTTCCGTCGGAGCCTTCGGCCACCAGTCCCACAGTCCAGCTGGAGCCAGGGTCGGGCATAATTTCAGGTGACAGGTTGCAGAGATTTTTTTGCACCCACTTGTTCTGGGCATCGGACCATTCCCACACAGTTTCGGTTCCCAGGCAACCAAATTCAGACGACGGTTTAGAAGCCTGCACAATGCCGCGGAACTTGACGGTTACCTTTCCTGCGGAGTTGGGATAGATTCGCACCAGGTTGTAGCCGAAACGTTGCGGAGCCCAGTAACTGGGTACTTGATAGAAACTATCCACTTCATCCAACATGGTAACACGGCTGTGTCTGCGGTAGATGTCGCCGGAGCCTGTGGTGCGGCGGGTGGCGAATTCGTAGTCTCCCCAGGTCTTTTGGTACAGCGCCTTTTTTGCCCCGGCATATTCCAGGGTGGCGTTCTTCATGGCGAACTTGCCGAACTGGGCAGTCAAATCTTCGTAAGTCCAGTCGTAGGCGCCAATCATGGCGCTAAAGGGCGTCTGGGAGGAGTAGCCAATTTCGCCATCGTCGATCTTATCCATCCACATGCGGTTCACCATCTGCACGCCTTTCCAGCCTCCGCCAAATTCCTCTTTCAGATGTTCCATGAACTGCCAGTTGCAATAGCGGTCGCGGGAACTTCCATAATACAAGTACGGAAAGTTGATCAGCGCCTCGGAACAGTAGTGGGCGTCAGTGGGGTTCACCTGATGGGCCATCCAGTTGGCGTGGGATTCGCAGATCCAGCCGGCGGTGGCGTTGGAACCCATCCATCCGGCAACGCTCTGCAGGCCGTGGGCGTATTCGTGTGCCAGACCCCACAGGTCCTTGAAGGCTCCAGAACCTAGCCAGAGACCCGGGGAGCATTCGTCCTTCCCTGCCCCGTTCTTCACGCAGGCTTCCGTGTTGCCGCCGCCGTAAAGGGCCGCCATCTTGGAATCCTCGAAAAGGTAGGCCACACTCTTCAGTTTTTCATTGGCGTTGCTGGGCTGGGGGTACATCCACTTTGCGGAATCGTGGTAAACCGAGAAAATGTGCTCCAGAGTGTTCAAGGCGTTCTGCGCAGTGGAATTATCCAAGGTGGCATTGTTGGCGGAGCCATCGTCGTGAGTCGCCTTCTTGCAGATTTCAAAATGGTCTGAGCTTGCCAAAAGTGTGTGACCCGCCGATGCACAAACCGGTTTCCAGGTAACGGCCGAGAAGGCGGTCCCCACTCCAACGAAACTTATAAGGCTAGCGGTTACCGCCAGCGATTTAAATCCAATCATAAACACTCCTTAATAACCAATCATCCCTAATTGGCCTACTTTGGAATATAAATTCTTAACTAAAAAAAGGGCCTGGACCTCGGGGCGACAAGCGCTAATTGTGTTTAAATCCGTGTAAAAAATCCCGCCTTTTAAAGCGGGACATAAACGATTCATAAAGCGGAATTTTTCTAGAAGTTGTCGTCGCGATCGAACATGTGGGTCACAAACTGCACCACCAGTTCCTTGTAGACTTCTTCACTGAACATGGGCTTTTGCAGCAAGTCGATGGTTTCCTTGGAAAGGGCACCAGTCTTTGCCAGTTCCAGACCGCCCTTCTTGTACTTGGCTCGAAGCATGTTCAGGCGACGTTCGCCGCCACGATGGTGCAGTGCGCGCATCTGAGGGCAAGCCACCAGGGTGTAACCATCAGCACCCAGAATGATGTTGAACTGTTTGATGATGGGTTCATAAACAACATCCAGATCGCACCAGGCACAGCTCGAAAGCAAGATGATCTTCTGGCCGGGCTTCTGATTTTGCAAGCCATGCATAGGCTTGTTCATCGCGTCGGGATCATCCAGTTTCTGTCCCATATAAGGGTGAACCATACCCACAATACGGTCCATCAAGCACTTCATCTGGCCAGGAACGCCAAACAGGTAAAGGGGGAAACTCCAGATGACGATGTCAGCCTCTTCCAACTTCTTGCGAATCATGGGAACGTCATCGTCCTTCATAAAGCAGCTGCCATCGGGGCGACCCCAGCAACTAAGGCAACCGCGGCATGGCTTAATGTTCATGCGATCGATGTAGATGTATTCGCTTTCGAATTCACCACCTTCAAGCATGCCCTCAACAAAGGCATTGGTCGGAACAAGGGTTCCGCTCCGTTCATTCTTGGGGCTAGCCACCATTACAAGCACTTTCTTCTTATCGGACACTTTTCTATTCCTAATGTTTATGAGGTAGCGAATTTAAAACTTCTAACTTTTTTGCACAATCAGATTTGTAAAAATGCTTTCAGCTCATCCATGCGGCGCTTGGCGTATTCAACACCATGGTCGTAAGATTCGTTCATCTTTCCCATGTCGCAATCAAACTGGTCGCACAAGTCGATTTCGGGGCGAATCAGGAATAGCTTGCCCTGCTTTTCAAGCTTTTCCATTTCCAGGAACATCCTGTCGTAACGCTTCAGGCGAACCATCAGGGCGCGGAACAAGTCGGGATACTTGCGCTTATACATCGGGTTCAGCACTGCACGATACTTGCGGAAATCCGTTACCGCCTCGCCAGGGTAATGGGTCGAAAGGGCCACCACCTTGTCGCAACCTTTTTCGAAGGCTCGTTCAAAAGGAACCGGCACCGTAATGCATCCGTCGGCGTAATGCTTATCGCCAATGGGCGCCATGGGGAAAAGCATAGGCAAGGCACAGCTGGCACTGATCAAATCCAGCAAGCGCTTCTTGTCGTTCTTTTCGGACATGAATTCTGCACGGCCGGTTTCGCAGCAAGTCAAGCCAATTTCGCACTCGACTTTCGAATTGGAATAGGCTTCGAAATCCAGAGGCATCTTGCCGTCGGCGGCATCGTAATTCAAGGCGTAGTATTCCTTGTGGATGCCAATATATTTGTTAGCCCACTTATGACCATTCTGCAGACGGGTAGGCAGCATGATAAAGCGCAGACGGCCCTGCTGGCGGGTGATGTAGTTTAAAGCGGCGTGGGCGCCGGCCGAAACTCCAGCCACGTAAGAAAAGCAATCTATGCCTTCGTCCATCCAGGTGTCAAGCACACCGGCGCTGAACATAGTCTGACGGGAACCGCCTTCTAGAACAAGACCGAACTTCACTTTGACACCTCTGCACTTTTAGCCGCATTTTCTGCTGTCACTTCTTCAGGCGTTTCTTCGGGGGGCGGCAGGATTTCGTTTACGTTCCTACCCTGAGCCTGCTGCTTCAGCTTCCAGACCTTCTGACGGAAGTATTCGCTGCGTTCCGCCAGGTGCTGGGAAGAAGGAATTCCCTTCACACGTTCAATCTTTTCTTCTCCGCCAAAGACCAGCGCAGTGCGATGCCCACGCTTATAAGTACCGTCATGACCGACGCACACAACAGGCACGCCTGTGCTGCGGGCCAGGAACGCAAAGCCCGACTTGAATTCGTTCATCAAGCCATCTTCGCGGCACTTGCCTTCGGGGAAAATAATGACGGACTTACCGGCTTCCAGGTTTTTCTTGGCGATCAAGGCCCATTCTGTGTCCAGATTGTAGCGGTCACAGGGAATCACATGGACGCGGGTCAAAATCCAGTGGAAGCACTTCATCTCGAACCAGTCCTTGGCCACCACGATGTTCCTGTTCTTGAAAATCAGTGAAAGGAGCATGATCGGGTCGCAAGGAGAACAATGGTTCGCGATAATGATTCGCGGTTCCTTGAACTTATAAGATTGAACCGAAGGATCGGTAAAAGTAACCTTGGGGCGGAATACAATAAAGAAGTATGCTCGAACCGAGTAGATGACCGTCCATACAGCAAGCTGCATAAACGGTTCCGCCAACAACTTTAGGATGCGTTTCAATTCCAGACCTACTTACCCAAGGAGTCCTTGGGAATGGTGGTAAAGGTAAGACTGCCCTTGGCGTGAAGATTTCCGTTTACCTTGACCACACAGTCAAAGCCAACAATAATGCCACCACCCTTGGTCTTGTTCACGGCAATTTCAAGCTGGTCGCCGGGAATCACAGGCTTCACGAACTTGAAACCGTCAATCTTCAGCAACACATACAGCTTGTCATCCAGATCTTCGGGCTTTTTTTCAATCACCAGGGAGCAGAGCTGAGCGCAGGATTCCACAATAAGCACTCCCGGCATAATGGGGGTGCCCGGGAAATGACCCATGAAGTAGGGTTCATTGACGCTAACGTTCTTGATGCCCACAGCAGATTCGTTGGGAACCAGTTCCGTCACCTTCTCGATCATCTGGAAAGGCGGACGCTGGGCGATCTTTTCGCTAATTTCAAAAATATTCATGGAACTCATAGAGAGAGACCTCCATCCAGCACAAATACCTGGCCGGTTACATAGGAGAACTGGTCAGAAGCAAGAGCCGAAACCATGTTGGCCACGTCTTCGGGGGTACCAAAACGCTTCAGGGGGATATTCTTGAGGTAACCTTCGCGGGTTTCTTCGGGAATGGCCTCGATCATGTCGGTAGCGATAAAGCCCGGAGCAATGGCATTCACGCGAATGCCCCAGCCACCCAGTTCCTTGGCAAGAGTCTGGGTCATGGAGTTTACTGCACCCTTGGTGGCACTATAGACGCTCTGGCCGGGCAAGGCGAACTTGGAGCTGACCGAAGACATATTGATGATGACGCCGGACTTCTGCTTGAACATCTTGAGGCCCACAGTCTGAGCGCAGTAAAGGTAGCCCTTCACGTTCAGGTCGAAGCACTTGTCCAGGGTTTCCTGGCTGATTTCAAGCAGGTACTGATCGCGGACGATACCGGCATTGTTCACAAGCACATCGATGCGGCCATAAGCCTTAAACACATCACGGACCATGGCCTTTACCTGGGCCAGATCGGCAACGTTAGCCTTATACACCATGCCGTCGCCACCTTCGGCCTTGATCAAGTCAAGGGTTTCGGCAGCAGCTTCGTCGGAACTGGAGTAGTTCACCACAACGGTGAAACCATCGCGGGCCAAGCGCAGGGCGCAAGCCTTACCGATACCTTTCGATGCACCTGTAACAATCGCAACCTTCATCAATATCTCCTTCTCAAGTAAATTACTTACCGAATACTACGGCGCTATAGGAGCCGCCTGTAGCAAAGGCAACCACCAAAATCTTCTTAAGACCAGCTGCGTCAACGTTCTTCCTGGAAACGGATCCGTCCTTGGCCACGAAGTAGGCATTGTCGCTTTCCATTTCGCCAGAAAGCAGCAGGGCGGCTTCGGCGGCAGCCAAAGTGGCAGAAGCGGCACGGCCTTCGCCAACGCGTTCCTTCACTTCGAACAGGGGAAGAGTTTCCAGCTTATCGCCAAATACGCGGGCCAGGGATTCCTTTTCAATGTCATCCACTGTCTTGAAACCGTCGGCAAAACCGCAAACGGCGTCAATGTCAGCCACAGCGAGGCCAGCATCCTTAAGGGCATCGTTAATGGCGTTGTCCAAAGCTTCGCCAGAACCGGCAACCTTACCGAACTTCACGTTCTTACGGCCATTGCCGTAACCCAGGGCGTAGCAGTAAACCTTGGCGTCGCGAGCCTTGGCATATTCCTCAGTTTCCATCATAATAGAAACGGAACCGTCGCCAACCACGAAACCTTCTGCGTTGTCGAAGGGAGCCACGACCTTATCGGCGGCCACATTCAACTTCTGGGCAAATTCAGTAATAATGGGCAGGTTTTCGTCGGAACCGGTAGCCATCATGGCGCTTTCCTGACCGTCATAAATAACGCCCATGGAGTATCCGATGCTATCGAGACCAGAAACAGGACCCGTCGTAATGGTCACGCCGTAGCCCTTGATGCCGGAGCAGATGGAAAGGTAACCACCTGCGGCATTGTAAACGGTATGGGGGAACTTGAAAGCACTGCCGTTGGCATTGCCCTGTTCCGCAATCAATTCTTCAAAATCATAAGTTGCACCCAGGCCACCTTCGCTGGTACCTACGATAATGCCCACGTCCTTGGCATTGTCATCGGTAACGGTGAAGTTTGCGTCCTGGAGAGCGCGCATGCCGGAAACGGTCTGGAGTTGACCCAGATTATCCAACTTGCGGTAGAATGCCATCTTGATTCCCAATTCCTTGTAGTCATCGTTGGTGATGGTGGAATGGACAGAGGCACTTTCGGGCTTGGCATCGTTCTTGACAGCATCCAGGTAAGCCTGCTTGGAATTACCCAGGGGGCTTACGATACCGATACCGGTAACGGCAATCTTCTTGCCCTTTGCCGGCTGCTTTACTACATCGCCAGCCATCTTACTAAAGACAATGCTTGCGTTGGTGCCACCGAATGCCACGTTATTGCTCATAACGCAGTTCAGTTCCTTGGACTTGGGGGTGTTCTGCACAAAGTCCATCTGACCGACCTTGGCCTTGAGGGCTTCAGAATCTTCGGCAGTATAATGGAGTGTGGGAAGAACGGTATTTGTGGTAAGAGCCTTAATGCTAAAGACGGCTTCGATAGCACCTGCGGCACCCAGGCAATGACCAGTCATCACCTTGGTAGAACTTACACTAATAGTGGGATTTTCTTCGGCAAAGAACTTGCCAAAGGCGTTGATTTCGGCATTATCATTCTTGCCGGTACCAGTACCATGGGCATTCAGATAGCCAATGTCAGACTTCTTGATACCAGAATTCTTGACAGCGCGACTCATGGCTTCGGTCAGGCACAGTCCATCTTCACGGGGGGCGGTAATGTGATGGGCATCACTTGTCACGCCAGAACCCAGCACTTCGCAATACTGCTTGGCACCGCGCTTCTGGGCATGTTCGTAAGATTCCACAACTACGATGCCGGCGCCTTCACCCAGAGTAATACCATTACAATGGTTAAAGGGAGAGCAACCGTTTTCGTCAAGTGCGTGGAGCGAAAGGAAGCCGGAATAAGGCACTGCGGCAAAGGAATCTGCACCACCTGCGATCACCACGTCGGCACGACCGGCACGAATCAAGTCGCAAGCCAGGGCGATAGAGATGGTACCTGCAGCACATGCATTTGCCACGTTGGTCACGATGCCGCCAGCTCCACAAGTTTCAGCAACCTGGGATGCGATGGAAGCGATGGGCATCTTGGGAATATCAGCAGCCGGGCGGCCATTCTGGTGGTAATGTTCCACGCTAATGACACCACCCACGCAGCTACCGATGATCACGGCGACACGCTGGTCGTCGCCAAAATTTCCGAGATTGGCATCTTTTAGAGCTTCATTTGCCGCCTTAATGCAAAGTTTGGAGGCGCGATCCTTTTCTTCGGGAGCATCAATTGCATCCAGGGAGTCGCAATTCACTTCTGCGGCAAGATCTGCATAGCAGTTCTTGGTATCTACAGAGGTGGTCTTATGAATACCCGAAACAGAATTTAGGGCATTTTTCCAAGTTTCTTCAACATTGTTACCGATGGCACAAATAACGCCAAGACCGGTAACGACACAGCGGCAGTCATTAGAAGTCATAAAAGATAAATCCGAAAATCAGATTGAATTACTTGTGGGATTCAATAAAGTCAGCAATGGTATCGATGCTCTGGAAGGGTTCCTTACCCACGCCAGTCATAGAAACACCAAAGGTGCTGTCAACGAAGGAGATGATTTCCAGGGAGTCGACGGAATCCAGGCCGATTTCTTCACCGAAAAGCGGGGTGTCATAGTTCAGAACGTCACCATCCACACCCAGATCAGACATAAAGAATGCCTTCAACTTGCTCTTAACTTCTTCATTAGCCATGCTAATCCTCTCTTTTTTTATGGTTTAATTTTTTTTGGCACAAAGATACAAAAATCTTTCTTCAAAAAATCCCCAAAAAGGCTGCGTGGTGCATGAATGGGCCATTTTGGCGTATGAATGAAGAAAAAAATGAATTTTAGCGTGATTTTCGTCCTAAATTTTTGAAATCCGGAGTCAATTTTACACAATTTGTGTCCTTGGGAACCCCTCGATAAAGGGATAATTCCACGTTAAAAACACCTTTTGTGCTGGCCGCAACCTGCCAACGGCTCCCTGCCGGACATTCTCCCAGGGGTATTTTAGATACGGCACTAAAACGGGTTGCAGTTACCTTCATGTCAAATGCGTCTGTAGACAGGGAATCTGTCATTTTTAAGGCAGCCGGACCTCCAATAGTCTTATTCTTGCCAAAATAGGCTTTCTGGGCATCGATATAGGCCAGGGCTTTCAGCTGCATATCTTCCAGATTTCCCTCAACGGAATTGGAGATAACTCGCTGATGACAGGTAGAAATTCCCAAACAGAGTATAATAAGTGTTATAATGATGGCAACAGGAAACGCTAACTTTTTTAAGGGAACGTTGCCGATGGTTTCGAGAACTTGTCGCGGGTTAACCCTTTCTCCTTCGTCGTCACCTTCCCCATTTTCCCATTTTAGCAACTTGAGGGCCACCAGAATGTGGACAAATTGCCTCGGCAAGGCAAGACCGATTAAGGCAATTGCCAACAGGGCGATTGATAAGGCTAACAAAATGGCCAGCGCCGTATCTGCTGCAGGCAAAATATCCTGAACTTCTTTCAGAAGACCTAAAAGCTGTTTGTCTTCTGCAAAGTTGTTAGAGGCGAATCGCCCTGTAAAATTATTATAGCGTGCAAGACCCAAAGTCACTGCATCATTCGCCATAACAAGAACCGCTGCAAGAACCCGCTGAATAAACAGCATCAACATGCCGGCAAAGGCGATTACGGCGGCCACCAACCGCCCCGTTCTTACAGCGGTCAACCCGTAGTTTATCTCTTTCTTTTCACTCATTTGTCCTCATTTTACCCTATTTAGCTTCCACCAGTTCCTTGGCCAGTTTCTTGGCTGTAGTAAAGTCGGCCTTACCTGTACCAAGCTTAGGAACCTTTTCTACCTGGAAAGCTACAGAAGGTAACATTATGGGCGGGAAGTTATTGCTGGCGCGAAGCTCCGCAAGCACAGTTTTCGGTTCCTTTTCGCCCTGGTAAAGCAAAACGATCTTTTCGCCCTTGGCTGCATCGGGAACTGTGGTAATCAAATAATCGCAACCTTCAAGGACCGGAGTGTCCTGAATCTTCTTTTCGACGGCTCCGAGGCTGATCATTTCGCCTCCCAGCTTGGCAAAACGGCTATAACGGTCAACGATAGTCAAGAAACCATCCTGATCCAGGTAGCCCTTGTCCCCTGTGCGGTAATAACGAATTCCGTCAAGGTTGACAATAGCGGCCTTAGTGCGGTCCGGATCCTTCAGGTAGCCCTTCATTACCTGACATCCACCAATCAGGATCATGCCGGCTTCCCCGGTAGGCAACGGTTCGTTGGTCTCGGGATCAACAATCAGGAACTGGGTTCCCGGCAGAGCAGGACCCACGGTGCCAGGCTTGTTATTGAGCTGCATGGTGGTATAGTCATTCAGCAAGGTGTTTTCCGTATTCACGGAGGCCACCGGAGCGGTTTCGGTACAGCCGTAACCTTCAAAGATTTCCTTGCCGAACTTCAGGCGGAATGCGGTTGCCAATTCCGGACGCAGGGCTTCTGCACCGGCAATAATCAGGCGCACGGACTTGAATACCAGCGGGTGCACGTAACGGCTAACAGTAAAGGCGCGCAAGAAGGTGGGGGTCGCCACCAGGAACGAAACGTGGAATTCGCAGCAGACGCGAGCCATGGTCTTTACGTCGGTGGGGTCCGCCACGGTCACAATGGGGCAACCTTCCACCAGGTTCAGAATCGTGGTCACCGTCAGGCCGAAGCTGTGGAACAGGGGCAGTTCCGAAAGCATCACGTCACCGCGGCTCACATTCAAAATACAGGCCAGCTGCTGGATGTTACCCATCAGATTGCGCTGGGTCAGTTCGATGCCCTTAGGCGTACCTTCGGAACCGGAACTGAACACGATCACCGCATTGTCGTTCATGGAACGATGCTTGCAGAAAATCAGACGGATTAGCCAGCTGGGCATTACCACGCAAAGCAGTACAAGGGCGGCAATTTTAGGCTTGGGCAGCATTTTCATCAGGTCTTCGGCATAGAACAGTCGAACCTTGTCGCTTGCAATCTGGCTATAGTCGTTTCCCCTACCCTTCAGTTTCTGAATGAACTGTCTACTGGTTATGACCGTAGATACATCAGCCTTTTCACAGCAGAACTTTACGTTTTCTACAGAGGAGGTGTAGTTCAGGTTCACGTTGGTCTTGCCCATGACCCACAGGGCCAGGTTTACAATGACTCCAGCCGGACTAGGCGGAAGCATGATACCCACGTTCTGCTCGTTCTTATTCAACAGCTTCCACAGAAGTCCGCGGAACGCCATGACGGCGCCCATCAGCTTGTAGCCAGAAAAGTGGCCTCCGTCCGGGTTATAGATGGCAGGTCCGTTCTTCACATAGCGCTTGCAGGTACGAATCCAGGAGGCGGCAATGGGACGCAAGAAATTCACGGAATAGCGCCAGGCTTCAATAGAAATCTTACGGACGATGGCGCGGACTTCGTTAGGAGGTGTGGTGGCCGGAATCTTTTCGCCGAAGGCTACCGTCACGGAACGATCGGCAGAAGCGCCATACATGTTAGAGGAACTATAACTGTAGTTACTCCCCCACAGACCCTGAATATAGAACGGGATAATTTCGGCGTCAGTATCGTCAATGGCAGAAGAGTAATCGATATGGAAGGGGTCCACATGAGGTGACTTGGACACTTCGCCCGTGGGGAAAATGACCACAGCCTTACCAGCCAGCAGGGCCTCGTGAATGCGATCCATGGCAGGCTTGGGATTATTGTTGTCGATGCGGATATTGCCCAGACGCTTCAGAATAGAACGCAGGTACCACTTGTCGAAATGGTCCTTGTTGCTGGCGATACACAGCGGACGGGGGCTAGCCATCTGGAGCATGGCCCAGTCAATAAAGCTATGGTGATTACCCACCAGCAATACCGGACCTTCGTTGGGAATATTCTGCACACCCAGCACGCGAATCTTGTAACGGTTAAACACCAGGCGCAACACCGTGCGGATCATGGCCTGAGGCAAGTTGGAAATGGACCAGAGGAACACGCATGCAGAAATGACTGCAATTCCGAGGAAGTAGTACTGGGGCAGGATATCGGTATAACGGACCAGGTAAGAGAAAACAAACAGGAATCCAATCAAAACAATGGACTGGATCATATTGGAAAGGGCTAGAACGGAGCCCGAATTGTTGGGACGAGTGTTATACTGTAGAAGTGCGTTGACCGGCACCAGGAACAAGCCGCCAAAAAGTCCCGTCAAGGAATAAAGGACCACCAGGGCGAAGGGGTTCACCATGAACGGGACCAGGAACATGCAGATGGACACGCCAAACATACCGAGGGGAATGAATCCGGTTTCAATAAAATCCCTGGACTTGGCGGCAGCCACAATGGAACCCACCACAAGACCCACCACGGCAAATGCCAGGTAATCCTGCATCATGTTCAGGATCTGAGAGCCGGAAGCGTCCTGGAAAACCAGCACGAACACCTGGGCCAGAGCCCAGAACATAGAAAGGGCGATGATGGAACCACGGAGGGAGGGAACACGCCAGCCCAGACTCAAGTGCTTACGGACCTTGGCGATGTTCACATTGGGATTTTCATACTTTACCCTAGGCACCATAAAGCTGGCAATCGTACCAAGTACGCTAACCCCCGTCAAGATCCAGGGAATCACCACGGAATGGGACAAAATGCGGTGAACGGCCTCGTAAGAAACCAGGGAATCCAGGTTAATCAAGTTCACACCGACAATGGCAAGCCAGGAGGCGAATATCATGCCGCCCAAGCTGAAAATCTGCAGGAAGGCATTGGCGAAACTCAGATTACGAACGCCAAACATTTCCTTGAGGATGCCGTACTTTGCCGCACTATGAATGGCAAAACCACTGCTAAGGCCAATAGAAAGCCAGAACGCCACACGGGGGATGCCGCAAGTCACCAACACCGCCTGGGCAATGACAAAGCAAGTCATCAATAACGAGGACCATGCCAACACCTTATTCTTGGAGAACCTGTTGGTAAAGAATCCCGCAAAAAAGACCATCAAGATGTAAGGGGCGATAAAGAAAACCTGCAGCATAAAGGCCTGCCAGGTCTGTCCGCTTCCATCAGCCGTAAAGGAACCCGAAAGAATTTTCTGGGCGTAAATAAACACACCTGTCTGAACAAAAACTGTTGCAAGGATCGATAAGAAATATCGAACAGAACCTTTAACTTTCCACATTTTCCTATGCCTCAAATAAAAAAGAGCCGAAAATAGATTCGGCTCCTAAATCTAAAAAATTTGATATTCCCTATTTAATGAGGGATTCCAAATCCTTTACAGTTTTGGGGATATTTTCAGAAAGGTTACGGAAGCCCTTTTCTGTAATCAGCAGGTCGTCTTCGATGCGTATACCGATCTTCTCGTGGAACTTCTTTCCTCCGATATTTGCCCAAAATTCGCCATAAAGGCCAGGTTCGCAAGAAATCAGCATCCCCGGTTCCAGCACCACTTCCAGGGAACGGGTACCCGGTTCACCTTCATGGATCTGTTCGCCGATAAAATGGCTTACCCCATGGGGGCGGCGGTCATAAAGCAACTTGAACTTGCCCTTTGCGCCTTTCACAAGACGTTCATCCAGAGCACCCATGATGAAATCCCAGGGAATATTTCCGATTTCCTTGAGGCTTACGCCGGGGCGTACCGACTTCTGGTATTCCGTCTGGGCGTCCAGTACGATTTCGTACAACATTTTCTGCAACGGGTTGAACTTGCCGTTAACAGGAAGGGTGCGACTCAAGTCACTATGCAGGGAATTGTAGCGGATACCAAAATCCAGGAGCACCAGGTCGCCATCCTGCAGCGGTTCATCCTTCTTGACATAGTGGAGGCAGCAGGCATTTGCGCCACCGGCCACAATGGTCGGGAAAGCCAAATCACCGTCGCTACGTTTTTGCATCTCATAGTCCAGCAAAAGGCCCAGCTGACGTTCATTCTTCAAGCTAGACATCTGGCCTAGCACTGCGCGGAATGCCTGGTCAGTAATGTTCTGGGCCACGCAGGCATCAGAAATGCGTTCCTTTTCCAGAGGCAGTCTCAGTTTCCAGTGAAGGCTAGCGGCACTCTTCAGCTTAAATCCCTTCAAACCCTCGCTGGCCAGGGCCTTCTTCATCTCCTTTCGGAACTGGTCGTTATGGTCATCGGGCCACTTTTCAAAATAGAACGCGTAGGCGAAACCGGGATTGGGTTTCTTGCGGGCTCGCTCCACCACCGTATCCCAAAGTTCATCCAGGGGGCGAACGTCCTTGAAACCGGTCACCTTCTGCACATCGCGGTCCCCTTCCACATAGCCGAGACGTTTGCCGTTCCAGAATTCCTTGAAAGGATCCTTTTCAGGTACGAACAGGATTTCGGCCCCGTCCCTGGGGTCAAGCAGCAGATAGCACCCGGCCTGGTTGATTCCGGTCAAGTAAAGGAAGGCGGGTTCCTGGATCATCTTGTTCCAGGTTTGCACAAAGGCTTCTTCGCCACCCGGTTCCATGGGCATTCCGGCGATAACGCAGAAGGAATCCAGTTCCCTGAGCATGGCCTCCCGGCGTTTTTTGTAAAGATTTCTGGAATTGTAGTCCTTAGAGGATATAAAAACTTGGGAATAAGGGTCGCAAACAGATTTTTTTTCGTTTAAAGACATTCTGAGCCTCAAAATCATTCATTTTTGCCACAAAATTTACGTTTTTCACATTCTTTTCGCCACAAAATATTATACATTTAGGCCATCACAGACCAAAATGGAGCCTGAACAAATGAAATTTTTTAAGAATTGGAAGTTGATTGTTGCAGCTATGACTGTTGCTATGTTTACCGCTTGCGCTGGTTCTAACGGTGGCAGCGACGATGAATACGAAGATGATTCCGATTCCCCGGCTGCAGTCCAGGGCGGCAGCAAGAAGAAGGCCGCTCCCAAGGAAGTAATCGACGAAAACAAGCTGAAGAAGACCGAACAGGAAGCTACCGCTCTCACCGAAGAGAACCACAAGCTCCGTAAGGAAATCTTCGAAGCCAAGAACAAGCTGGGTATGTCTACTGCCGACGACTCCGCCGCCGAATAATTGGCAAGAACATTGAATGAGCGAAATCAAGCGCTATTCCCTATCTGATGACCTGAAACGTACGATTTCAGGCGAGAATGAAGCGGTTTTCCGATTACTGGAGAGCCGTTTTTCTGTTGAGATACAGACCCGCCTGCCGGGGCTGACTATTATCGCCAAGGATCTGGATGAACACGGCAAGCCTGTACAGGGCGACATTGCCGGTGTTTTTGCCGTACTGGACCAGCTGAAGATGGCTGCCCGAAATGGCGGTGCGATCGGAGCTAGACAGGTGGAACGTCTTCTGGGACCCGTCGAACTGGGCGAACCTATGGACAATTCCATCCCCAGCACCCCCGTCTTCCGAAATCGCTTCGGTGTTTCCGTGTTTGCAAAGACCCAGGCTCAGGCCGAACTGGTGAAGGCGGTCGAACATAACGACGTCATTTTCGCCAAGGGGCCCGCTGGTACCGGCAAGACTTTCCTGGCTGTCACTCTGGCAGTGGCAAGCCTTGAACGCCATGAAGCCGAGCGCATCTGCCTGGTGCGCCCCGCCGTAGAAGCAGGTGAATCCTTGGGCTTTTTACCTGGCGACCTTAAAGAAAAGATTGCCCCGTATCTGCGCCCCATTCACGATAGTCTGGCCGAACTGCTCCCCGCAGAAAAGCTTCGCCGTTACGAAGAAACAGGCGCTATTGAAGTGGCTCCCCTCGCCTACATGCGCGGTCGAACCCTCAAGCGAGCCTTCATCATTCTTGATGAAGCCCAGAATACCACGCCCGAACAAATGAAGATGTTCCTGACCCGTCTGGGCCCTCACAGTAAGGCGATTATTACTGGCGATGCCACCCAGGTCGACTTGGCCAAGGGGCAAAAGTCAGGGTTGGTTCACGCTATGGATATTCTCAAGGGAATCCGGGGAATCGCTCAGGTTGACTTTACCGCCACCGACGTCCTTCGCCATCACCTTGTAAAAGACATCCTCCTCGCCTATCAGCAAAAAGAACGCTAAAAGGACTTTATAGAACATGACGAAAAAGCAGCTGAAAATTCACCTTATTATCGGTTGGGTTCTCGTTGTAGCCGCCGCCATTTTCCTCTTCCCCGACAAGAACATCGCCCTCCAGGCAGAACGTCCCCGTCTGGGTCAGGTTAGCCCCCGCACCATTGTGGCACCTATCAATTTCGAAGTGCCTAAGTCCCAGCAGGAAATTGAATCCGAAAAGGCTCGTGCAGCAGACAAAGTAAACGCCATTTTCGAGTTCAACAACGACGAAACCAACCGCGTGTACGAAGACCTGAAGGTGTTCCTGCACAAGTTGGCTCAGTACGGTTCCCTCCAGGCCCAGATTTCCCAGGCCAGTTCTTCCGAGGGTGGCGATTCCACCGTGCAGGTCAAGGTGGTTCAGGCATCCCGTGTCTATGAAATCGTAAAGCAGAGAATTTCCACTTCTGCCATCAAGCCCTTGAGCCAGAACGCCAAGGCCCGCGATTCCTTGCTTTCTGTGTTCAATCAGATTCTGCAGAAGGGTATTTCCAACACTTTGTTGGCAAGCTCCGAAACTGCAGCCCAGCTCTATAAGGACAATTACAATCTGCAGGATCTCAAGAGCATTATCTACAGCAAGCCCAACATCACCTTGCTCAAGAATAATGAAACATCCACCGTAGAAGTGGCGAACATTCAGCCTCTCCGCCGCCGCATCGACGAAGCGTTCGCCCAGCTGCAAATGAGTTTCCCCAATGAACAGGGGCTCCTTAGCGCCTTCTATGAAACGTTGTTTGTTTTCATGATGCCCAACGTTTTCTATCTAGAAAAAGAAACTATGGCCAGCCGCGAAGAAGCTCGCAACAAGGTGACCCTCATTAAGGGCATGGTTCCCCGCGGCATGGAAATCGTGACTCAGGGCGCTCCCATTACCAAGGAAATTCTTGAAAAGATTGACGCACTTCAGCAGGCTCAACAGAAGGAAGAAAATTCCAAGACCTTTACCGCTATTTACGGTAACGCCTTGGTGTTTGTCATCATCATCACCATGTTCTTCCTGTTCTTCCTGAATATTCCCTCCCGCACCATGTTCAAGGACGCCCGCCAGCTTTGGAGTTTCACCTCGCTGGTCCTTCTGCAGCTGGTCGCTTTCTGGATTGTCCACAATCTTTCTGGAACGTTGAACCGGTCTGAATTGACTATCTTGCCCGAAAATTTTGACTTCATGTGGTTGTACCCGTTTGCATTGTCTCCTGTTATGGCGACCGTGCTTTTTGACCGCCGTCTGGGATTTGCCTTCAGCGCATTCTCGGCTCTTATTTTTGGTGTGCTGAACGGTTATGACCTTGCTGCTGCCATTTGCGCCTTCAGCGTGACCTTTGGCGCTACCTACCCTCTTGCTAGAATGCGCTATCGCGTTCAGTTTGTGTGGGGTATCCTTTCTGGCGTTATTGCCATGGCTGCAGCAATCTGCGTCATCTTCCTCCTGCGTAACCGTCTTTCCTTTGAAGCCTTCTACCAGAACATGATTGTCGGCGGCATGAACGTGATCATCTGTTCTTCCTTGGCCTCGGTGCTTTTGATCCATTTGATTGAACGAGTCTTTGGTATTACGACGGTTTTGACGCTTATGGAAATGTCTGACTTTAATCGTCCCGCATTAAAGCGCATCTCTGAAATCGCACCGGGTACGTTCCACCACAGCATTCAGGTTTCTAACCTGGCCGAAAAGGTTGCCGATAGTATCGGCGCAAATTCTCTGTTGGTCCGCGTCATGGCTCTTTACCACGATATCGGAAAAACCATGCGCCCTGAATACTTTACCGAAAATCAGAAGCAAGGTGTGAATCCCCATAACAATATTGACCCGGCTCAATCTGTTAAGATTATCGTGGAGCATGTGGAACAGGGTGCTAGCCTTGCCAAGGAATACAATATTCCTGACTTGGTGGCTGCCGGTATTCGCGAACACCATGGATCCTCTGAAATCAAGTTCTTCTACCACAAGGCGAAGGAACTGGCTGCAGAAAGTGGAGCGCAGGTCGACATCAAGGATTACAGCTACAAGGGTCCCAAGCCCCAGAGCAAGGAAACCGCAATCCTTATGCTGGCAGACATCATCGAAGCAACCAGCCGATCTATGACTGATACCTCCCCCGAAGCTCTGACCGCCATGATTCATAACACCATCGAAGGTCGATTCATGGAAGGTCAGTTCAACGAATGTAACTTGTCTGTGAAGGAACTGTTCAAGCTGGAACAGGCTTTCCTCACCAGCCTCGACGGAACATACCACACCCGAGTCAAGTATCCGGGACAGAAGTAGCGTATAGTTTAAAGGTTAAAGGTTAAAGGATAAAGGATAAAGGATAAAGGAGTCGTGGGCGATTAGCTGACGGCTCTTTTTTAGTGAACAGTGGATAGTGAAGAGCGGATAGTGAAGAGCGGGTGTCATCCCGAGCGAAACGAAGTGGAGTCGAGGGATCTTGTGATGTAGATTTGATTTATGAGATACGAGCTGTGAGTAATGAGCTGTGAGTAATGAGCTGTGAGCTAAAGTAAGGCGCCTTCGGCGCGACTATCTAGCTCAAAGGAGCCGCAGGCTCCGTCCTCATACCTCGTACCTCACTCCTAAAAAATTTCACTTTTTTTCTCTTTCTCCCTTGACAAATATTTTTGCTTTTGTATATTTGGCTTCGTAATCGTGAAACGGTAGGAAACACAATGACAAAAAAGAATCTTGTTCTTATTGCTCTTGGAGTTATCTTGCTGGCAGTCGGTTTCATCTGTCTCGCTACTGGCCCTGCAGAAAACCCGATTTCCCTTACGGTTGCACCTCTTATTCTCTGTCTCGCCTACTTGGTGGTTATCCCTCTGGGAATTCTCTTGAAAGGCAAGAAAGAAGATAAGAACGACGTTCAGTAATTCTGAACACACCCATTCGGGCGATTAGCTCAGCTGGTTCAGAGCGTCTGCCTTACAAGCAGAATGTCAGCGGTTCGAATCCGTTATCGCCCACTACCAATAAAACGGAAACGTTTTTGGGGTGGTAGCTCAATTTTGGTTAGAGCACCGGCCTGTCACGCCGGAGGTTGCGAGTTCAAGCCTCGTCTATCCCGCGAAAAAGACCTTCTCTTTCGAGAAGGTCTTTTCGTTTGTTGAACGTAGTGAAACAAACCAAGCCTCCCCGCTCAACGTCATGCTGAACCATGTCATACTGAACCATGTCATGCTGAACTTGTTTCAGCATCTCAACATCTCAACACCCCACCTGTATCCCCCTCAGTCCCGCCTCACGAAAAAAGCCTCCCGCAGGAGGCCCTTCGCTTGATCATTTGCGTCATCATCGCACTTGATCTTCAGCGTCCAAAGATTTTACTATCAGAATACTATACGGAACTTTTCCTGTTTGCGGTTCTTCTTTACAGACCTACCCATCACATCAAAAGATCTTGAAGGCAGCATTACGTTCAGCGGTTTGGCAACCACCCGTCCTGCGGACTGTCCGATAGACTCCACGTTAGACGAATCCTTTTCAGACGGATCCACAACCGTAGTATCTGTCGTCGAAGTATCCGCAACCAGGGTGTCACCGCCTGTAGAACCTTCTTCCACCTGGTCAAGCACCCAGACGCCAGATTCAATACTGCGGCTACGTTCGTCCTGGACAACGTTCTTTTCGGACGGCAACAGGTAAAGCTTGCTCTTGTAATTTTGCAGGTAATAGGCGTTAGAATTGCCTACCGGCGCAGACTCCAGCACATAACGCTGATGGGCACCGGCATTCCAGGAATAGGTACTCAGAACGACGCCTGCCGCGGTGGATTCATTAGGCACGTCAATGACGCGGTCGCCAAATTCAAAACGGTAGGTAACGGGGCTGTCCCCGATGCTCCAGATTTTCGCCACCGTTCCAGCGGCGGAGCAGTCCATCATCTCAAGGCCATTGCTTGCCGTAATGCCCATGCACTTATCGTCGGACATATACCTTACGCGGGCCTCCATAAAGAACTTCTCCTTAAAGATGTCCTGGTACATGGCTTCTACAATCTGGCAATGGATAATCAAATCCTCTTCGGAGTGAAGTTCTGAATCGTAATTCAGACCGTATGGCCAGAAATGCTGGGAATCGCCCTTGAGAACGGCGGTGGGATCCCCCGTCAGTTCCTTCAGCTTGGCCTGTGCGGTTTCGCCCTGAAAGACGCCGTCCTTAAGCATGGCGGTGTACTCGCTGGTGGTGCCCATACCCATGGTGTGACCCATTTCGTGCATGGCCGTGCGCACCTTCATGTAGGAACGGTTCGATCCGAAGCGCATGGTGCCGTTATAGCTGGCGTCGGCGGTTTGCACACCCGTGTTATAATAGACCTCGATGTGCTTGGTCATATGGGTGTACTTGTTGTACATGTATACCGCGGAATCCATGGCGGCAGCAATATGCTCGTAGGCATCCAATTCATCGTCAGACGGATTCGCCACCTTGTTCAGGTGATAATCCACCTTGGCGAAAGCCCCGGACGACAAGAAAAAAAGGCCCGAAACAAAGGCCGAAACAAAAATTCGATTCATAACAACTCCGCCACCATGCACCACCCCAAAATCTACTTTCATGCATATATTATCGCAAGTAAAAAACTTTTTTTGTGATATACTGCGCACATAAACCGCATATTTTATAATTTAAAGACAAAATTTCAAATATAGGAGTGAGCCTAATGAAGGCTAAAGTTATAGTATGCAGCCTAAGCCTGGCTGCTTTCGCCGCACTCACAGGATGTGCAGGAAACCATGGTCCACTGAACAATTCCATAGGTAAGACCGAGGCCACGATGGCTGTGGCCCGCGAAAACAGCGTCAACCCCACCGCCACTGCAAGCGCCACCGCCAAGATTGATTCCGCCAGGGTTCTAAAAGAAGCCGGCGAAGATGAGCAGGCTCAGGTTCTTCTTGAACAGAGTGAACTTGAATTGCTGTTGGCAATTGCTACTAGCGAACGCGATGCCGCCAAGGCCGAAGACCAGAAGGTTGAAGCCGATTTGCGAGCCGACGTAGAACGTAAGCTCCTCTACCAGAGCATTCTCGACAAGGAAACCAATAAGGAAGGAGCAGCCAAGTAATGAACAAGAAAATTTTAGCACTGGGTATTCTGGCTGCATCCATGAGTTTTGCCGCCGAAGCTGATGTCGCAAGTCAGCCCTCCCCCACCGCTTCCGAAGTTTGTGAAGCCGCCCTCCAGGACACCAAGGCTTCTGCACCGGCAAACGCTATTTCTGCAAAGCTTACCCTCGCCCACGCCTACGGCACCCTCAACGAATTGAAGGCTGTAGAAATTGACGACCTGAATTCCGAACAGATTCCCCCATTGGCCGCTAAGTGCCAAAAGTACGCCGAAATCGCCAAGATGCAGGCCGAAACTCAGACCTTGCGCAACCATATCGCAGAAAACTGGCAGAAACGCGCCGCCACAAACCGCTCCATCGAAGCCATCCAGGAACAGATCGCCAACGCCCGCAGCGGCAAGATGTCTAGCCTGGCCGCCGACCTCGAAGCAGAAAAGGCCCGCCTAGCCCAGTCTAACGAAGATGCCAAGCGTCAGCAGGAACGTCTCCAGGCAGAAATGCAGCAGAACCAGGAAAAGTTCCAGGCAGAAGCTGCAGCCCAGGAAGCCGCCCTGAAGGCCGCCAGCGAACGTGAAGCGGAACTGCAGAAGCAGCAGGCCGAACTCCAGAAGAAGCTGGCCGAAGAACAGGCCGCCCTGGAAGCCGAAAAGAAGGCTCTTGCCGAAGAACGTGCCAAGGCTGAAGCCCGCCAGCAGGATGCCATGAACAAGCTGAACGAACTCCAGTCCAAGCTGATCCAGGTGTCCAAGGACGCCCGCGGCATTATCCTTTCTATGTCCGACATCCTGTTTGACGTGAACAAGGCCACCCTCAAGTCCGATTTGAAGACCAGCCTGGCCAAGGTCGCCGGTATTCTCTCCGTATACCAGCAGTTTAACGTGTCTATCGAAGGTAACACCGACAATACCGGTTCCGAAGAGCATAACATGAAGCTCTCTCAGCAGCGTGCCGACAACGTGATGAACTTCCTGGTCGAACAGGGTATCGAAGCCGGCCGTCTGACCGCCAAGGGCCTGGGCATGAGCATGCCTATCGCCGACAATTCCACCAAGGAAGGCCGCCAGAAGAATCGCCGCGTTGACCTGGTTATCCAGGACAAGGCCCTGCAGGCTCAATAAATCACATATTTTGGCGGGAAACGTTTCCAAAATGGCTCAAATTTTCTAAATTCTCGCCTGTAATCTTAAACCGGCGGCGCAAGTCGCCATTACAAAAACAAGAGGTAAAAAATGGCAGTTTCTTATAAGGAACTCGGCTTGGTTAACACCAAGGAAATGTTTGCTAAGGCTGTTGCTGGTGGCTATGCTATCCCGGCTTTCAACTTCAACACCATGGAACAGATGCAGGCTATCGTTCAGGCTTCCGTCAAGCAGAAGTCTCCGGTCATCATGCAGGTTTCTAAGGGTGCTCGTAACTATGCAAACGGCACCATCCTCCGCTACATGGCTCAGGGTGCTGTTGAATACGCCAAGGAACTCGGCTGCGCAAATCCGCAGATCGTTCTCCACCTCGACCACGGTGACTCTTTCGAACTGTGCAAGGACTGCATCGACAACGGCTTCTCTTCCGTTATGATCGACGGTTCTCACCTCCCGTACGAAGAAAACATCGCCCTCACCAAGCAGGTTGTTGAATACGCTCACGCTCACGACGTTACCGTCGAAGCTGAACTCGGTGTTCTCGCCGGTGTTGAAGACGAAGTTTCTGCCGAACACTCCACCTACACCAAGCCGGAAGAAGTGATCGACTTCGCAACCCGTACTGGTTGCGACTCCCTCGCTATCTCCATCGGTACTTCTCACGGTGCTTACAAGTTCAAGCCGGAACAGTGCACTCGCAACGCTGACGGCATCCTGGTTCCGCCTCCCCTGGCATTCGACGTTCTCGAAGCCATCGAAAAGCAGCTCCCGGGCTTCCCCATCGTTCTCCACGGTTCTTCTTCCGTTCCTCAGGACGAAGTTAAGACCATCAACGAAAACGGCGGTAAGCTCCCCGATGCAGTTGGTATTCCGGAAGAACAGCTCCGCAAGGCTTCCAAGTCTGCAGTTTGCAAGATCAACATCGACTCCGACAGCCGTCTCGCTATGACTGCTGCAGTTCGCAAGTACTTCAACGAACACCCGGATCACTTCGACCCGCGTCAGTACCTGAAGCCGGCTCGCGAAAACATGCAGAAGATGTACGAACACAAGATCGTCGACGTTCTTGGTTCTAACGACAAGCTTTAATAGTTAGCGAGCACCGCTCGCTTAACTAAAAAGTTGAAAAGGTCACTTGGTTTCTAACCAAGTGGCCTTTTTTCACAAAGAGACCGCTCGAGCAAATCCGCGGGTTTATAAAACCTCCGGTAGCTCTCGCTCTCAAAAAGGCGCTCGGTTCCACCGAGTGCCTTTTTTTTCACAAACTGTGCCGTGGGACACGATTTTCACCACGAATAATAGAATCAGCATAACTTAATGGCGGTTCAAAGCAAGCTCGTCCAAACGAGCCCTGAACTTTATGATGGATAAACAGATTGCATTCTGCATATAAGTTTATAGACAACTGCGCATGGCCACCACGGTGGCGCGGTAGTCGTAGGCTGCCTTCACACTGCCAGCGCCGTCACCTGTGCCGTACACCAGCATGGTGGAACCAAGGTGGTTCTTGAGATACCATTCGAATTTAGGATTGAATATGCTCCAGTCGGTCGGCTTTCCATTTTCGTCGAGAGTCGTCGATGGCACTACTGGTGCCGAGGCGTCCTCGGGCATGTAGCGGCCCAGGCCCTGCGGCATGTTGACGCCTCCAGCGTCCATATCGCCTATACTGCAAACTCGTGTGCTTTCCATCCTGAACTCCACCGGCATTCCTCTCCAATCATAGGAAATTTTCATGCGTTTGTGAATAGTGCGTTCAAAAATTCACTAAACACCTATCTTTTGAACGATTTTATGTCATGAAACAAAATCTGACTGACGAATTTTTACAAAAAATTTTATCTATATTGGGGTTATGCAGATTTTCCATGGAAGTACACAAATTGTTGAGCATCCAGAAGTAAGAGTCTCAAAGTACAACAAAGACTTTTATTTCGGTTTTTACTGCACTTCCATCGAACAACAGGCGATCCGATGGGCGACTCGATTTGGTGAAGGCTTTGTGAACGTCTATGATTATAAAGAAGACCCTTCTCTAAATATTCTAAGATTTGAAAAGATGACCGACGAATGGTTGGACTTTATCGTCGCCTGCAGACAAGGCGTCAAACACGATTATGACGTTATTGAAGGGCCCATGGCGGATGACACCATCTTTAATTACGTCCAAAGTTTTCTAGATGGGACCATTTCTAGGGAAGCATTTTGGGACCTGGCTAAATTCAAGTACCCAACACACCAGATTTGCTTTAGCACCCAGAACGCAATTAGTTCATTGACCTTTGTAACAGCGAGGGAAGTTCATGATTAAGAATACAGCTTTATTCTATACATGCAGCCTCATTGAGTACATTGGACGAATAACGAAGAACGAGCGATCTCGTGTTGTTGAACTACTCGGAAAAGATGTCGACCGAATTTACAATTATCAGGATGTATTTCACTGCGAACCCATCGAAAAAGTGGCCGACGACTTTATTGTCAGGAACAACATACCATTGGGATCATTTGACAATATAGCCAGCTGCAAATACACTGTGCCCGACTATTGGGACATCGGGGATGTCTTCGCACGTCTTGTAGAAGACAACTTTGCTCAAAAAGACTCCATTTCTGGAATCAAAGAAATTTTCAGGTCCTGGCTTGCGGCAAAGATTTCAAACTACAATTCCGACTTGTTTTACCAATCTCGAGAATATATCGACGCGTGCTACAAGAACGGAGAAATTTTGGCTGCATAATCACCTGCCGGAACCGTCGTACGCGACTTACTTTCCATCCTGAACTCCACCGGCATACCTCTCCAATCATAGGAAATTTTCAGGGATTTGGACAAAACGACGTATTAACTCATCACATTTTTTTCATATATTTACAGACATGGCAGACGAAGAATTGAAAAAATACAGGCTATCATCCATGGAGGAGCCTTCCGACGAAATGCTGGAAGCCCTTATGGAAAAGGTCGGTGCAGCAGCACGTGAATCCTCCCGCAAGGCAGAAGAGGCTATGGATCGTATGCGTGCAGAAGTCGCTTCAAATATCGCCCAGAAAAAATCACGTCTTGGTTTGCTATGAGCGAAAAGAAACCGACACTATGCATTGTTGCCGGTCCAAACGGTTCCGGAAAGACTACTACGACCATTCAGTTGCTGGAAAATGAATGGGCAGCCGATAGCGTCTATATCAACCCGGACAACATCGCCCAAGAAATATTCGGAAACTGGAATTCCCCCGAAGCAGTGCTAAAAGCAGCTCAGCATTCTACCGAACTTCGCTACAAATGCCTTGAAGAAAAGAAAAACTTCGTCTTTGAGACCGTTTTTTCCTCAGACGAGAAGCTTGAATTCATACGCAAGGCAAAAGACGCAGGATTCTTCATACGATTTTTCTTTGTATGCACAGAAAAGCCGTCAATTAACGTTCTTCGTGTAACAAACCGTTTCCTCACAGGCGGCCACGAAGTCCCTATTTCTAAAATCGTGACCCGCTACTACAAGTCACTAGCGAATGCTGCCGTCGCAATCTCCATAGTAGACAGAGCTTACATCTACGACAATTCCGTCGACAATCAGTTGCCTAAGCTGATTTGCAGAATGGTTGACGGAGCCTTGTATAAGCAGTACGCCGAGATATTGCCCAATTGGGTTCAGGAACTGCTGTAATCAAGGCACTGTAACCCTAGGACATTCTTGTAATTTTAAAAGGCCGCACCAATGAAGGCGCGACCCTTGTTTGTAGTGATAGTTATGGTTTTTCCTTAAGAGTATTACGCTTGACCATTGTTGTTTCTGAATCTTTTTTATTCACCTTTAATTTTTTCATATTTTCATCAAACAAATCATCCTCAGGATTATGAATAAAATCATGATTTAAATACTTATCCATTAAAATGAATTTCTCATCACGAGGTTTATTCATCAAAGCACTGTCAAACTCATCATCATGTTCGTAATCAAATAATGTTCCACTTTTCATTTGTGCCGATACAACATCTGCATTTGTTTTCCAACCATGAGAATGCATCAACACAAATATCAACCAAAAGAAAAACGGCGGAACAAAAGACCAAACACAAATCTTTGGACATGGATCAAAGATGAGAATGTACGTTACCGAAAAAAAGACATATGCCAAAATATATAAGATACACCTTTTCATATCAAATCACTCTTTTTCAACTATAATGTCACCAACATCAACCCTACCACCGCCAAGACCTTCCGCAAACTCTTCTGCAGCACGTTGTGTCGGGAATGAATTACAATCTCCTCCATTGTTACAATTTGCGAAGCTGTTGTTAAAATCTTCAATAAAAGCTTCATCATCGGCTTTTGAATACAAATCTGAAGCACCAAGCAAGGCATCAAAAGCATTTAAGCCGACGGCCATTGTCTTTCCAACAGCTGCTGATCCTTCAATAATAATTCTTTCCGTAACATGCTGAACTCCGGCTTCTCCTATTCCAATAGAAGCTCCACCAAGTCGATTTGTTCCCCCTGTAAC
Organism: Fibrobacter sp. UWH5; assembly: GCF_900142505.1. Lineage (NCBI taxonomy): Bacteria > Pseudomonadati > Fibrobacterota > Fibrobacteria > Fibrobacterales > Fibrobacteraceae > Fibrobacter > Fibrobacter sp. UWH5. The sequence goes on along the minus strand of NZ_FRBB01000017.1, from coordinate 1,608 downwards.
AAATCCTTTTGTAGCGCCATATAAAGCAGTCAATCCTCCAACAAAAGCAGCTGCTGCCGTACCTGTTGTCAAAAGATATGCACCAACAATGGAAGCTGCAGCAACAGCAAAGTCTCTTATCACCCATCCGACAGTAGCTTCGCTATAGCTCATTGGACGAATCTCATAAGATCCCCCTCGTTGCCTTACCATATAATTGCCCTTATTGTCAACACTTGAAATCGGATTCACTCCATTCCCCGCATACAGATACGGACTAGCAAACTGACGAGCCGGATCCACACTCACCCACAATCCGAGCATGGGGTCGAGATATCTTGCGCCGAAGTAGTTCAGCTCGGTCTCGTCATCGCGTTCCTTGCCTGTAAACGTTTCCGTCACCTTATCGGCGGGTTCCATCAAGTCCACCTGCTCGCCAAATGGCGGACAGCAATTAGCAACTTGTTGCTTAAAAAAGGACAACGGATACATTTAAGGGGTGCACCAAAAAAATACTAATCAATATTCAACCCAATTATTTCTTTTCATTTTCCTTCCCATATCGAACTAATTCATAAAAAAATCTAGACATATTAAATAGAAAAACTAAAGAAGTTGTGTAAATACTAATTCCTTCAGCAATTCTGGAATCGTTCATACAAGCTCCTAAAAATGCTGGACCAAAAAAAGAAAAACAAAAAACGGGGCCTACTAGTATTTGTAAAAAAAAATGCCAAAACTTACGATTTTTAGTTTTATTCAACGCCGAAACATGTATTTGAAACACAACAGTAAAAGGAATACTTGCAATAAAATAAATCATTCGGCAAATTCCTTATTCCATTCTGACGTTGTACATTGGTCAAGAACGAATCCAGCAGCACCACCAACAGCACCACCGATAGCTTCCGCAGAGGAAGGAGCAACATAGCCCGCAGGAGCAGCTCCACCCAATAATTCTGTAGCACCAGCGCCCATCATTGCTCCGAACGCAGTTGTCACGAACCCTTTAGTAAAATCTTCAGCAACTTTATCTCCATCAAAACCTTCAAGTTTTTCTGACCCTAGAATTTCAGCAAATGCCGTTGAGCCACCACTAGTTAATCCTCCAACAAGACCACCTAAAAGTGTAGCCTTAAGAAGACCTCCATTGATACCCACAGCTCCGGCAGCAACATAGGCGCCATACGTAACCACGCCTACAATAGTTTCTGTCACGGGATTGTAATTCTCTCCACTAACTCGCCTATATTCAGCCTGAGCATCCCACGATGCAGCAACACCTGTCCCAACACCAACCAACAAACCAAAAGGATTAAAGGCTTTCCCATCATCATCCACCCCATTCACGGGATTCACTCCATTCCCCGCATACAAATACGGGCTTGCGAATTGTCGCTTGGGGTCCACGCTTGTCCACAATCCGAGCATAGGATCCAGGTATCTTGCGCCGAAGTAATTCAGCTCGGTCTCGTCGTCGCGTTCCTTGCCTGTAAACGTTTCCGTCACCTTATCGGCGGGTTCCATGAGGGAGACCTGCTCGCCGAATGCACGGTAATCGTAGGCGGCCTGCACACCACCCTTGTAGCCAGAAAAATAGGTGTCGTTGTAGGCGGAGGTTCCGTATAC
>NZ_FRBB01000041.1:0-2761 GCF_900142505.1 Fibrobacter sp. UWH5 | reverse complement strand
ATACCGAGGGAAAGGTGTAAACCATATCAGTGAAACTGTCAACTCGGTCAGTAAAAACACCCCAAAAGTGTCAACCTTTTTTAGGGAAGGTCATAAAAATGGCGATATCCCCAAAAAATGCCCGAAAACCGCCAACAAATAATTTCTATTTATGAGTTCGCAGGAAAAGAACTGCAAACTATAAAAACTTACCGAGGGCATTATGAATCTTGACGCAGCAGTCATCCCAAGCTATTATAGCCGCCTAGTCATGGCAAAGAATCAAGGTCATTTCAAGATTGCACAGGCTCTGCTTGAACTGATTGTCGGTTCCTCTGTGGATGACAGCACTTCAGCAGTAGGCCGCAAGGCTCTTGAAAAGATTGCACAGGCCAAGGGTCATGCCGCAACTATTGCCGCCGGCACCGAATCCGTAGCTGAAATCCCTGCAGGCGAAGCCGCCGACTGGCAGGAATACGCCCTCCAGACTCCGCCCTATACCCGCAAGCTGGCACTGGCACTGGCCACATACTTCGTCCGCGCCAACCTGCTGGAAACCGCCTACGAGATGTACCTCTCCGCCGGCGAACTGGATGAAGACGGCAGCAGCGCAGAAGATCTCTCCGCAATCGCCGCCGCCGAATCCGGCAACATGGCCAACGACTTCGGCAAAAAGTGCGAAGAGGCCGGCAACCACGCCAAGGCTGCCGGCTGGTACAAGAAAGCCAAGGACGCAGGCCTCGCCGATGCCGATGCAGCTCTCGCCCGCATGCAATCCTTCCACGGCGTCACACGCTTTATCGCCCCCTGGCTCGAAATCGCAAAGAAGACCGGCCGCAAGGAACTTGCAGAAGCCATCGTCGCCATCGCCGCCAACGCAAAGGCCGGCAACATGGACGCCGTTACCATCAGCGAATCTGTAGTGCTCCCCTGCTACCAGGAACTGGATTTCTGGGAAAGCGAACTGGATGCCTATTTCAAGTTTTCCGGAGACGACAGCGAAGCCTACGGTAACGCCATCGCCGCCATCGGCAAGATCCTGGAACGCGCCAAGATGTACAACGTAGCCCTCCGCTGGTTCAAGAAGGCAGGAGCCTACAGCAAGGCCGCCAACGATGACGCCCGCCGCATGCTTCCTCTCAAGAGTAAGTCCATTACCATGCGCGAAGCCGACGACATCTACGATAGCACCAGCCCCATCCCTTCCCTCTGGAAGATCTAGGATTTACGCAACGGTTTACTACGAATGAATTGAAAAAAGGCAGGTCGTGAGACTTGCCTTTTTCTCGTTCGGGTAAAAAAAATCCGGACTTATTTCAACTGCAGTTTCCTTGTCTGATATTTCGTCCCATCCTTGATGAAATAAAGTACACCCCGGGATTAAGGTCCTGCAAAATATGGATCTTTTACATACAAATCGGAAATGGAATTCAGTAATCCTAACCAACGGTATTCCATTTCCTAAACTTACATTCTACTGAATCCATAAAGTTCATCTGCAGTAGAAATAGCGTAACAGCCATCGCTATCCAAAGGCGGCTTTACAGATGCCGCAAATGCATTGGTATAGTAAAACGGAGAAATCTAGATTTTTTTCACTTCCACTCGACACTTCAAAATTTCAAAACGATAAAAGTATCGTAAGGCAAAAAAAGGAAGAAAAAATGGCAAATACGAATCAAGAAGAAAATCCCCTGATGCGCAATCCGGAATACAAACGCCTGGCAAACGAAAAAAACAAGCTGGTAAAGCAAATGACCTTCATGGAGCAGCGCCTAGAAAAATACGCCTACGCTCTCAACGACAAAGACATCCAGCAAATCCAGCAGGCAAGCCGCAACGCAGCCCGCTAGGGCAATCACTCATGGGGAATAACCCCAAGCAGGCTTCACACGGTTATTCGTCTTATCCACCATAACACCTAAAAAAGCAAACGCGGGAAACAATCCCGCGTTTTTTGCAATGCCCCTAAGACATCCTGACCCTAATCTTCAGCAGGGGCATTCTCATTAGCTTCTCCTACCTCGGCCTCCTTCACCCAGAACATTCCCAGAATCTTTCCGGTGGAATCCATCTGGATCTTAAGGAATTTACCATCAGGAACCCCGACAGCACCAGTACGGCTACCGTCATAATCCATCCTTGTAGAAGAACCATAAGGTCAAATACTGGACAACTTCGCTGCATCGCGACGATTTGCAGCATCAAGAACCTTTACGCGAGAGGCATCGTAATAGTAAAGGACCTCCCCGTCATGCTGCTCAACTTCCTTGAACTTCAAGACAGCCAATTTCTGTGCGCTCCTGGCGTAAACCATATCTTGCCTTTCAGGAGAACCAGAAGTAAGTCCCAAAACTTTAGGCAAAGTAATCGCACAAAATACAACCAAGATAACAATAGTGATAATAAAATCTTTTCGCGTAAAAGCTCGTTTCATAGACATAAAGATAAAAACAAAAACACTTTTTTGAAGGGTATTCGTCGGGCAGGCCCCGCAAACCCGGGGACAGGCGGAAAGGCCGCCGACAGGGTACGCCTTTCCCGGTAAGCCTCCTGCGACAGCTTATGGCCTGCGCCTGGCGACGGCTGGTGCGGTGGGCCGATGCCGCGCCCATGTACGGCGGGCGATGCCCGCGTCGACGCCCCGGCGCGACGGCAATGGACATAAAAGAAAGGGCCCCCCGAGGTTTTCCTCGGGGGGCCCGTGAATCCAGCGGCGACCTACTCTCCCGGACCCGTAGGCCAGGTACCATCGGCGATAGGAGGCTTGACTTCCGTGTTC
>NZ_FRBB01000018.1:0-84803 GCF_900142505.1 Fibrobacter sp. UWH5 | reverse complement strand
AACAATAGACCAAGAAAAAGGCTTGACTACCTAACACCAAATGAGTATCTTTTGAAAAAGTTCAACATTATGCGTTAGCGATTAGAAATCGCCAAATTATAAAACAATATTTTAAGGAATTGTCAGAAGCGAAGCAATTAGATTTTGATGAGGTTGCTACGGCTGTTCGTGCTGCATATAAAAAAATTGCAAATCTAAATCAAAAAAAATCAGAAGTTCTATCAGAATTAAAAAAATGGATTTTGTCAAAAACCGGCTCTGATGATGAAGTGGCTTGCGAAATATTTATTTCTTATTTTGTTCAAAATTGTGAGGTCTTCGATGAAATTACCGAATAAATTATACTCGGTTCGAGAGAGTTTTGTTTATGATTTTGTCGTTATTCTAAATGAATTGAGTGTCGCAAACTATTCTGTTCATACATTGTATGAAAAATTAGAAGATGATTTTTCTTCAATTGTTGATTTTTGCGATGCTTTAGACATATTGTTTTATCTAGGAAAAATTAATATTGATGATACAGGAGTGCTGAGTTATGTTGCTTGAAATATGTTGTGATAAATTTAAAAACAAAGCAAAAAAAATTTCATTCAAGCAGGGCTTAAATGTTGTTTTGGGAGAAAATGATGCGTCAAATTCAATAGGCAAATCAACTTTTTTGATGATAATAGATTTTGTTTTTGGAGGAAATGATTATGTTGATAAACTGAAAGATGTACAAAGAAATGTTGGGTTACATACAATTTATTTTGCATTTGAATTTGATGAAGAGAGGCATTTTTTTGGCAGATCTACAGAACGAACGAATGAAGTTTTAGTATGTTCTAGTTCTTATAAAGAAATAAAATCTTGGTCTTTAGAAAGATATTATGATTTTTTGAAAGAAAAATATCAAATAGATAACGCCTATATTTCTTTTCGAGAATTTATAAATACTTTTCATAGAATTTATCATCGTGAAAATTTGCATGAAAAAATGCCATTGAAAATGTATGATGCAGATAGTATGGAAAATGCGTTGAATAGGATTGTGAAAGTTTATGATTCCTATGGCCCGATTTCAGAGTTGCAAAGGTGTTTTAAAGAAAAGTCGGATATGTATTCTGCTTTGGGAAAGTCCATAAAAATGGGCTTTACTCCAAAAATTAATAAACTGAAATATGAAAAAAATTTAAAAGAAAAAGAACGCTGCGATAAAGAATATCAAGAGTTGACGGATGAATTGAGAAAAAATTTAATTACTCTGGATTCTATTGAACCTGAAACTATCGTTCCCTTAAAAAGGGAAAGATCTTTGCAAAAAATAAGGTTGTCTAATTACCGCGCAAAAAGAGCTCAGTACGAAGATCAATTGAATAGTAAAGTTCCTAGTTCTATTTTAAATGAAAAATTTTTAAGTGCGTTAAAGACATACTTTCCCGATTGTAATGAAAGAAAAATACAGGAAGTTGACGAATTTCATAAAAAGATAAACAAGATATTAGAAAGTGAAATCCGTGAAACGATCGCGTATGTTGACACTTTGATTTTGCAGTGTGAACAAGAAATTTCTAGTATTGATGAGCATATTGAATCTATGGCGAAAGAGCGTAATGTGCCTACTCTTGTAATGGAACGAATAGGAAACATTTTTTCAAAAAAGGAGCTTGTGAGGAAAGAAAATGAAAGTTATGAGAGAATGGCATCTTTGAATAAAGAGAAAAAAAGTTTAAAAGATCGCCTGCAAGGACAACAAAAAGAGATTTTAGAGAATATTGCAAATAGAATAAATGTCTATCTAAGTGAAAAGAATTCATGTTTGTTTAATGTGGATAAGAATCCTCCAGCTATATTCTTTGATTCAAAAGGATATGTGTTTAGTACATTCAATGATGACGGAACAGGGACACAATATAAAAATTTAATTTTATTTGACTTGTGTATTCTTGAACAAACTAAACTTCCTGTATTGATTCACGACTCTGTTTTGTTTAAAAATATTGCTGATGAACCGCTAGAAAATTTATTTAAGCAATATGATGTTTGTAAAAAACAAGTTTTCATCGCATATGACAGGCTGTCAACATACAGCAAAGAAATTCAGAATCTTATTAATGAAAAAATGGTATTACATTTAGGGCCCGAACAAGAAGCTCTATTTGGAAAAATATGGAGCGATAAAACAACTTAAATAGGGTGAGTTATGAGTATGATGATTTTGAGCAGGATGGTGTTTCGCCGATCTTTGCCATAAAAATGGCTTGTGGAAATACGGAGGCCATTGCAAAGTTCCGTAAGCAGTTAGGTGATTTGAATTTTGAAATTCGAGAGGCTGTTCATGTTGCCAACAAGAAGAATCGCGCCGACTTGATTCTTTCGCTGGAGGCTTTTGAAAGCTTATATCAAAAATCTCCAAATCAGAACCAAGCTTCATTGCAAAGACAAAGACTCTTTACTGGCCTGAACTTTCTTTCATTTCTTCTTTTCGGACTTTTTCTGCTGTCAATTCAGGATTCCTAAGTTCAAATACCAGTTCATCTACGAGTGTGCATGGGTTTTGCGTACTCGGCGCATCTACGGAATCTTTGTAATTCTTCTTAAGGGCGTTTGCCCTTGTAAAGGCATCGGCTTCGCTTCCAAGTGTTGTTACATGTTCGTAGATTTTCTCATTGCCTTTGGAATAATCATAGAGGGCAGTCGGAGCGGTTTTGTGCAGTTCATTGCGGATGGATTTTTCAAGTAAATCACAAAGGTCTTTGCGGTTCGTTCTTTGAGTAACATCTCTGAAATGCAGCAGCAACCACAGTTCAAAACTTTCGTTTGACCAAGCGCAATTGATCTTGTGTTCCGTGGCTTGTTGGATGGCTTCGTCAAAATCAGGAAATTCGTCCCTATCGAAGACTACCCAAACTCGGTCGTATTCCTGGTGGTTGTATTTTATTTGACGATAAACTTTGCCGACAAGCGCTGTCGTCGATTTTCCTTTGCCCTGTACAGAAACTTCTATGTTGAACCGGTTTGACTTTTCGAGTTCCGTTTTGAGCGCATTGAAATAATTTGGTTCTGTTTGTGTGCCTTCGGTTGCAATCAAAAACGTGAGCTTTACAAATCGTTCCTTCTTTTGCGATTCTAGTTCAACTCGTTTGGCATGCAGTAGCTCTTCCTGTGCAATTTCCTCTAATGAGAGTTTTTTCATCTTAACTCCTTAAGAAAGGTATTGCGCCATATTTACCATTTATATAATCCTTTTCATAAACACGATCGTTTCTGATTTTGTCGCCGTTCTGTTCCCTGATGTCGCTCAGCGGATAAATGTCCGTTGACTCGTCGTTTCTGTCTTTTTCTGCAAACCAGATTTGGTCTCGTCGTAATATTTTATTGCTTAAAAGGTTTGTATCGTGTGTTGCAAAAATCAATTGAGCTTTGTTTGGGTTGGTTTCCGGAGAATTGAATGTCTCAATAATCTTTCTTGTTAATAACGGGTGCAACTTTGCATCGAGTTCATCAATGACGAGTGTATAACCGTTTGCTAATGTGTCCATAATAGGACCGGACATATTGAGTATTTTTTTTGTTCCTTCAGATTCCATCTCTTCTACAGAGAAAAATTGTTCTGTAGAGGATCCGTCGTTTAAATGAACCATGTGCCCAGATTTTAAAAAGGGTGTCTTTGAATTAGGATATTTTTTTAATAAATCTTTTCTTAAATCTTCAGGGAAATTAGGGGGGAACGTGTCTTCGAAATTCAATTCTGTCTTTTTCAGACTTGAGAATCCCAAATCCATACTTCCCAAGAAGCTTTTCGCCTTGGCTGATTCGGGTGAATCTTTTGTGATATAGTCTATGGAGAAAAATTTAAAATCCTCATCATTTATTCCAGAAATGATGTTGAAATGTTGAAACCAGTTCATGACGGAATAAGATGTTTTTCCATTAAAGTTGGCGACCACAGAAAGGAAAAGTTTATTGTCTGTGGTCATTTCTTCTTTACCTTTGCCTTCCGCGAATTTGTCGTCTACTCCTATTCCATTTTCGTTGCGAGTGAAGAGTAGTTTTTCTTTCCCCTTGGTGGCGTCATAAAGCCATTCTTTCAATATTTTTTTGGCATTATACTCAAAACCGTAGCGGTATATTTTTGATTCTATAGTGCATACAACTTCAAAATGAGTAGGCTCTTGGGAGTATGCTTCATCTAGTTTAAATATGTCGGTTTCAAGATCTTCTGTGGGATTCGTTTTTATAGAAGACAACAATAGGCTTTTCATAGCCATCATGGCTGTAAGAAGATTGCTTTTGCCGCTAGAGTTGGCTCCGTAAATGGCCGTAACGGGCAGAATGCTTTCGCTACAGTCTTCGCGCACAAATTCCTTGAGTTCTTGGATGGAGGCCGCCCTCATGGAAAATGTCTTGTTCTCTTTAAATGATCGGAAATTGCCAACAGTAAACGATAAAAGCATTAGTCGCTATCCTTGAACTTCGAGAGATTTTCTCAAAATTTACATTATTTTTGCGCGAAAATCAAGGTTTTATCTTGAAAAATGAGAAAAGGTTTCAAAACGAAACAATACTTGCTTTTTTGTTCAGTATTGAAACGTGGTGACCGCCAAAGTCGCTGTTTTAGTTCCGAAAAACCGTGATTTCGATATTTTTGATTGTTTGCATGGAATTTGCATTAATGATGTCGAATAAAACAATGGTGTTTTATTCTAAATGTAAGGAGAAAATAAAATGGCGACAAATCCACCGTCAGGTGACAATCATAGAAATGGGGCGGTTCGTTCTCGTTCGCAAACCTTTAATCCTAAAACAGGCCTATATATTAAGCGAAATGCTGAAACAGGTCGATTTATGGATGCAAAACAAAACGGAACTCCGTTTAAAGGTGTGAGAAAGGAACGTTAATTTCAACGCAAAGAGGGACTTGTTCAGACCCTCTTTTTTAGATGAGATTATATATTCCCCGCGAGCAGTCGCTCTATTTCCACACGATTTCTTCTTCAGCCTTGCGGTACACTTCTGCAAGGTTAATTTTCTTTTTAGGTTTATGAAATAGCAAATTGGTCGCACCCAAAGAACGGCATTTCTGATGTTCCTTAGGTGCGGTTTTTATTTGCCCCTCGCCATTCAGGATTCGCGATACATGGCTTTTAGATATGCCGGAGAGTATTTCTATTTCGCGAACGGTAAAACCCTGCGTTTGCAATAGTTGCAAGTTGTCTGGAGCTTTGCCGACGAATGATTTATAAATGTTTTTGAGATAGTCACATTCGATGTTTGTGTCGCTGAATGTGATGTCGGCCTTGATGATTTTTCTTAAATCAGCGGGGCAGGGCAGTTTTTTGTTCAGGTTAATAATTTTTTGGAAGAGACGAGAGTTCCGTCCAACAATTTTGAAATCATCGAGGAAATTGTTCAGAATAGATTCTGCAATTTCTTGCAAATCATCCTGAGTGTATCTATTGAAATCAACAATGGAATCGAAACGGCGGGAAAGCGCCTTGTCAAAATGCTTGAAAAGGTTCGTCGTGGCGATAATGGTAATCTGTTCGTTGAGGTTGTCAAATCCCTTGAGGATAGCCGACGTGGCACGGCCCATTTCGCGAAGGTCCTGGGAACTGGTTCTATCAAGGGCTATGGCATCGATTTCGTCGAACAGAACAAGAATTTTTTCAGGGTGCGCAAAATGATTCAGTTCGTCGAACAGTGCTGCGATGTTCTTTTGCGTTTGCCCGAGTTTGCTGTTATTGCGTCTCGGGTTTTACAATGTACATCGCTACACTTGTCTATCTCACCTGTACTTGCATGCTCCTATTGACCCGAGAACCATTATTGGAAAGGCCGCGGATATTCACTAGGTAGGAGCCTCTGCTATAGTCATTCAGGTTCACAATGGCGGAGCCGTTTACGGAAACGATTGACTTGGAAGTCATTAGGTGCTTTCCGCTCAAATCCGTCACGCTGATAGAAACATTGCGGGGCAATCCGTAAAGATGGATAATGTTGTTCTGGACGGCGACATGGAATGCTTTTTGTTTCAATGCGGCAACGGATGTGATATCGTCATCGTCATCGGGTTCTTCTGTTTCGGTAATTACACCGGGTTCCGGATCCTGTGCGGATACTGCAGCCAATTTCTGGGTAACGCCGATCTTGCGGGAATAGGTGTCGCCGGCATTGTCCTTCAGGGTAAAGGTAATGTAGCCAACGCCTGCAAAAGTGTCGGACAGTTTCACGGTCATCTTGGAGCCGCTTACCGTTGCGGTTACGCCAGCGGGAATCCCGGAAAGTGTATAGGTTCCGCCATCGTAGCCTTTGGTGTATTGGGACAAATCGATGGTCTGGGTTTCGCCTTTTTCGAAGGTGAAGTTTGCGCGGGCAAGCCATTCCAGGTAGCGTTCCAGTTCCGTCCAGCCATCGCCGAGACGATCCTTGTTGGCGTCGCTGAAGTCTCCCTTTGCCGAAGCGGCATTCAGACCGTACATATTTTCCCACCAGTCCGGAAGTCCGTCAGCATCGGAGTCAAAATTATTTGCCATGCTTACGCTAGGATAATTTTCCAGGCCGCCCACGTCGCTTTCGCGGTCGGGAATGCCGGGCTTCTTGCCGACGGAACCGGTGTACTTGTAAGTGCCGGTCTTGACTTCGTTAATCATGCGGGCGTCGTGATCGTCAATGACGGTGCGGTTCAGGCCCACATCGCTTAGAACGTCCTTGTAGGCAGCCTTTGCGCTCTGGATAGTGGCGTAGGAATCAAAGTAAGGCTTGTTGACGAAAACGGTCCAGTTCAGTACCTGCTTATCGTACTTTTGGTATTCGCGACCGCAGTTGTCGTTGGTGCCATCGCAGGTGAAGGAGCCGTTCGCCGCCTGCAGCACATTGTTATGGTAGTAGTATTCCTGGGTTCCGCCGCCGGTGCCTTCCAGCTGGGCGCGGAGTGTGTAGCCATGCAATGTGGTGGCTGCCCCTTCCTTATAGTAATTGCCTACGAAGTTCACGTTATGTGCGCCGCCATCAGTAACGCGGTCAATCCAGTTGTAAACCACATTGTTGAAAATGTCCAGCTTGCCTGCGTAATTGCCGTTGGCGTCCAGCCCGCCGCCCATGCTCCAGTTGCGGCCATCATTATGGGCCAGCAGGTTGTGATGGAAACTGCCGACGTCGCCCCCGATGGTAGCGGCATACCCGTGGGCCGTACCTGCAGGATAATTGGGGTGGCCTGCAATATTCAGCGCTTCTGAAATGAGGGTGCGCTGCAGCGTGATGTTCTTTGCCCCACGGCTGCTGAACGCTTCGTCGGTAGTCCAGCTGATGGAGGAATGGTCAATAATGCTATGGTTTGCGCCTGTGATTCCCATGCCGTCAAGGCCGCGGTTCTGTTCTTCGGTAGTGCTTGCAAAACCGCGGCGAACACGCATAAAGCGGACAACGCAATCGTTACCGGTAATACCGAAGGGAGCGCCTGTAATGGTGATGCCCTTGCCGGGTGCCGTCTGGCCTGCTACAGTCACATAGTTACTGCTCAGCACCAAACGGGATTTCAAATTGATAACGCCTGCCACCTTGAAAACGATAGTGCGGGGGCCGATATCGTTGGTAACAGCTTCGCGAAAGGAGCCTACGCCGGAATCATTCAGGTTGGTAACATAGACGATTTTTCCGCCGCGGCCGCCCACTGCATTGCGCCCATAACCTTCAGCACCTTCAAAAGCCAAACGCCCGATGCGGAATTTCCAGACATCGCCCTTGGTGATGGTGCCGTTGGCATCCACTTCGTCAACGCGCCAGAAATAGGAGTTTAGAGGATTCGTTCCAGTGACCTTGAATGTTGTTTCGGTTTGTTCGCCTTTGTATTCTGCGCTCTTTGAAGTTGCTGCAAGTACTGCGGCTGAATCGGTACCGAAATAAACCTGATGTTTCTTTGCGGAAACTGCTGCCGTCCAGGACAAGGTCAAGTCCCCATTATTGTGGGCAGCATGATCGTTTAAATCAGCAGGAATCGGGCCGGAAGATTGTGCTGCGGAATTGGGAACATTCAAGGCGAATCCGTTAAGAGTCACGTTGCGAAATGTTGCGTTGGATGTGCTGGGAACGAACTTGATGGTGGCGCTGCCTGCAAAAGTTACCTCAAAGGAAACGTAGGCTGTTGCAGCGTTCTCTGTGGTGAGGGCTCGATTGGATGGCTTGACGGTTATCTTTTTTGTCCCGTTGACGTAGACATCAATATTGCTGTAGTTAAAGGCTTCGGGCGCGTCCACATTATTCAAGTAGGCGAGAAGGCTGTGAGTTCCTGCAGAAAGTCCAGAGAAAGTAAGGCTGATTTCTCCGCCGGAATTTCCGCCATCTACGGTGACGCCATCTCCAACCAACTTTGCGTAATAGGGCGATTGGATAGAAGCCTTGTACCAGTTTGTTTTTAGAGCAGTTCCCGCACTGCCCTTGTTTATGGTAATCTTGACTCCACTTAAAGTCGTGTCTTTGGAGATCGCCCCGGTAACTACCCAGGGGATGTAATTGCCCTCAGTGACTTCGGAACTATTTCGACCACTCTGGTCAAAATCTACCTTGATAGTAGGTGTTGCTGCAATGGCGGAAGCGGTTCCTGCCACAATCACGAATTTACCCAATCCAAACATTTTGCACTCCCAAAAATCCATTTCATTTGGAATTTTCTTCAAAAATATTTTCGGTCACTGCAAAATCGTATCCCTAATAAAATCAAAGAGTTGTCTATAGACTACGCGTTGTCGCTGGACAACAGAAAAATTTTGTTGAGGTGTACATGTGCGGTAATACCGAGTATCTTTAGGTTTGGGAAATCCCGGAAAATGGTGTTTGGGTTCCCAAGGGATGTTTATGAAAAGGTTTATGGTGTGTGCAGGCCTTACGCTTGTAATGGGTTTTGGTGTTGCAAACGCAACTCGTCAAATGGAAAATCTGGATCGCGGCCTGGTGGCTGTGAAGACTAGCGGGGGCGTTTACCTCAGTTGGCGCGTTTTGGGTACCGACGGCAATACCACTGGTTTTAACCTCTATCGTGATGGCGCAAAAATCGCAAGCTTCGATGGAAAAGCCGCCAGCAATTATACGGATGCTCAAGGTACAAGCGCTAGTAAGTATTATGTACGCCCGGTTGTGAACGGCGTTGAAAAATCTGCAGACAAGACTGTCTCTGTGTGGGGTTCCCAGCAGCTGGTTGTTAATCTGGATCGCCCCGCGGGTGGTTCCGATTATACTTACAGCCCTAACGATATCGCCGTAGGTGATGTAGATGGCGATGGCGAATATGAACTGATTTTGAAGTGGGATCCTAGCAATTCCAAGGACAATTCCCAGAAGGGAAAGACCGGCAACGTGTTTGTGGATTGCTATAAGTTCAATGGCAAAAAACTTTGGCGCATTGACCTAGGCGTAAATATTCGCGCAGGTGCTCACTATACCCAGATTCTGGTGGGCGACTACGATAGCGATGGCAAGGCTGAAGTGGCCATGAAAACAGCCCCTGGCACAAAGGATGGTTCCGGCAAGTACATTAGCAAGGGCGCTGCCGCCAGCGAAACAAACCACACCAAGGATTACCGCAATTCCAACGGCTACATTCTGGGCGGTAATGAATATTTGACTTTGTTCAATGGCGAGACCGGTGTGGAATTGGCTACGGTCAATTACAATCCCGCTCGCGGAACAGTTTCCAGCTGGGGCGATTCCTACGGCAACCGCGTAGACCGTTTCCTGGCAACTAACGCCTATTTGGATGGACAGAAACCCAGCATGGTTTTCCAGCGTGGTTACTACACCCGTATGGCAATTGCCGCTTACGACTGGGACGGAAAAACTTTGAGCCAGCGTTGGTATTACAATGCCGCTACCAAGGGCGGCGAATGTTACGGCATGGGCAATCACAATCTTTCTGCAGGTGATGTGGATGGTGATGGCTTTGATGAAATCATCGAAGGTGCTTGCGCCATCGATCATAACGGAAAGTTCATGTACCGTACCGGCAAGGGTCATGGCGACGCCATGCACTTGGGCGACTTGGATCCGGATCACGAAGGCCTTGAAGTATGGGAAGTTCACGAAGAAAAGCCCTACGGATACGACCTGCACGATGCCCGCACCGGAGCAATCCTGTGGAGTTCCAACAGCGATGCTGATAATGGCCGTGGCCTCGCCGCCGACGTAGACAGCACTAGCCGCGGTTATGAAATGTGGAGTACTGCCGATGGCAACGTATATTCCGCAAAAGGTAAAGTTCTGGGAAGTCGCTACTCCGTCAATTTCCGCATCTATTGGGATGGCGACCTTCAGGATGAACTTTTGGATGGAAACAAGATTAGTAAGTGGAATTATTCCAGCAAGAAGTTTGGTGACTTGATGACTTTGGAAGGCAATAGCTGCAATTCCACTAAGGCAACTCCCAACTTCAGCGGAGACCTTTTCGGTGACTGGCGTGAAGAAGTCATCCTTCACGATGGCGCTTCCAAGCTCTACGTTTATACCACGACAATTCCTACCACACATCGCCTTTATACTCTTGCCCATGACCCGATCTATCGCTTGGGAATGAGCTGGCAGAATACCGCCTACAACCAGCCGCCTCATCTCGGTTTCTGGCTGGGTGCTGGTGCCGACAAGGCTCCTACTCCGGACATTATGCTGGTGGGTGGCGAAGCTGGTCCTAGAATTCCTGCCATCCAGAAACAGGGTGCAGGCTCTAGTTTCCAGACCATTATGCTGGGCGACGCCATTACGGAATACGCCTTCGGTTACAGCAACTGCGATGGTCTTACCATCACGGGGTTGCCTGATGGTGTGACTGCAAAGCTGGATGCCACAAACTCCCGTTATGTCATTAGCGGTACTCCTACAAAAGCAGGTGTTTACGAAATCAACATTGTTACCAAGGGTGGTTCCGATGAAGTGGATCCCGCCACACGCACTGCAAGCATTACGGTTCTTGCAGAAGCTAAGATTGAAAATTCCGCAGTGAGCGTTTTGTCCAGCATAGAGGCAGGTGTCCCCACTGATGGCGTTGGCGTTTGCGAAACAACTAACGGTGGCTTTGTTGGTGACTGCTACTTCAATTTCGACAACATTGTTACCAGCTATGGCATCTGGAATTTGTATTCTCCCTCTGCCCAGGAAGGTGTCACTCTGGTTCTCCGCTATGCCCACGGCAAGACGGATACCCGCAAGATGGAACTGTTCGTCAATGATGAAAGCTATGGTGTCGCCACATTCCCGCCTACCGCAGATTGGACAACCTGGGATTCCGTGGCAATCAAGATTTCACTGAATAAGGGCGTGAATGTTCTGAAGTTGCAATCTGTTTCAGAACAGGGCGGCCCCAATATTGACCAGCTTGAATTTGACATGAAGGGCATTGTGCTTGCAACTGACGAATCCATCGTGGATGAGGATCCCTCTGAAGATTCTTCCGAAAATCCCGGTGACGATTCTGCCGGTGAAAAATCCGACGATTCTTCTGATGATTCGGAAGACCCGCAGGTGATTGCAAACTCCTTGCACCTACAAAATGCAGGAATGGCTCAAGTTCAAGTATTTGATCTGCAAGGGCACCGCGTAGCGTCTTTCAATGCAGAATATGCTGGTGAAGTTCTAAATGCCAAACCTCATATGAGTGGACTTCCTAATGGAATCTATTTCCTGCAGGCAAAAGTGAATCATCAAGTTTTGCGAATGAAAATGATTCACAATAAATAGGCACGAATTATTTTCTGCAGTAACTAATCAACGTCGTCCCAAAAGACAGTGCGGTAAGCAATAGGCCTGCCAGCACTGTTCCGTTCCAGCCCCAGAGTGTCCAGAAGGTTCCTGCCAGGAATGTTCCGAGGGAACCGCCAATGAAATAGATGGTCATGAAGATGGTGTTCATGCGGCTGGTGGCCTCGGGGCAAAGTTTCATCACGGAACTTTGGTTGCCCAGCTGGATAAACTGCATGCCGATATCGATGAGGATAATGCCTACGACGATGACGGCGTAACTGGAATTTCCGAAGTAGAAGGTTGCCCATGCGGCTGCCATCAAAAGGCTTCCGGCGTTGCAGAATTTTTCTACACCATAACGCTTGATGTACTTGCCGATGCGAGAGGCTGTTAATGCACCGGCGATACCGCAAAGTCCCAGAAGTCCAACAGCTTTACTGTCCTGGAAGAACGGCGCTTGCTTCATTCGGAAAGCGAGACATGCCCATAGCGCAAGAAAAGACCCGAAAGCGAATCCGGAGCGGATGCTGAAAATTCTTGCCTGAGGGAATCGGAGGAAAAGTTCCCCGATGGATTTCAGCATGGTGAAAAATGTGCCGCGATAGGTGGTGGGTACGTTGGGCAATGCCTTGAATACGATGGCGGTAGATATTAGCATCATGGCGGCTGCAATCAGGAACATGCTGCGCCATCCGAACCATTCCCCAATAAGACCGCTGAACACGCGGGAGGCAAGAATTCCTGTGAGGAGTCCGCTCAACACCATTCCAGTTTTCAGTTCCTTTTCGTCGGATTTCGAAAACAGCGAAACCATGGGAATAAAAATCTGCGGCGTCACGGAGCAGATGCCTGTAACAAAGGAGCCTGCCAGAAGCATTCCTTCGTTCTTGGAAAAGTAAATGGTAATGAGGGCGAAAATCAGCAGGGAAAAATTCGCCAGTACAATGCGGCGGCGGTCAATCATATCGCCCAGCGGTACAATGAAAAGCAGGCCTAATGCGTAACCCACCTGTGTTAGCACCGGCATGAGATTTACATGGAATTCCGAAAGACCCATGTCCATGCGGATCATGTTCAGCAGGGGCTGGCAATAATAAATGTTTGCCACAGAAATGCCCGCCATAATGGCTAGCATCAAAGTCAAGGAGCGGGGAATTCCTGCGTGTGCTTTCAGTTCGTACATTGTGCGACTTGGTACTGGTTCGCTGCGGGTCTGAGCGATTCGTTACGGACACCGCACCAGCACTTTTTTCTTTTGTAAGAAGTCAATGCATTCTTCGGCGGAGGCCTTGCTGGAGTCGAAAAGGAAAATGCGGCCGCCATCGGGGCTGCCCATTTCCTTTAGCTTCATGATTCGTACATAGCCCAGTTCCTTGCTGGCTACATAACCGGTAACGTATTCCGGGTCGTCGCTGATGCAAAGTTCTGCAACCATGCCGGGGGCGTTTGCCACCTTTGTTGCAAGAACAATGGCTTCGTTAAAATGATTCTTATTGGTGGAAGCGGTTCCGCAGGGCTCCCGGTCGTCAACAGCGTTAGTCTGCAGTGCATCCATGTAGGTGGCGCGAACCCCACGTTCCTTGTTGGGTTCCAGACGTTCACCGGTGCGGATGTCGTACAGCATGGCTCCACGCATGGAATAAGTAGCACGGAGAAGTTCCGGCAACTTTTCGCGGACGCCTGCAGCGGCTTCTCCCACAAGTTCAAAAGCCTTATCAAGACCTTCCTGCCAAGTATTCACATCGATGCGGGTGACGGGCAGCGCATCCAAAATCTGGATGTCTTCTTCGGCAACTTTTTCGATCTTGATGTTAATCTTGTCTGGATCACCTTTAGAATGAGTCATGGCGCGGCGTACCATAGCCTGGCAAACGTATTCTACAGCATCTCGAGATACGATGCGTTCTGCACCGGAAATATGTTGCTCGCGAATATTGCGGCTGCCGTCTGCACCAGTTTCTTCCACATCCTGGGAAGCGCGCATTTTCAAGCTGTAGTAATCCATAAATCTTTACTCGTGGAATTCGTCGTCGCTGACGGGGCCAGGTTCGCATTGACCGATCATCTTGATGGCTTCGCATATGCGGTCCACTTCGGATTCGCTGGTAATGAGGGGCGGCATGGTGTAAACGTAATTGCAGAAGGGACGGAGCCACACCCCAGTTTCCTTGATGACGCGGAGGATGTCGTCGCTGGTGGGAATAGCCTTCAGTTCCAAACAACCGATGGCTCCGAGAACGCGAACGTCTGCGGCATTTTCCAGATTGCGAAGCGGTTCCAAATTGGCGCGGAGTCGCTTTTCGATGGCGGCTACGCGTGATGCGTAATCACGATTTTCAAACAAGTCCAGGGAGGCAATTGCTGCGGCGCAGGCCAGCGGGTTTGCCATGTAGGTAGGACCGTGCATGAATGCGGAAATCTTGCTGTTGGTAATGACGTCGGCCACCATTTCAGAAGCGACACATGCGGCCATGGTCATGTGACCGCCCGTAAGAGCCTTGCCGATAGTCATGATGTCCGGCAAAACGGCGGCGCAGTCTTCACCAGAATTGGCGCAATCTTTGCCCGCGGCACCCGGGGTACCCCAGGCGTGTTCCATGCCCCAGCGGGGGCCGGTACGGTAAAAGCCAGCGGCGATTTCATCAAAGATCAGCAGAATGCCTTTTTCGTCGCAAAGCTTGCGCAGTCTCTTCAGGTAGCCTGCGTTATAAAGCCACATGCCGTTTCCGCCCTGGAAAACAGGTTCGCAGATAATGGCTGCAATTTCACCTTCGTGTTCCGCAACTACCTGCTCCATAGAGGCGAAGTCGCGGTCGTCCCATGGTTCGTCGGCGCGGCAGTTAGGGCGTTCCGCAAAATAATGCTGAGGCATGATACCGCGGAAAAGAGTATGCATTCCATCGGGATCGCTTAAGGCCATGGCTCCTGCGGTGTCGCCGTGATAGCCTCCCTTCAACGCCACCAGCTTGCATTTTTCAGGATGGCCCTTGGCGAACTGGTACTGCACTGCCATCTTGGCGGCGCACTCCACAGAAATGCTTCCGGAGTCGGCGTAGAAAATCTTGTTCAGGCCCTTGGGCAAAAACTTCACCAGACGTTCGCCCAGTTCGATGGCGGGCTCGTGGGTGAAACCGCCAAACATCACATGGCACATCTTTTCGCTTTGCTTGCGAATGGCTTCAACAATTTCGGGGCAGTTGTGACCGTGGGCTACACACCACCAGCTAGAAACGGCGTCAATCAGTTTTAAGCCGTCAGCGGTTTCGATGGTGGTTCCCTGTGCGGAACGTGCCAAAAATCTGGCCGGCGTGTTGCGTAATGCTGCATAAGGATGCCACAAGTGACCCGCATCAAATTCAAGAAGTTCACTGGCGTTTTTCATACCCTAAATTTAGAAAATAAAGCGGTGCGTTATGGGTGCCGCTTAAGAGGTTTGCTAACTTTATGAAGTGATGAAAATGAATTCCTTTTTTAAAGTGGCTGGCCATGTTTTCGAGGTGAAGTTGAACGACGATGCTTCGCCTTTGTTCTTCGCGTCGATGGATAACTATGCTCCCTTTAAATTGGAATCTGTAGACGGTTTGCCATTAGCATTCTCGCTGGAAATTTTTACGGAAAATGTACGGGTTGATTTTGTCGAAGAGACGCGTCAGGTCGATGAAGGGCAAGAAATCATCTGCGGAAAAAATGCTGAAAGTTTGCCGACATTTGAATTTCTGTTGGGTGGAAAATCTACTGGAGTACTCGTTTGTCATGATGAATTTCAGAGCGGTTCGCTTTATGTGAATGGAACTTTGCCCGCTCATTTTCAAAAGTTCGCCTTGAACAATTCCCTGATGGTGCTGTATGCGTTGGCCACGTCCTGCAAGAATACGGTGCTGTTCCATTCGGCAGTAATTGCTCGTGAAAATCGAGGCTACATGTTCCTTGGGAAAAGCGGAACAGGAAAGAGCACTCACGCGAGAATGTGGTTGCGTCGATTCAGTAACGCTGATCTTTTGAATGACGACAATCCTGTGGTCCGTCTTGAAGAGGATGGCGTTTGGGTCTACGGAACGCCTTGGAGTGGTAAGACTCCCTGTTATAAGAATAGCAGGGTTCCGCTGGCGGGAATAGTAAACCTGAGTCAGGCTCCGCAAAATAAAATTCGCCCCATAAAGGGAGTTGAAGCCTATATGGCTCTGGTGGTGAGCATTTCTGGAATGCGTTGGGATAAGAAAGTGGCCGATGGCCTCCACGCTACAGAAAACCGCCTTGCCCAGGAAGTAAAAATGTTCCATCTGGAATGCCTTCCCGACGAGAATGCGGCCGAAGTTTGCTACGGCGCCTTTACCGAGGTTTCTGCGCAGTGAACATTACGGATGAAGTTATTATAGCGGAAGCGATCCGCCTTGTAGAAAGTGGCGTGAGCGTAACGTTCCCGGTGAATGGTCGTAGCATGTTGCCCTTTATTGTGGGCGGCCGCGAAAAACTGGTTCTTGTAAAACCCGAAAACCTGAAGGTGGGCCATGTGGTGCTTGCCTTTGTTGAGGGGAACCGTTATGTGGTTCATCGGATTGTGAAAATCAGTGGTGAGAATGTAACGCTGATGGGGGATGGCAATCTGGCTTTTGGGGAACGTTGCCAGTTGTCAGATGTAAAGGCCCAGGCCATCCGTGTGGTGGATGAACAGGGGCGTCACCGTTCGCTGATTTCCAGGTGGAGTCTTTTTTGTGCGAAGCTTTGGGCTTTGTGTTTGCCTATCCGCAGATACCTTTTAAAAATTTATCTTATAACTCATAAAGTTTGACTGTACTTGAGGACGTAAAATGAAAATCAAGAATGGCTTTGTTCTTCGCGATGTGTGCGGCGAAAAGGTGATTATGGGCGAGGGCCTCGGTGCCCTGGATTTTGGTCGTCTGCTTTGCCTGAATGATACCGCTGCTTTCTTGTGGAATGAAGCGTCGCAAGGCGAATTTACTGTGGATAGTCTGGCTGAAAGACTCTGCCAGGAATATGAAGTTTCCGAAGCTCAGGCCAAGGCCGATGTGTCTGCCATTGTAGCCCAGTGGCAAGAGGTTAAAGTCGTCGAATGAAATATCTGACTTGGTTGTGGCGCAATTCAAGAGGCGAACGCATGAACATGTGCGCTCGCGTCATGGCTGGCGTTTTCCAAGTGGCTTCGGGCTTGCTTACGATTTGGTTGAGCAAGACCTTTATCGATGTGACGATTCATGAAGGCTCCAATCATGATGTTGCCGTGATGGTGATGTTCCTGGTGGGAACCGTTGTGGCTGGAGTTTTGTTGCGACAGCTGAATTATTATCTGGGTATCAAGTCTTGCACTCGTGGTGTTAACCGCTTGCGTGCGGTTGTCTTTTCAAGGATTTTTTCGCGGAAACTTTACGGCAAGGAAACCCTTCATTCTGGTGATGTGGCGTCCCGCGTCATGAAGGATGTGGAAACCATTTGCGATGTCACTTTTGATAAGTTGCCGCAAATGGCGGTGACTTCGATCCAGCTGGTGGGTGCCTTTTTGCTGATGCGCTGGTTTGATCCGCGGTTGGCTTGGGCCTTGCTGTTGACGACTCCTTTTGCATTGGTGCTGGGAAAAATGATTGCCCGCCGTCTGCGAAAGATGACTGCAGAAATTCGCGAAAGTGAAAGCCGCGTTCAGATGCATGTGCAGGAGTGTGCCGAGAATGACGCTCTGATCCGTTCCATGGTGAGCGAGGGATTTGTGGGCGGACTGTTGAACAATATGCAGGACTGCTTAATGGGGCGCGTTGTTGTCCGTAGCCGTTTTACGGTGATTGTCCGTCTGCTGATTGGCTTGTCTTTTGGGCTTGGTTATTTGCTGGCCTTTGTGTGGGGCGGTATTGGACTGCGAAATGGAACAATCACTTTTGGCGTGATGACTTCGTTCTTGCAATTGGTAGGTCAAATTCAGCATCCCATTTTTAATTTGCTGAATTCGGCTCCTCAGTTGATTCATGCTACGGCAAGTATTGACCGTGTTGATGAAATTATTGAAAATCGTCTGACCCAGGAATCCGCTAACCTTGACCGAGTGCAACACTCAATGGAACCGTTCCCTTCTGCAGGTGTCCGCTTTGAAAATGTTTCCTTTGCCTATGACGATGACGGTAGAAAAGTTCTAGAAAATTTGAATCTTGATTTTAAGCCTGGCAGCAAAATGGCGCTGATGGGTGAAACCGGTATTGGAAAAACCACACTCTTTAGAATCATGCTTGGTCTTGTAAAACCTGACGTTGGCAGGACTATTGTTTATTCAGGGAGCCCGGATCCTCGGGAAGTTTCTGCCGATGAATCTACCCGAAAAAATTTTGCTTATGTTCCTCAGGGTAATTCGCTGATTAGCGGTTCTCTCCGCTTGAATATGCAGATGGCAAATCCTGCGGCAACTGACCAGGAAATTTCTGCGGCGCTGCACATTGCCTGCGCAGATTTTGTAAATGATCTGCCTGAAGGTCTTGATACGGAATTGGGTGAACGGGGCTATGGTCTTAGCGAAGGTCAGGCGGAACGTATCGCCGTTGCCCGCGGTCTTTTGCAAGGCGGATCCATCATGTTGCTAGATGAAATTAGCGCCGCCCTGGATGTGGATACCGAAAAGGAAATGTTCCGCCGCATCTTCGAGGCGTTCCCGCAGAAGACCATGATCTTTATTACGCACCGTGAAGAAGTCTGCAAACTTTGCGATGGCGTGATAAGGCTGTAACCTATTCGCAAAAAATTATTGTAGTATCTTAGTTAGCTTCTTGGTGGCCGGACGTTCCACCAATATATGCATTGCTGCAGATACGAGAATGCAAACGATAAATGAAATGGCGAAGTTTAAAAATCCGTTGTTGATTCCGGTCAGTTCCTGGAACTTGAAAACGGGAATCCAACAGAAGGATTGGGCCAGAAAAAAGGCGTAGGAAATCTTGCAGGCAAACTGCAGAATTTTTGAATTTTCAAGTGCTTCTGACTTGACTCCGGAAAGGCTCCACAACATCGCTGCAAATGCAGGCAATGCAATAAAATCAAAGAGCATATAGTTTCCGGGAATTCCGATTTTTAATGCGGCGGTTACCGCCACGGCATAAAGTAAAAATTCTGCTGCAAAGAATTTCCACTGCTGCAAAAATCTAAACTTGTCTGCAATAGCGTCGTTGCGTAAAGAACAGAGCATGACGCCGATGGTAAATTCAAGGCCTCTGTAGAAGGGGTTTTCGTAAATAGAAGCGGTGTGGTAGAAATGAACGATGACGGGTGCCCAGCACAGGGCCACACCGCAGAATGCGATAATCAAAATTTTTGCACGGGAGCTGATTTGCTTGGCCACTTCCTGCATCAAGGGGAATAGCAAGTAACATATCAAAAGGCACGAAATGAACCAGGTCCCGTCATTATGAGAAACCGTGAAAATGGAAGAGAACGTGGATTGAAGCCCTAGGATTTCTACGGGAGCGAGAATCAGGTTTTCTTTTAGGGATTCCTGCCCTAGAGTTACAATGAAGAGCAAGGCGAAAAAGTAGTAGAGCGGTAAAATACCGATGGCCCTTTTGAAGTAGAATTTTTTTAGGGTTGTTACCTGCATTAAGTTCGTCTGACTATGGGTCAGGTGCAGAACAAAACCAGAGAGCATAAAGAACCCTGTCATGAAAACAGCGCCCATTTGAATCACGCTGTCGGCGGGACCGAAATCGCACTTCAGGAAAAGCTGTGCGTGAAAAAGGAACACGATAAAAACTGCAAGGACTCTAAAGATGTCCAGGCCTACAATACGTTTTTTGGGCATGCCCTAAATATAATCTTTTACTTAACGTTGAAGTACTCGATTTCGGGATGGCTGATGTACAGGCCGCTGACAGATGCCTGCGGGTACATGGCGCCATTTTCGGTGAGGCTGATGCCTACGCTGTCGAAATCGATGAGCTTTGCCACGTTGAAGATTTCCTTGATGTTGGGCAGTACTGGGTAGCCAACGGCGGGGCGGATGCCCTTCCAGTTGTTGTTTGCGTCCAGCTGATTGCTCAGGTATTGGGCGCCTGCTTCGGCCAAGCGGTCTGCCACAGTCTGCATCAAGAGCACATCGTAATCGCTGCCACCCTGTTCCGCCTTCAGTTTTTCAAGACGCTTTACGAAAGTGTCGCTGACGGTAACGGCAAAGGCGCCCACGATATCGCGGAAAATCTTGTCGCCCAGAACGCTACTGAACACGCTGGCGGTCTTGGCGTCGGCGGGGGCCACATAGTCGCAGAGGGCAAGGCAGGTGCCTTCGGGATTCTGCTGACGTGCGGTGGTGACTTCAACCAGGTCGGCTGCGGTGCCGGTGCGTCCGGTGTTGAACTGGACGGTGCTATCGGTACCGGCGGCAGGGTAGAATGCCTGAACGGCTCGCAGGGCGTATTCGGGCTTGCTGATTTCTGCCAGCAGTTTTTCGGCGTCGGCCTTCAGCTTGATTGCTTCTTCGCAATCCGGCTTTACCTTCCAGGTGTAGAAGAAGTATTCCCAGCTGATCAGCGGGATGACCTTTTCCAAGGCGATAGGCGGCAACTTGCTTTCGCCCATGAAGGGGGGCTGTACCGGCTGATATTTTTCCCAGTCGCACTTGTAGCGGCGTTCCACCGGAGTGGATTCTGCAGCGGCCATGGCTTCTTCGGCAGCAGAGATGATGCCAGCCTGCTTGTCGCGAATGCGCTGCTGTTCCTTGCGGTTTTCTTCGATGGTTTCTGCGCTGGTGGAGGGATCCAGAAGTTTCTGGGCCAGGCCCGGATTGCTTGCGGCATCGCGGACGTGGAATACGGGGCCATCGTAGCAGGGTGCGATTTTTACTGCGGTGTGGGTAGGCGAAGTGGTGGCACCGCCAACGATAATGGGAATGCGGAGTCCCGCTTCCTGCATCTTGGTGGCCACGGTACACATTTCTTCAAGAGACGGAGTAATCAGACCGGAAAGGCTGACGATATCCGCCTTATGTTCAATTGCCGCGTTGACAATCACATCTTCGGGAACCATCACGCCCAAGTCCACCATGTCAAAGCCGTTACAGGCCATGATCACGGAGACGATGTTCTTGCCGATGTCATGAACGTCGCCCTTGACGGTGGCGATGACGATCTTGCCTCGAGAGGCGGCGCCTTCTTCCTTGCCGGCCTCGATGTAGGGCTGCAGAATTTCAACGGCCTTCTTCATGGTACGGGCTGTCTTTACCACCTGGGGCAAGAACATCTTTCCTTCACCGAAGAGGCGGCCCACTTCGTTCATGCCGTCCATCAAAGGACCCGAAATAATGTTCACCGGGCTGTCGCCACGGTTAATCAGTTCCATCAGATCTGGCTGCAAGGTGGTGGAAGTTCCCTTCAGGAGGGCTTCCTGCAAACGCTGTTCCGGAGTGGTCTGCACTGCGGCGACATCGGCACCCGCGCTTTCAGAACTAGCGGCGTTCGCGGCTCCGGCGCTTACGGCAAAAATAGCCTTGGGGTCATATTTGGCGCCACTTTCCTTGGCGGCCATCTGGGCGGCAGTCATGCGGCTTGCAATTTCGATCAGCTCTTCGCTGGATTCCGGATAGGTATTCAGCAGAACTTCGGTAATGGCCATGCGCAATTCCAGCGGGATGGTCTTGTAGTCTACGGCGGCGGCCGGATTCATGATGGCCATGCCCATGCCGTTGGGAGTTGCCAAATGCAGGAACGTAGAATGCATGGCTTCGCGGAGGTAGTTGTTTCCGCGGAAGGCAAAACTCAGGTTAGAAAGACCGCCAGAAATGCGGACTCCAGGCAGGTTGTCGATAATCCAGCGGCAAGCGCGGATAAAGTCATGGGCGTAGGCGTTGTGTTCCGCCATGCCTGTTGCTACCGTCAAGACGTTGGGGTCGAAAATAATGTCAGAAGGATCGAAACCGCACTTCTCGGTAATGAGCTTATAGGCGCGGGAAGCAATCGCTACACGGCGATCGTAATTGGTGGCCTGTCCTTCTTCGTCAAAGAGCATCACGATAACGGCGGCACCCAAGCGCTTCACCGTCATGGCGTGTTCGATAAAAGCTTCTTCGCCCATCTTCAGGGAGATGGAGTTCACGATGCACTTGCCCTGGGCGCACTTCAAACCTTCTTCGATGACTTCAAAGCGGGAACTGTCCACCATGATGGGCACGCGGCTAATGGCCGGGTCGGAAGCCAGCAAGTTCAGGAAAGTTCGCATTTCCTGCTTGGCATCCAGAAGGCCATCGTCCATGTTCACGTCAACAACCTGGGCGCCGTCTTCTACCTGCTTGCGGGCGATGTCCAGAGCTTCTTCGTAATTCTTTTCGTTGATCAGTCGCAGGAACTTCTTGGAACCTGCCACATTGCAACGTTCACCCACGGGGACGAAATCTTCGGAATTGCAGTTGTCGGCGCCATTGCTGGGGCGTACCTGATTGACCAACAGCGGTTCCAAACCGGCCAGGCGCAGCAGCGGGGAAGTTGCGAATTTCGGTGCGGGTTTGCGACGTTCGTAATCGGCAGGCAGGGCATCCAGCATCTTGCGCATGGCGGCAATATGTTCGGGAGTAGTTCCGCAGCAACCGCCGATCATGTTCACCAGATGTTCGTCCATGTAAGGCGTCATGAGACGCACCATGTCTTCGGGGGTATCGTCATAACCGCCGAACTGGTTGGGGAGTCCTGCGTTGGGGTGGCAGCTCAAATAACAGGGAGCCACCTTTCCTATGCGACGCAAATAGGGAATCATGCCGTCGGCACCCAGGCCGCAGTTCAAGCCGATGCTCAAAGGCTTTGCATGCATGACGCTAATGGCGAATGCTTCTACAGTCTGGCCAGAAAGGGTTCTGCCCGAAGCGTCGCTCACCGTCATGGAAAGCATCACTTCTACCGGGCGGGGCGTTTCACCCTTGGCGATGGCTGCGGCTTCCATGGCTTCCTTGGCCTTGCTGTAAGCGCTCAAGGCGGCCTTTGCGTTCAAAGTATCGAAAATCGTTTCGATGAGAATGGCGTCGACGCCCTCTTCCAAGAGGACTTGAACTTGTTCTAGATAGGCGTCTTCCAGTTCATCGAAAGTAATGGAGCGGCTGGCGGGATCGTTCACGTCGTCGCTCATAGAAAGCATCTTGCTGGTAGGGCCCACGTCGCCTGCGATATACACCTGACGGCCATATTTTGCCATGGCCTCGTCGGCGGCCTGCCTAGCGATCTTTACGGAAGCGCGGTTCATTTCGGCGATACGATGTTCCTGATGGTATTCGTGCTGGCTCACTCTCTGGCTAGAGAATGTATTGGTGGTCAGCACGTCCACGCCGGCGTCTACATAGCGGCGCTGGATATCAAGAATGACGTCGGGGCGTTCGATGCTCAACATATCGTTGTTGGCGCCCTTGATGCCGTAGGTCTGAATGACGGAACCCATGCCCCCGTCCAGGAGCATCATTCTACTTTCAAATGCTTCACGTAAAGTCATAATTGGAATTTTAGAAAAAAGGTGCCGCTAATCCACTACTCTATAGGCATTGCCAATTACGAAAACTGAAAATAAATGATTTGTTATTGATAAAAACTATAACGTGAAATAGAAAATCCCTTTTATATATAATGTACGTCGGGCAAAGAACTGCTAACTATTATTTGAAACGCGGTCTTTGTCGCAAGCAATCACGCGAAAAAGGCAGTGTAAACCACCGTTTTTTCACCAAATCCACTGCCTTTTTTGCAAAAGATCGTCGCAGGCCGCCCCTTTCGCCTCTGCGTAAGCCTCAATTTGGCTGTCCAACCCGCCATTTCCTCTGTTTAGACCGCCACTTTCATCGTTAAACCCGCCGCTTTCGCAAGCAAATTCGCGAAAAGGCAGTGTAAACCACCGTTTTTCGCAGAATCCACCGCCTTTTTCGCAAAAGATCATCGCAGGCCGCCCCTTTCACTGCCTTTGGAATAATTTCCACCGCCAGCGGGCTGTGTAAAATGGCATCCGATTGCTGATTTGTTGACCGCGCTCACAGTTTGCTCTTGAATGGAGATGTTCCGGCCCCCTTTGAGGCGTTTTTATCCATGAGGAATCCCATTCTTTCTTTTAAAAATTTGCGGTTTTTCGCCTGAAAACGCCAATTTTGTATCGAAACTTATATTTTTGTGACAAAAATCACGATTGGCTTGGACAAAACGTCCACGGCAAATTCGCGAAATATCTATTTTTTAAAACGTCCAAAGTCTATCTTATTAGTGTAAAGATTTGGATAATTAATATGGTTACTTTTTCTGACATAGCGGACTACCGCGAATTCCTGAAAGCCTTCTATGATCGTAAAAAGGCAGAGATGCCTTTCTACAGCTATCGCATGATGGGTGACAAGCTGGGCCTCGATTCCAGCTACCTGTACAGGGTGCTTCAGAAGAAGCAGCACCTGCCTGCCCGTGCGCTGCCTGCCGCGAAGGAAATGCTTGAACTGTCTGGCCGCGAAGCCGAGTACTTCGACCTGCTGTTCTCTGCCTCCGTTACCAAGGACAAGGGTCAGCGCGAAGAACTGATGGCCAAGGCCCTGTCTCTCAGGGACGTGAACCGTCATAGCCTGCAGGCCGCCGAACTTAAACTGCTTGAGAACTGGTGGATTCCCGCCGTCCGTGCCTACCTGGAACTGAATGGTGGCGTGGTGAACATCAAGCAGATCGCCCATGACATCTGCCCGCCCATTTCCGAGGCCCAGGTGCAAGAGGCAATTGATACTCTGCTGGAAGTGGGTCTGGTAAAGAAGATGGCTTCCGGTAAACTTGCGCTTACAGACGCCCATTTGACCGCTGGCGGACCCGAAAAGAAGGCCGCAGTTCGCAAATTCCAGCGTCAGGTGCTGTCTTTGGCCAGCGATGCGCTTGATAACGTTCCTGTGGACGAAAGAAATATTTCTACACTTACATTGTCTGTCGACCAGTCCTGCTTTGAGGATCTGGGGGACATGCTCCGTGAATTCCGTCGCCTGGTTCAGAAGCGCGTGGATGGCGCCAAGAATCCGGATCGGGTAATGCAACTCTCGATGGCGTTCTACCCGGTTGCCCGAAAGGGCGGGGTTGGCACCGTAGATGAAGCGGAGGGCGTAAAAAGGGAGACAAAATGAAAAAGTGGGTGTGGCATTTAACTTTAGCTGCAGCAAGCGCATTCAGTGCGCTTTTTGTCGCATGTTCTAGCGACAGCGTGGGTGACACTGCCGGTTCTTCGTTTGAAACGGAGAACTCTGTTGCCATGACTGTACGCCAGGCTGACGGCTCTCCTGCAGCTCGCACTAAGGTGATGGTGCGACCGAGTCATTTCTTGGCTGGTTCCAGCTCTCGTTATGTCAATAGTCTTGAAGAGTCTGATTCTGCCGCCGGTATCTGGAATAAGGAGACCGACGACCAGGGCCGGTTGAGCCTGCCCAAGATGAAGGCCGGCGAGTATCTTGTCGAAGCTCGTGGTAGCTCCGATAAGGCTTTGGACCGTATTGTCGTTAAGGATAGCGTTTGCGATACCTTGTCCATGGTTCTCAAGAAGACTACTTCTATGAGCGGTCAGGTATTGATTCCCGAGGGAAACAAGTCTACCTACGTGGGTATCCGCGGTCTTGATTACGTTGTGCAGACGGATTCTCTGGGCAACTTCGAATTCAAGTCCCTGCCCGAAGGATCCTTTGACGCTGTGGGCTTTATCTATTACACCAGCGAATACGTGAATGTCAACGGCCAGCTTGAAGTTTACGACAACTTCCAGACCATCGGCTTTGTTCCCGTGACTGTGGTGTCTGAAAAGTCCAAGGATGGCGTGGTTATCGGAACCCGTCCTCAGGTTGAAACTCCCGATACGCTTCCTGCCGATACAACGGCGAAGGATTCCGTAGACGAAGATACCGTAGAGGTTTACCCCTATGTGTTGCTGGATGATTTCGACGATGGCACCTACCGCTGGTACACTTCTGTATCCAGGAATGCGACTATCGAGCTGGATGCTGTGGAAGAAGCCAAGTTCGGTCTGGTAGCTCATATGAGCTGTCACAAGGATTCCAACTTGGTGTGGTCCATGATGGGTCACAACTTCGCCGAATTCCATGACTTCTCGGAACTTGATTCCGTTGTGTTCTGGGCTCGCGGCGAAAATCCGGATAACGATTCCATGTGGGTCAGCTTCTCCTTCGATGTTCACGTAGACAACAGCACCGCAGATAGCGTGCTTGGTTACGAGACCGGCAAGGCTTGGGGCCATAAGAGAATTACCGACAGGTGGACTCGTATTGTGATTACCGTAGACGATCTGGATCCTGCAAGCGAAAGCAAGATTGGCGGAAACGTCGGTTGGGACGCTGTCAAGGATCATGTGAACAGTCTTGGTATCTTTGCCGCCCGCCGTGGCGACGAAGGCGAATACGAACTCTGGGTCGATGACGTGGAAATCTATGGCGTAAAGGGTTTAACGCCCTAAGGTCCGTTAGGCTTTATATGAAAAAAGCTCGTCGCAAAAGCGACGGGCTTTTTTCTTTAGTTTGCCGCTCACGTTGACAAAATGTCAATGAAATCCCATTTTCGGTGTGAAAAATTTTCTTCTGCCGGAAATATCTTTAGAAATGAAAAGATAAGGCTGGGTGTATTTAAGGCCTTAGGGAGTTTAGCATGAAGCTTTTAAAGAAAGTGGTTGGCGCCACCTTTGCCGCAGGTCTTGCAACCTTCGGCCTGGCCTACAATCCGATTTCAACTTACCATTATCTGGCTGACCCGGGTGCCGCCGCCGATGATGAATATTTCTACATCATCACCGATTCCGATGACCCGGCTCCCTATAATTCCGATGGTTATAAGATTTATGCTCTTTACGGCTTCCGCAGTAAGGACATGCAGAACTGGACTGATTTCGGTATTATCTATGATGCCCGTCAAATCAACGGCATCGGTGATATTTGGGCTTCCGGTATTGCTTCCGATCCTAAGACTGGTAAACTTTATATTGTGTTCCCCGATGGCGGTGGCGGCGGTATTGGCTACATCAAGGCTGATAGCATCGCCGGTCCGTGGAGCAACGCTGTGGGCGGTGGCAAGGACAAGCTGGTTGCCGGTTGGGGAAAGGGCCATATTGACTGTGATGGCGTTTCCTGGTGCTTTGACCCGGGTATCTTCATCGATGACGATGGTACTACCTATGTGACATGGGGTGGTGGCGAAAGCACTAGTCGTCCGAACACAGATAACTTTGACGTCGTAAAGCTGAATGATGCCAAGGATGCTCCGGTGGGTACCGGCTCTCACGTGAAGGTGAACGGCCTGTCTACCCGCAAGATGCTGGAAGCTTCCTACATCCATAAGCATGAAGGTAAGTATTACTTCTCCTACAGTACTGGCTGGCAGCAGGGTGCTCCCACTATTGACTATGGTATTGGTGATAGCCCCACGGGCCCCTTTACCTGGAAGGGTACCATCCTTGGCGATCCCAGCATGAATGGCAAGAGCATTAACGGCAATAACAACCACCACGGTATCGCCGAATTCAAGGGCCATTCCTATGTGGTTTACCATGATCGCCGTATTGCCAAGGGCCACGATGGTCTGGAAATTATCCCTGCCGATGATGGCATGCCTAAGCCTAACGAAGGTTACCACCGTAGCGTTTCTGTAGACGAAATGTTCTATAACGCCGATGGTACCATTAAGCAGGTGGTTTGCACTAACGAAGGTCCGGAACAGATTGAAAACTTTGACCCGTACGATTGGTATCCGGCTCTGACTAGCTCCAAGCAGAGAGGCGTCCGTAGCCGTTCCCTGTGGGCTCCGGGTAAGGTATCTGGTAGCCTTCTGTTGCCTCTTTCTACCAAGGAATCCTGGATTCGCGTTTCTGGTGTAGACTTCGGTACTGCTGCAACTGGCTTTATCGTTGAAGCGGGTAGTGTTGCCGATGGGAACACCATTGAAATCCGCAAGGGTTCTGCAACTGGCACCTTGGCTGGTACTTGCGAACTGAAGAATACTGGTTCCAAGACGACCTATGCCGAAAACAAGTGCGAAGTTGAAGGCCTCTCCGGTATTGTGGATCAGCTGTTCCTGGTGTTCAAGGGTGCCAAGGATTCTACCATGGCTATCAAGGCCTGGGGCTTCGAAGGTAGCGGGACTACTGAACCCACGCCGCAGTCACCTTATGGCGGCACCGCCTGGGCTATCCCCGGTGTGATCCAGATGGAGGACTTTGACGTTCCCGGTGTTGGCCGCGGTAGCGATTTGAAGTCCTACTATGACAAGGATTCCGAAAACCACTCCTGCACCGATGCCGGCAAGGAAGCGGAATGCTCCGACTACCGTGACGGTACTGGCGTAGATATCTATAAGAAGGCTGGCGGTAAGCTGATTGTGGGTTACATCAACGAAGGCGAATGGCTGGAATATACGGTGAACGTTGCTGAAACTGGCACTTATACCATGTATGCCGCTGTTGCTTCTGATGGTGGTTCCAGCTTCAAGCTTTCTATCGATGACAAGGATATTACAGAAGATATCATTGTTCCCGCCAACAAGAAGAGCGAAGAATCTGCCCAGAACTTTGACGATTACAGCAAGGTTAGCGCCAATGTGAACCTGACCAAGGGCGAGCACATCCTGCGCTTTACCGCCACTGCAGACTGGTTCGACATCGACTTCATCAACTTCGTTGCTGGCGCCGATGCACCGGATGACGTGGAACTTGATCCTACTTCCATTAAGTCTATCCGTATGAACGTGACCTCTTCCAGAAGCTTCCAGGTGTTCGATGTAAACGGTCAGAAGATGGCTACCATCGAAGCCAAGGACCTGTCTTCTGCAACGGCCCAGTGGAAAAATTCTGCCAAGGGTGTCCAGGGCATCTTCATGATCCGTGGTACCAATGGTGAAAAGTCCATGATCCGTGTGGTTCGCTAAAACGCAGAAAATCGTTGAATTTAGGCGAAAATCGTCAAAAGATACCATAAACGCATCCAAAAAAGCCTCCAGAATTTGCCTGGGGGCTTTTTGTCTATGGACAATTTGTCCATGGAAAGAGGGGGTCCATAGTGGATATATGCTCCGAAATGGAATAGTTTAAGTTGCATAGGGCGAGTGGTGTCGCTCTTCATACATGGAGTATGGGATATGTGGAATAGAAATTGCTCTTGCGTAGGCAAGATTGCGTCTTTGTTTGGCGTCCTGGGCTTTTTTGCCGGTAGCGCCTTGGCTTCGACTGTTACTGTCGATGCAAATACTGAATATCAGGTAATTCGCGGTTTTGGTGGCATGGTCCACAATGAATGGCAGGGCGGTAAAGGTCTCTCCGATGCCGATGCTAAGCTTGCCTTTGGTACCGGTGATGGCCAAATTGGCTTGAATACCCTCCGTATTCCGGTTTACGGAAATTCTAACAGTTTTAACAAGGATGTTGCCGCCGCCAAGTCCGCCAAGAAGTATGCCGGCAATGACTTCATTCTCTATGCAACCCCCTGGACTTCCAACTATGCAGGTGCCGGTCAGCACATCGCCTCCAGCAACTACCAGAAGTATGTTGACCATCTGAATAGCTTTGCAGAATACATGATCAACCAGGGTGTTCCCCTATACGCCCTTTCCATCAGCAACGAACCGGACTGGTGCGGCGAATGGGCCTGCTGGTCTGCTGACGAAATTTACAACTTTACCAGAGATTACGCCGCCAAGATGCGTAAGCATGGCACCAAGGTGATTTCTACGGAATCCTTTGCCTATGCCAAGGGCATGTACGACAAGGTTCTGAAGGATGATAATGTTCTGAAGAACTGGGACATTCTTGGCGCCCACTTCTACGCTAGTGAAGCCTATACCGCAGATTCCTGGTTCCAGTACTCTCTCGCTGACCAGAAAAATGTGGAACGCTGGATGACGGAACACTATACCGAAAGCCAGGGCAGCGGCAACTATTGGCGTAAGATTATGAATACCGGTGACCAGGCAAATCAGAACAAGAAGGACACCGTCCGCGCTATGGACGTGGCCTACGATATTCATCGTGCCTTGGCTATTGGTAACTTCAATCAGTACACCTGGTGGTACATCCGTCGTTGCTATGGCCTGATCATGGAAACGGATTTTAGCAATAAGCTTTCCATTCCTTCCAACGAAGTGGGCAAGGTTTCCAAGCGCGGCTACATCATGAGCCAGTTTGCCCGATTCATCCGTCCGGGTGCAGTTCGTGTGGGTGCAACCCTGAAGCCCGAAACTGACGTTCATGCTTCCGCTTACAAGAGCGCCAATGGCGATAGCGTCATCGTGGTTCTCCTTAATCGTGATGCCAGGAACGCAAAGACTGTTACGGTCAACATAAAGGGTGCTGATGTCAAGACCGTTCGCGCCTACATGACCAGCGAAAACAAGGATGCGGAATACCTGGATGAATATGATGTGGTTAACGGTTCCGTGACCATCAAGATGGAATCCGGTTCCTCCAACAAGGACTGCATTGTGACCCTGGTTGGTGCTGCCGCCTTTGCTCCTCCTACTCCCCGTGAACCGTTCAAGGGTGAAGCCCTCGCCATCCCGGGCAAGATCCAGGCCGAAGACTTTGATATCCCGGGTACAGGTAACGCCAACAAGACTTTCTATGATACCGATTCCGAAAACCATTCTTGCTCGGATACCGATGTTTCTGAATGTTCTGATTACCGCAAAGACACCGGCGTCGATATCTACAAGAAGTCCTTTGGCAACGTGGTCGGCTACAACCGCAATGGTGAATGGCTTGAATACACCGTGAAGGTGGCCAAGTCCGGTGATTACACCATGTTCGCCTATGTGGCTTCCAACAACGGTACTGCAAGTTTCCAGCTCTTGATGGATGGCAAGGCTATTACCGATACCATCGTCGCTCCGGCAACTACTTCTAGCGAAGGCAATTTTGACTCCTTTGACAAGATCCAGAGAAATGTAACCCTTACCGAAGGTGAACATATCCTTCGCTTCCAGGTGACCTCCGACTGGCTGGATGTAGACTACTTCACCTTCGTCGAAGGCAAGGACGCAACTGACCCGGAACCGGTTGTGGATCCCGAAGATCCTGAAGATACGACTAGTATTGTCAAGGTCCGTTTTGACGTGGCTGGCGAACAGAACTACTCCGTGTTCGATATGAACGGTAATTTGATGGGTTCCTTCAAGTCTGAATCTGTGGATCTGCAGAACAAGACTGCTGACCTTGTAAAGGCAAAGGGTTCCTATCTGGTGAAGTCCGTCTCTGGTTCTGCTGTAGTGAACGTAACTAAGTAAGATTCATAAAAACTTCC
Organism: Fibrobacter sp. UWH5; assembly: GCF_900142505.1. Classification (NCBI taxonomy): domain Bacteria; kingdom Pseudomonadati; phylum Fibrobacterota; class Fibrobacteria; order Fibrobacterales; family Fibrobacteraceae; genus Fibrobacter; species Fibrobacter sp. UWH5. The sequence goes on along the minus strand of NZ_FRBB01000018.1, from coordinate 53,854 downwards.
ATAAACCAAACCAAAACCAAAAAGGGGCGTCCTGGGAAACTGGGATGTCCCTTTTTTTTAAAATATGACGTTTTTTGGACATATAATCCATATTTTACGTGTAGAAATTTTGCTTTTTATTCCATTAAAGAATAGTTTATAGTGTGATAAATTGTACGAGGAGTGTTATGAATACAATTAAGTCTAAATTTATGAAGGCGGCGCTGGGTGTATTGGCTGTTGCCGGTTGTGCTTTTGCTGCACCCAATCCGAATTTCCATATTTATATTGCCTATGGCCAGTCCAATATGTCGGGTAACGGTGAAATCGTTCCGTCTGTGGATCAGGCTCAGGAACCCAAGAACTTTATTATGCTGGCTTCTCACACGGCAAATGCCAGCAGCCGTACTGGTTCCACAACCCAGTCTATCAAGACCGGAGAATGGTATCCGGCAATTCCCCCCATGTTCCACTCGTTTGAACAGCTTTCCCCCGCTGACTACTTTGGCCGCGCCATGGTGGACTCCCTGCCGGGTGTGACCGTGGGTATTATTCCTGTGGCTATCGGTGCTGTCAGTATCCGCGCATTTGACAAGGATCAGTATCAGGCTTATTTTGACGGCGATGGTAAGGACATTAAGTCTTGGGGCTGGCCCAAGGATTACGACAACAATCCTCCGGGACGTATTCTGGAACTTGCCAAGAAGGCCAAGGAAGTGGGTGTCATCAAGGGGTTCATCTTCCATCAGGGTGAATCTGACGGTACTGATGATAACTGGCGTAAGACTGTTTACAAGACCTACAAGGACATTATCGACGCTCTCGATCTGGACGAAAACGAAGTTCCTTTCGTGGCTGGTGAATTGCTCCAGGAAGGTAACAACTGCTGTTCCAGCAAGAACGGCGGCATTGCTCTGCTGAAGAACAACTTCAAGAAGTTTGGTTTGGCATCTTCCAAGGGCTTGAAGGGTAACGGCAAGGATGTTTACCATTTCGGACGCGAAGGTGTCATTGAACTGGGCAAGCGTTACTGCTCCGAAATGCTGAAGCTGATCGACAAGACTATTGACCCCAACGCACCCGCCGTGGATCTGGTTGACCCCAGCAAGTCTACAGTGGCTGATGAACCCCCTGAAGAATATGGCCCCTATGCAGATCCTATTGAAATTCCGGGTAAGCTTCAGGCCGAAAACTACAACAAGGGCGGCGCCGGAAAAGCTTACTATGACTTGAGCAAGGGCAACGAAGGTGGCAAGCTCCGTAAGGATGACGTGGATATTTACCAGCCGGATAAGGGTATGGCTATCGGTCATTGCCAGAAGGGCGAATGGCTCAAGTATACCGTGAACGTGGCTGCTGATGGTGAATACGAAATTTCTGCAAGAATCGCTGGCGAAAACAGCACTGGTAGCTTTGTCCTCTACATGGATGAAAAGCAGATCGGTACTGAAATGGTCAACGAGGGCTTGGGCTTTAGCGAAGAAAGCTACACGACTGTGAAGGGCGGCTCCACAACTCTCACCGCTGGTGAACATGAGCTGAAACTGGAAATCACCAACGACTGGATTGACATCGACTATGTGGAATTTGTCAAGGTGGGCGTTTCTGAAGAAGATCCCACGGCAATCCGTTTGGGTGTGAAGTCCAATCAGCAGGTGGATATGTCCAAGGCCCAGTACTTCGATATGCAGGGCAATCGCGTAAGCAAGTCTGCTACCAAGAAGCAGGGCGTTTACCTGGTCAGTGTCCCCGGCGAAAAGAACTTCATTATGCGAGTTGAAAAATAACACCAAGGAAGATTTATGGGCGCTCACGAAATTTCCATCGTAAAACAGATTGTTGTCTGCAGCATTGTAGCAGTAGCGCTTGGTCTGATTTACGGATAAAACGAAATTTTGGTGGTTAGAGGGGAAAGGGTCCGTTCGCGGACCCTTTCCTTTTTTTTGATACCTCACACCCTCTCCCCGCAAAGCAGAACCTATAGAAAACAGTCAGACGTTTATAACGACCCCCCATTGATAAAATGTTTTAGTGAGGAGTGAAAAAGACGTTCCTTTTATGCAATAACGTTCTAATCTGCTTTCACGTGGCCGGGCGGGAAAGGGGTGCGGGGGAGAGGGCTGACGGCCTTCGTAACTCCGAGTGCGGGCCCTCTCCCCGCAAAGCAGAACCTATAGAAAACAGTCAGACGTTTATAACGTCCCCCCATTGATAAAATGTTTTAGTGAGGAGTGAAAAAGACGTTCCTTTTATGCAATAACGTTCTAATCTGCTTTCACGTGGCCGGGCGGGAAAGGGGTGCGGGGGAGAGGGCTGACGGCCTTCGTAACTCCGAGTGCGGGCCCTCTCCCCGCAAAGCAGTACCTATAGAAAACAGTCAGACGTTTATAACGTCCCCCCATTGAAAAAATGTTTTAGTGAGGAGTGAAAAAGACGTTCCTTTTATGCAATAACGTTCTAATCTGCTTTCACGTGGCCGGGCGGGAAAGGGGTGCGGGGGAGAGGGCTGACGGCCTTCGTAACTCCGAGTGCGGGCCCTCTCCCCGCAAAGCAGTACCTACTGAAAACAATCAGACGTTTATAACGTCCCCCCATTGATAAAATGTCAATAAAAGCTTTTGTCTAGGCATGTTTTTTGTCCTTGGACAGAGGTAATTTATAGTCATGAAAACCGCAGGTTGTTGGTGTGGCCTGCTGAGGAGATTGATATGGGATTGTTAAAGAAGTTTTTTGCCGGAGCAGCTTTGCTCGGTTCTGCAGTTGGCGCCTTTGCCGTCACTGTTAATAATCCGGTGATCTGGTCCGATTCTCCGGACCCTTCCATTGTACGCGTCGAGGGCAACTACTACATGGTGACGACCACCATGCATTACGCTCCGGGCATTCCCATTTTCAAGAGCACCGATTTGGCTCAGTGGCGCACTATTGGTTATGTGTACGAAACCCTGACCAATAACGACAACATGAATTTGAACGGCGGTAAGGATGCCTATGGTAAGGGCTCCTGGGCTTCTAGCATCCGCTATCGAGAGAAGGACGGTTACTATTACGTCCTGACTCCGTCTTATACCACCAACAAGACTCACCTTTACAAGACCAAGGATATCGAAGGCGGCCCCTGGAGCGAAGTCCAGCTGCCCTTCTATCACGATCCCTCTCTGTTCTTCGATGATGACGGCACGGCCTGGGTTTTCTACGGTTCTGGCGATCAGATTAGCTATGTGCAGCTGAACGACGATGCGTCTGGCGTAAAGGCTGGCGGCAAGAGCGGCAAGGTTGGTGGCGTTAGTGTCAACAAGATTACCGGCAAGGGCGATCGCGATTACTATGTGCAGCAGGAAGGCTCTCACATGGAAAAGGTGAACGGTGAATACTACCTGTTTACTATTTCTTGGCCCGCAGGCGCTTGCCGTACTGAAATTGTTTATCGTTCCAAGAACCTTTTGGATGGCTTTACCGGCCGAATCTTCTTGCAGGATAATGGCGTAGCCCAGGGCGGTATTTTTGATACTCCCGATGGCAAGTGGTATGCGCTCCTGTTCCGCGATTCTGGTCCTATTGGCCGTATTTCTCACCTGGTTCCCACGGTGTGGAAGGATGGTTGGCCGCAACCTGAAGGCGGTTCCAAGAAGGCTCCCGCAACTTTGGATTTGCCTAGCGAAGTGGAACCGGGTTACGGCATGGTCACTTCCGATGACTTTGATGGCGACGAACTTCCGCTGGAATGGCAGTGGAACCACAATCCGGATAACTCCAAGTGGAAACTGGCTGATGGCAAGCTCCGCATTACCACTGGCCGTACCGATGCCCGCATTACCAGCGTCAAGAATATGCTGACTCAGCGTACCTTTGGCCCCAAGTGCGTTGGCCGTACCTTGGTGGATGGCACTAATATGAATGATGGCGATGTTGCCGGTCTTGCTGCTTGGCAGGACAACAAGGGCATGGTGGCCATTACGAAGGAAAGCGGCAGCTATAAGGTTGTCATGTACAGCGGCACCAAGGATGGTGAAAAGCGCGAGGCTTCTGAAAATCTTTCTGGCTCCAAGGTTTACCTCCGCGTCGATTTTGACATTCCTATCGATAAGGGCACAGCCTCCTTCTACTACAGCGAAGATGGCAGTTCTTGGAAGAAGATCGGTACTAATGTAAGCTTGAGCTTCGATTTGCACATGTTCGTGGGTAATCGTTTTGGCTTGTTCAACTGGGCAACAAAAACCGCTGGCGGATCTGTTGACTTTGACTGGTTCAAGATTGGTGTAGACGCAAATGATGAAATCTACCTGGATGGTGCCGGCGCAGAACCTATTCCCCAGACGGCACACAATGCAACCCAGACTCCGTGGGCACTTCCTGGCCAGATCGAAGCTGAAGACTTTGACGATCCGGGTAAGGGCAAGGGCGGTCCGTCTTACAGCGACAAGGATTCCGAAAATCGTGCCTGCACTGGTGACAAGGTTAGCGAATGCTCCGATTACCGTAAGGATACTGGCGTAGATCTGTACAAGAAATCTGGCGACCGCATTGTGGTTGGCTATATCCAGAAGGATGAATGGCTGGAATATACCATCAATGTTACAAAGGCTGGTGACTATACTTTGTTTGCCGCAGTCGCTTCCGATGGTGGCTCCAGCTTCAAGCTTTCTCTGGATGGTAAGGATCTTACTGAAGACATCGCTGTTCCTGCTGCAAAGAAAGACGGTGATAGCGAAGAACAGAACTTTGATGATTACAACAAGGTGAATGCCAATGTGGTCCTGCCTGCCGGTGAACATATCCTGCGCTTTACCGCCACCGCAGACTGGTTCGACATTGACTACTTTAACTTTGCCGAAGGTAAGGACGCAACGGATCCCGCTCCTATTGGCACCACCTCCATCAGGGACATTCGCATGGTGGTTGGCGGTCAGCAGAACTACCGCGTGTTTAACCTGAACGGAAACTTGCTGGGAATCGTGAACAGCAATGGCGCCGATATCGTGAACGTTACCCGCGATTTTGTAAAGCAGAGCGGCATGTATATCGTAAAGCCTGTCCGTGGTGGCCTGGTTCACAAGATTTCCGTGACCAAGTAAATTTCACAAACGATCTTTCATAACACATCCCATACACCAAAGCGGTACCTGATTTACGTCGGGTGCCGTTTTTTTTGCTTGTTTTGTCATGGACTTTTTATCCATAGTTGTTATGGTTTGATGTTTTCTTTTTGCTTACAACCCATATAGTTTTAAGGTGGGTTCGCGGAGTGGTGTCCGCTAACCTTAAAAATGAGGATGTGGATGTCTGGCAAAAAGTTCTTTGTCGCAGCATTTGCTGCGTTGACTGTATTTATGGGAAGTTCCTTTGGAATTCCTTCTCAGAATATCAATGTGAATGGTGCGAACCGTAATATGCTGGTTTACGCACCCACTAATATCGAAAAAGATCGCCCCCTGATTATTCAGATGCATGGCATGAATCAGGATGCCCCCTACCAGCATGATGCGGCTAAGTGGGAAGAAATCGCGGATACCGCCCGATTTGTGGTGGTGTTCCCCAATGGCGAAAATAAGTCCTGGGATATTTCTGGCGACAAGGATGTGAACTTCCTGAAAGCAATCATCAATGAAATGTATACGAAATACGGAATTGATAAGAAACGCGTATATGTTTCAGGCTTCTCCATGGGCGGCATGATGAGCTATCACGCTGCTAACAAGATGAGCGACCAGATTGCTGCAATTGCTCCCGTGTCCGGCTACCCGGTTGGAAATCCCGCTCCCGCCAGCAAGCGCATGATGCCGATTCTGCATACTCACGGCACGACGGATCCTACGGTGAACTACAACAGCGCTGTTTCCTATTTGAAGCGTTGGGTGGAATACGAAGGCTGTTCCTCCAACTCCGAAAAGATTTCCCAATATCCAGTTGGCAAAACCACTTCTGCAGCCTCCATGGAAAAATGGAGCGGCTGTAAGGAAAATAGCGATATCCGTCTGATTTCCATTAAGGATAAGGGCCATTGGTATTCCATGGATTTGGCCAGCGTCAATACCTCTGACGAAATCTGGAATTTTGTAAAGCGCTTCTCTCTCGACGGAGCGGTAGCGGAAACGCCTGCCGTACCTCCTTTTGTTGAACCCACCAACCGCGACAGCATTTATAATGGTGGTTTCGATTCTACTGCGAATGCATGGACCCTCCAGAATCATGGCGATGGTAAGTCCGTTGGTTCTGTGAAGGATGGCAAGTATGTTCTTGATATTTCCGCTGTCGGGTCGCAGCCTTATACCGTGCAGCTGATCCAGCACAATCTTCATCTTGAACAGGGTGAATGGTACAAGGTCAGTTTTGAGGCCGGTGCCGATGCAGATCGTGTTCTTGAAGTGAACGTGGAACAGCATGAAGATCCTTGGGATAGCTATTTGACCTCGGTCCAGAATTTTGACGTTAGTACTTCCATGCAGCCCCTTTCATTCTATTTCCAGATGACCGCTGCGACGGACACCAATGCCCGCCTAAGCTTTAATGCGGCGACATCTACGGGAACCCTTATGCTGGATAATGTTTCCATTGAAAAGGTTGATGAAAATGATGTGCCCATGGTTCCCTGCTGCGAAACCGCTGTGCATGCGTTGAATTTGGATCGTAATGTTTTACGAACTTATGAAGTCTACGGTTTATCTGGTGCCTACCTTGGAAAGATTGATGCCTTGAATTTCAATGAAATGAAATCGAATGTACTTTCGCTGGTAAAAAAATCTGGCGTGTATATGGTTCGTTCAGGAAGTTCTGTGAAATCGATTCAGGTTGGTCGATAATATCTAGACAAAATGTCCATGAAATATTCTGGTAGGTTGGTATTTTCAGTGACAGAAGTGGATAGTTTAATACCGAATTAAACAGGAGTGAAAAGATGTTCGGTTTGAAGAAACAGATGGGTCTTGCTGCAGCCGCTATGGCTGTAGCTGCCGTTACTGCAAATGCCCACCCAGATAGTCTGGTGCTTACGCCCCCTCTGGGCTGGAACAGCTGGAACGTATTCCACGAAAACATCAACGAAACCCAGATCAAGGAAGTGGCCGACGCCATGGTTTCTTCTGGCCTTCGCGATGCTGGCTATATCTACCTGAATCTGGACGACAACTGGATGGACACCAAGCGCGACGCCAATGGCGACCTCCAGAACCATCCCAAGACTTTCCCCAGTGGCATGAAGGCTCTGGCCGATTACATTCATAAGAAGGGCCTGAAGTTCGGCGTGTATGGCGACCGCGGTAAACGTACCTGCCATCATTACAACAGCAACTGGGTAAGCGAAAACGGCTCCTACATGCACGAAGAACAGGATGCCAAGAAGTTTGCCGAATGGGGCGTTGACTACCTGAAGTACGATAACTGCGACCCGGCTCCCGGCTCCAACCAGGAAGAAGATTACACCCGTATGTCCAAGGCTCTCCGCAATTCCGGCCGCGACATCGTGTTCAGCATTTGCGCCTGGGAATATAAGGACTGGATGCCGAAAATCGCCCATCTGTGGCGTACCACTTTCGATATTGGCCCCGAATGGAGATCTACCTCCTGGTACCGCGGCGTTTACGAAATTATCGATGCCAATGACAAGTACTGGAAGATTGCAAAGCCGGGTAACTGGAATGACCCGGACATGCTCGAAGTGGATAACAGAAACCTGACTTATGAAGAACAGAAGTCCCAGATGACCATGTGGTCCATTATGGCGGCTCCCATCATGATCAGTTCCGATGTCCGCAAGATGAGCGACCAGGTGAAGGATCTTTACCTGAACAAGGATATGATTGCCATTAACCAGGATTCCCTGGGCGTGCAGGGACATCGAATTTCTAATGTAGATGGTAAGCAGGTCTGGACCAAGCCCTTGCGCAATGGTGACCTCGCTGTAGCCCTCCTGAATGACAATACCTCTACCCAGACTATCGAAGTCAACTTTAAGGATATTGGCGTAGAAGGCGAGGTGGAAGTCCGTGATGCCTGGCAGAAGAAGGATCTTGGTCCCAGATCTAGTGTTTCGGCAGAAGTTCCTGCCCACGGTTCTGTATTGCTCCGCTTGATTCTTGAACCCGTTCCCCGCGAACCGTTCAAGGGCAAGGCCTTTGCAATCCCCGGCAAGATCGAAATGGAAGATTTTGACGTTAGCGGTATCGGCCAGGGTAACGTTTCCTATAGCGATGGCGATTCCGAAAATCAGGGCAACAGCGATTACCGTAAGGGAACTCCCGTGGACATTTATGAAAAGACTGACGGCCGCATTGTAATTGGTTACAACCAGAAGGGTGATTGGCTCGAATATACAGTTGATGTTGCCGAAACAGGTGAATACACTTTGGGCGCCTATGTGGCTTCTGCCAACGAAACTTCCAGCTTCAAGTTCTCTGTAGACGGTACTGACATTACCGAAGAAATCTCCGTGCCCAAGGGTGAAGGCGATGATAATTACGATGACTACAACCTGGTTGAAAAGAAGGTGAACTTGACCAAGGGCGAACACATTCTCCGCTTTACTGTTACTAGTGACTGGATGGATATTGACTATGTTCAGTTCGAGGGTAGTGGTACAGCTCGCATTGGTAAGAAGGTGGCTCAGAGCCGTTCTGCCGGTCTTGTGAAGGGCGAACGTAACGCCTATTCTCTGACGGGCCGAAATCTGGGCCGCGAAACAAAGAAGCGTTCCAACGGCATGTATCTGCTTCGCTAAAAAAAACAAGTCAGATTGATTTTGGTTCCTTTGACAAAATGTCAAAGGAACTTTTTTTTTGTTTGCGTTTTTTACCGCTGTGAAAAATATCTTTAGACTTGTAAACAGGATTGTGGTGGTTCCGTTTACGGTTGGTGCGTCGTGGTTGACGCAATTGAGAGGATATTATGGGGAAATTGGTTTCCGTTGCAGCATTTGCTGCTGTTTTTGCCGTTAGCTCCTTTGCGGTAACGAATCAGTTCCGCGGTACGAACTGGGCTGATAAGCGTGACAATTTCGTCTCCGATGTGCTGAAACTTTCCGGCATGACCGGCACTGAGGACTACCAGGCCGCCTACGCGCTGTCCGACCGCGTCATGAGCCAGTTCGTAGAAAAATTGGGCATCAACAGCCTGCGCATTCCTATTAACGAACCTACCGCTTTAAAGGCCTGGAGCTCCTATAAGGGCATTATCGACGGTATTCTGGCTCACGGTCGTATGCTCGTTGGCTACTGGGGCCCTGCACAGCCCGCCGGCCCCAAGAACATGGATGACTGGTGGAAAATGTGGGATACCGTCATCAAGGAATACGGTGACAATCCCAATGCCTATTTCGAAATTTTCAACGAACCCCACATGTACACCAAGGACGAACTTCGTAATCTGTACGCAAAGTGGCTGGCTCGTTACCCGGATGTACCTCGTGACCATATTTTGCTGGATGGTACGGGCCTTGCATGGAATGTACCCGAAATCGCCGACGATTCCCGTTTTGATGGATGCCTTTTCGCAGTGCACGAATACACCTTCTGGAACATGAGCATTACTACCGAACAGGGCTGGATGAACAGTTTCAAGGGCAAGGTGGGCAAGTACGCCGACCGCACCGTGGCAACCGAATGGGGTGGCGCTATGGGCCCTGGCGACAAGAACGGCGTTCATTACGAGATCATGGATTACAACGATCCCAATCCCACCAACTACTTCATGGCCTACATTCGCGGTATGTCCGAACAACTTCGTGAATGGCAGATGGGCAGTTTCTACTGGGTTGGCCTCCGCGATGGTGACTGGTATAGTATGGTAACCCGTTCCGGTGAAGGAGCCAATACCAAACTTGAAATCGTGAACCAGTCTGGCGTAGACCGTATGCAGTATTCCTGGACGGATACTGTTGAGACGACTCCTGCCGTTCAAGAACCGTTTGACGGAATCATTGCGTTGCCCGGAAAAATTGAAGCTGAAAATTATGACAAGGGCGGAAACCGTGTTTCCTTCTACGACAAGGATGCTTCAAACCAGGGAAATGTCTATAGGGATGATGCTGTGGATATCGTTGGCTTTGGCTGCTCCGACTCCCTGAATACCAAGGATTGCGAAGGCTATTCCTTGGGCTATACCCAGGTGGGTGAATGGCTGGAATATTCTGTGAACGTTGGAGCCCATGATTCTCTTGTCGGTTCTGCCCGAGTGGCTAGCGGTCTCGAGGGGGCAGGCTTTATCCTGTACATCGACGACAAGACGGTGACCGATACGGTCAAGATTCCCAAGGGCGGAGATTGGGTAACCTATTCCGAAATCGAATTCCCCGTGTCTGAAATCGCCGAAGGGGAACATGTGCTGAAGCTACAGTTTACGGGTACTTACGGCAATGTGGACTGGGTCAGTCTTGGAGATCCGAATGCGGTTGTCGGAACACGCCTGCAATTTAACGTGGCTACTCCGCAGAACTATTCAGTCTTTACCGTAAATGGAAATTATGTGGGGACTGTGTACGGTTTGTCTGCGGGTATTGCGGAACAGGTTCGCGGGCTTGTGAAAAATCCTGGAATTTATGTGGCGAAACCCGCTTATGGTCCCGCTGTAAAGTTTAATGTGAAGTAGCTGTCGGCTGTATACAGGCGTTTTGGTTATATTTTAACCCATGAAGACGTCTATTCATAGCAAAATCCTAAGATTAAACCTCTCCGTATTGCTGCTCTGCGCAGTATTCGTGGGAGGTTTTGGCATTTTGTGTGCTAGTCATTTTGTCAAGGACGACACCCAGGAACATCTGCAGTTGATCAGCCAGAGGGAATCTGCCCGCATTTCTGCCAGGTTGCAGAATATCGAGCAGTATGTGAAGACCGTATCTTATGTGGTGTTGGATGGGCTTGATGATTTGGATGAATTGAAGGATACCTTGCGCCAGCAAGCGTTTACGGATTACAACCTGAATTTTATGCGGGCGACCATCCATAACGTGAATAGTGCTGTGGCTGTGTATTTGCGTTATAATCCCAAGTTTACGCCTCCCACTTCTGGGGTTTTTCTGGCCAAGACAAGTAAGAACGGAAACATCCTGAAGCAGGTCCCGACCGATTTTTCAAAGTACGATCCCAGCGACATCGAACATGTGGGTTGGTATTACGTCCCCGTTATTTCGGGTAAACCCATCTGGATGGATCCTTACGAAAATAAGAATGTCGATATTTACATGATATCCTATGTGATGCCCTTGGTCAAGTTCGGAACGGAAGTTGGCGTTGTTGGTGTTGATATCGACTTTGGGTATCTGACTTCAGAAATCGCGAGCATTTCATTCCTTGAGTCTGGATATGCCTACCTGGAAAACAAGAATGGAACTGTAATTTATCATCCGTCTCTGTCGAGAGGTTCTAGGGTTCCTGATAATTTCCGCAGGGTCTGCGTGAAGAGAGTCCTTTCTAATGGGATGGTGCTTGTGCTAGAAGTTCCAGCCTCCGAGACCAATATGCAGCGCGATGCACTGGTTGCCGAAATTATGGGCTTTACTTTTATAATCCTTCTTGTTTTCGGTTTGATTTCTGTACGTATGGCCCGCTCTATTACAGAACCTCTGACGGCGCTGACTGAATCCGCCAATCAAATGGTTGCCGGAAATATTGATGTTTCGCTGGAATTCCATTCTGATGATGAAGTGGAGGATCTTGCCCGTAATTTTGCTGCAATCCGAAAGTATGTGAAGGAGTATATGGGTTTTGTAAGGGGCGTGGCCTTTAAGGATGGCCTCACTGGGGTGCGCAATAAAACGGCCTTTGATACTTTTTTGGCAGACCTGCAGAATAAGGTGAACATGTTTGCCGTTACGGAATTGGGCTTTGTCTCGTTTGATGTGAACAACTTGAAAAAGGTAAATGAATGCAGCGGCCATGATCATGGTGATTTGCTCTTGCAGAACGCTTGCCAGATTATTTGCCAGGTGTTTGGCCATAGTCCCGTATTCCGTGTTGGCGGAGACGAATTTGTGGCTGTCCTCCAGTATGAAGACTACAGAAACCGCGAGGCTCTTCTGGCTGAAATGGACCGCAAGATGGCTGCTACCCGTTCCGAAGATTCTGCTCCCTGGGATCGCATCTCTATTGCCAAGGGACTTGCCGTCTATAACTGTTACACGAACGAACCTCTTGTTGATGCGGTGCAGCGTGCCCATGACGCCATGTACGAAAATAAGAGAGCGATGAAAAGTTTCGGTTAAAAGCTATATTTGGCATCGTTAAATTAGCCTCCCGGCATTTGACCGGGATTTTTTGAAATTGGTAAGTATATGCAGAACGAATTCGATAACGCCCTGGAAGGATTGCTGAACTTTAAGCCCGTTGACAGTCAGTCCGCTGACCGTTACAATGAACTTTTCAAGCAGTTGATTTCATCTTCTATGAAGATTTGTAGCGAGACGGATTATGCTGCCCTTGTCAAGCAGAAGGCCGACTCTGTAGAAAAGAAGTATGGTGTCAAGATGGAAACTTCTGACGATGAAGGTGACGTGTATAAGAAATTGCGTGAAGTCGTCCGCTTTGAGATGGCTCGCGAATCTATTCTGAATAACAGGGAGCATGAAGTCTGCTGTACTGAATCTAATTTCAGGAATGCCGTGGGTAAGTTCCGTGGCGAGTTAGAAAAGATTGTTCCCGAGTCTCAGATGGAAGTGCTGGAATCCATGTCCCAGTCGCTGTATTCCGACTTTACCAACTTCTTTGTCTGTGCCTCTATGGATTTGATTGCAGACGCAAAAATCTATCAGATGAAAGAATTCCGTCCCTTACAGCTGAATGCCATGGGCAAGGAAATCCGCACCTATGTAAACGTCATCAAGCAGCAGAATGCCAAGCCCCAGAAATCCCAGGTCGTTACGGACTGGTTCAGGAGTGTAATGGTGTTGCCCGCCTTCCTGTTTAGAAAGCTGTACGGTGTCAGCTTTGTAGAAATGTTTGAAGTGCCTCAGAAACTGGTAGACGATGTGGCCCACACTTTCAATATCTTCCAGAAGAATTTCGAGGCTTTTACCGCAGGCGATGAATACAGAATCCTTCATGAATTCCTGAGGGCTCTGAATCTGGAAAACTGCTTTACGGTTCGCATTAAGATCGGTGACCAGAACCGAAAAGCAGACAAGGCTAAGGTGAACTGATTTTCTATTTCTGTTTGCGCTTGATGCCTGTATTCAAGACTCGGAGTTCGGAATGCCCGTCTTCGAATCTGAATAGGATTCTCCAGGTGTAGACTCCGGTTCCGGCGAGTCGTCCTTCTGACGAACGCTGGTTCCAGCTGATGAATCCAACCTTGTAACGGTGCTCGCTGCTACTGCGGCTTTCCATTTCCATTTCGCCGTTTGAGCCGAATTCCTGGTTGAAGGTGGCAAGCACCTGGGCCATTCCATCGTAAATGGTGACAGAGACCTTATAGGGGGCGATTGTCCATACCTCTACGCTAGAAATAGAATCGGGTTGAGTTTCCCATTCGTCCTGACCGTCGGGAATCCATTCGACAGGTTGGCCTAAGCCGCTGACAGAGGGGTTGCTCCTGATCTTGTAAAGATAGGTGGCGATGTCGGTGCCGGTAGCCTCTACGCCTCCGCGGCCCATAGCGTTTCCTGCTTCATCCTGATAAGGGGCCTGATGGTCTGTGATGATGCAGTTGCCTACGTTTACGACGCGGTCTTTCAGAAGTAAGGTCCACACCAACCCCGATGAATCCTTTTTCGGAATGCTCAGCAGATTGATGGGGTGGGAAACTGTATCTTCGCAGTTTTCTGAATATCGGAACAGTTTTTGCCAAGGTTCCCTATCTTCAGATTTTTTTGATTTCTTGGAAGAGGTCGTTTCTTTTACTTCGATAGGTTCTGACAGTTTGACGATTAATGTGTCGGGGTAGATTTCGTTGATTCCGCCCATGTCGTTGTTTATGGCGAATTCGCCGGGGCGCTTCTGGGCGCTGACAACAACTGCGCCAATCTTGTCCCTGATTTTCAGTTTCTGCGTCTTGCCCCTTTTCTTGTGAAGGATTCTCAGGTAGGGTGAATTCTTTGCGCTGGTAAGGCCATATTTGAAGGGCTCCAAATTGGCTGTAATCCAAAGGGAATCGCTTGAAATTTCCACGTTGTTCTGGGTAACGCTTCGCCAATCTCCATCGGGGCTATTCCAGAACAAGGTGTCGATGCCGGCGATCTTTTTCAGAAGCTTTTCCTGGAAACGGATCTTTATAAAGTCTGCGGTACCATCCAGATTCAAATCATATATTTCGGCCTTGTCCGCTACACGGGTGGAATCTTCTTCGGGGATATCCTCTTCCTCTTCAATAGGTTCTTCGCAGGCGTTGATGAATGAATTCCTGAAGGTTTTCCAGCGGGTGGTAACGCCAGCCTTGTCAGTGGCTCTCAGGTAGAATTCAACGCTATCACCTTGGAATAAACTTGACGGAATTTTTACAGACCAACGGTTTTCGCCGGCCAGGTGACTAAGGGCTTTGCCGTTGAAGACAACCATGTCGGAATTCTTGTAGAACAGTCTGGCTTCGTAAATGCCGTCGTTGTCCAGGATGTTAAAGGAGAAGGTTGCCTTTCCGTTAGAAGTGTCTGCGCAGTTGTAAACCATGGAAACGGAAGGTGCCTGGTTGTCAATGGGAATGGTGTAGGGTTGCGCGGCGGGGTTGCTGACGTTAGGGCCGCGGCCCATTAGACCTGTCGTGTCAGCGGCTATGATGTAGAAGTCGATTCCCGGAGCCACGGCCATGGAGTCGCTAACCACAAAACGCCACAAGTTGCCAGAAACATTTTCCATGTCATAAGGGCTGAAGGATCCTTGGGGGATGCCTGCATGACGCAAGTAGATTCGGGCGTAGTCCACGTCGCTCTTGGTGGTAATGCGAGCCTCGATAACAATGGAGTCGCCTGCGGCTTGCTTTTTGCCGATGAGGGCCTTGGTGGAGTCCGTTAGACGGATAATGGGTGGCGTAAAATCTTCACTCCAGGTGGCGGTTTTCTGAGAAGCGTTTTCCAGGAATTTGACGTTCACTGAAACGGTATGGACGTCTCCGTCAAGAATCATATCGGGGCTTCGGTAACAGACAACGTAGCGGGTCTGTACGGAGGTTCTGACTTCGGAATAGATGGAAGCCAATTGTCCTGCGGTAGGTGCGTTAGTGTAGGTGCCTCCAGTAGCTTCTGCCAATTCTTTCAGGGGAACTTCGTAGTTGCCGCCGATGCCTACAGAATAGATGGTGGTATTTAGACTTTTGGCGTAATCGATTACTTCGTCGCTGGAAATGGTTTCGGATCCGTTATCGCCGTCAGAGAAAATGATGACTGCCGTTGGGTTGGTTTCGCCAAAGACCTGTTCTACGCCGTAATAGGCTCCGGTCTTGATGTTGGTCCCGCCGGATGCTGTAAGCCGGTCAACGGCATTCATCAGCAATTCCTTATCCGATGTCATGGTCTGGTGGACCTTGTAATTGCTTCCGCCAGAGAAGCCTACGATTGCCGTTCTATCGTATTGGCCCATATCCGAGATGAATTGACGGATGGATTCCTTGGCTTCGGTAATTCTTGTTCCCGACATAGATCCGCTTTCATCAACGACCAGGGCCACGGAAACGCCTCCCACCTGCTCCATAGTGGAAACCTGGGTGGGAACACTTTTGCCATCCTGGAAGATTTCGAAGTTTTCTGCGGACAAGTTCTGGATGGGGTTCCCTGTTTTACTGTCGCTTGCCGATACGGAAACGCAAACGCCCGGATGTTCGTTCAAGTTGATGTCCAGGATGCTTACGGCGGTAACCGTACTGGAGTCCAGCTCGAAATTCGGGCGGATGGTGCATTGTCTGGAAGTGGGCTTGATTCTCGTGGTGGCGGAATCCTTGCTTGCGAAAGTGGCTGTTCCGGTTACCAGTTCCCAGGACTTGAATTTGTAGCCGCCATAGGGAATCGCGGTCAAGGAGGTGTCAAAGCCGGGGTAAGTTATGATTTCGTTTTTAGGGAAGACTCTGCCGTTACTTGATTCTGAAACGATAACTGTGACGGGAGTCTGTTCGCTGATGGTGAAACCCGGGTTTTTGAATCCGTATGCGCTGCTCAGCTTAACTTCAAAATAGAGGGGGACTCCGGGTGTTCCTGAAACTTGGGCTTGGAAAGTGTTGCCAACTGCAACCCAGGATCGCGTAGAGTTGCTCAAGGTGGAATCGGTTCCCCAGTGATTGATGGTGTATGACGTAGTCGAATCAAACGTGATACCCAGCATGTGCTTTAAGGTGTCTGTGGGAGTCCACTTGAACAAGACAGAAGTACGGAGACTTTCGCTGTAGAAGTCCTTATAGAAGTCGTAATGCTTCTTGACTGTAGACAAGGTCTTGAAGACGCCTTTCTTGAATACAGCCTTGATTGTGGAGGAATCCCTGATAATGACCACGGTTCCGTTACTTAGGGAATCTTTGATGATTGCCTTTCCCTTGATGACTCTCCAGTGGTCAAACCGGTTGTGTTTGGAAGAAGAAATTCGGATGGGATAGGCCACGTTTGTGTAGGCCGACGAGTAACCGCTGGGGGAGGCTGTTCCTAAGGAATCTGTGATGATCGTCAGGGAGGCTGTATTCTGGGAATAGCTGATCCAGAAGGGATCGTCCTGATAGTTGCTGTAATAAGATTTCACTGAGTAGAAAATGGAATCTCCTGCGTTCATGTTCAGTGTGTCTATCAGGATGCTTGATACGTAGCTGAATAAGGTGTCTGCAGTACTGAATGCTGAAGATTTGTATCGGGTGATTTGTAGGGCTCTTTCGCTGTAATCTACGACAGGGCGTGATATGGCGATGGTGTACTTTCCTGCCTTTGGGGCTACGAACTTGAGACGGACTTCCTTGTTGTATGAAGCGTTGCTAAAGCTGTGATCGTTAAAGTCGTACGAAACGGGCGTTGCGATGATGGGATAGACCTGGCCCAGCCTATAGACGGCCTTTATGCGGCAATCGCTGTTGATGACCAGTTTTGTGCTAGCTTTCTTGGGGTCGAGAACGGAGCATTGCCCGCTTGTCACTTCCCACTTGGAGAATATGTAGTCGTTGCGGCTGTAAGCGGATAGGCTGAGAGAGTCTCCCTTGATGTGGGAGTAGTCGTAATTTTTCTGGTTGCCGGAGATGTAGATGTATCCTTGCGTGGAGTCGATGTCTGCATCCACCTTCAGCGCTTTCTGTACGCTTACGTTTATTGTCTCGGCCGGGTCTGAATATTGGTCCAGCAAGAAGTAGTAGGTTTTCCCCTTTTCGGCGGTAAAGGCATGGCCGTTGCCGTTATAATTGTAGGTGCTGCTCTTGCTGCGAGAAAACAGGCTGTCGTCCTGATAAGAAAGTATGTGTATGGTATTTTGGGTGTTGTACGAGATTGTATAATTGCTGGAATCTGTGGCGACGAACTTGAAACGTATGCCGTAATAACCGTCTTTAGTGGCGGATCCGTTTTTAGGGGTGCTGTAAGAGGTCGGCTTACTTGTCAGGGTGTACATCTCGCCCAGTTTCAACTTGTAACCAATAGTAGCCTGGGCCGTAGAAGGTATGAATAGGGTACTTTTGAGGGAGGAGTCTGCGAAAGTACCTTTGCCCGATATGACGTACCAGTTGACCAGTTGGGAGTCTGCCTTGACGCTTACCGATACTGAAAGGGTGTCGTTGATTCCGACGGTGTCGGGCCTGGTCTTGCCCTGGGTGGTGACAATGGCGGCGTCCATTGCCTGGATGAAGAGGGAATCTTTGTAATCGTAGTATGATTGCTTGTCTTTGAAATACCAGGAGTCTCCCTTCTTGCCCTTGACTGGGACGAAGGAATAGCGGTAGAGGCTTCTGTTCCCTTTTGAGGTCGTGAAGGTGGAATCGTTTTCGTATGAGTAGAAATAATGGGTCCTGCTCTTGGGGCTGCCCTTGATCACGTGGAGGTTCGTGTCTGGGAAGACGTAGCGGAACCATATGCCGTTTTCTGGCTTGACGTCATAAAAATCGCGGTCGGTGTCGTAGCCAGTACGCTTGGTGGTGATGTCGTAAATTTTGCCGGGTTCGCACTGGAGTTCCAGCTTTGTGTTCCCGTAGAAATAGGCGCTAAACTTATAGGTGATGTTATCGTATGCGCGAAGGGAATCGGAAGTGTATTTCCAACCGGCGGGGCGGTACCCCTCTTTCCCGTATCCGAAAAAAGTCTGCTTTGTGCCGACGACCACTTTGCCGGAGGAGCCGCTGGTGTAGCAATTTTTCGACGCTGAAGTGACGGTCAAATTTTTTGTGGTGGCCGTAAGGGTGCTGTAGCTGACTTTGAAGTTTTCCAGCGTATCGGCGTACCAGTAGTTGTTCACCTTGTAGAAGAGGCTGTCGCCAGCATTTACCGCCACAGAGTCCTTGAAGGTGGAATAGAAGTAGGTGGTTAAAAAGTTGGCGTTGTAGGACGAGTCTGTCTTTATGATCTTAAACTCTTTGTCGGGGGCGTCGGTTTGGAAATTGATGGTATAGGTGCCTGTGGTGGGTGCGACAAAGATAAGTCTGACCCCTTCGTTGGAATAGTTGGTGGAACCTAGGAAACCATTATTCTTGACGTTGTATTCTGTGGCGGTGGCGGAAATCTTGTAGGTGGAGCCTGCAGCAAAAGCACCTGCCGTAAAAACAGCAGATGCGGCTAGACTAATAATACACACTCCTAAGACACGCCCGAAAAAATTCTTGAGACTCAAGGTTGACCTCAGAGATTTTTGAGATTTTTATGCGGACAAGGCGAAATTTAGAAATAGGGCCCTTGGTCGCAAACTTTTTTTTGAAAACAAAAATGTGACGGAAATGTTACGGGGTAGGGGTGAACGTGGGGATGTCTAAGCAAACTATAACAAAGAAAAAATTTACACACTTTCGAGTGTACAAATGGATAGTAATTCTATTTGGAATAGGCGTTTTAAGTTCTTGTTTCGGAAATTTTACTCTTGGACTGTTTATCAAAAAGTCTGCATTTATAAAAATTCTTAAACATTTTGAAAAAAAACAAGCCCCAGCATATGCCGGGACTTGTAGGGGGTTAGGAGGATAACAACAAAACTTGTCATTCAAGTTTGGAGTTGTCCATAATATAGTAATATTTTATACGAAATTAAGTTATTTGGTAAAATTTAATCAAATTAATTAAAAAATATGTTTTTGGTCTAGTTTTTGACGCGTAAATCGTCTGACTTGGAGTGTTGACAACTTGTCCATGGGATGTTTTGTAGGGGCAATTCTTTTTTCCCTGCATAGAAATATCTTTTAGGATGTGGTTGGTATATCCGTGTGGTAACGGAAAAAGCGAGGAAGTATGGCTTTTAAGCATGTTTTTGGTGGCGCAGTTCTGGCTTGCGCATCTATCTTTGGCCTGGCTCAGGCTGCGACTCAGGCTACCTTTTATGTGGCTCCCGATGGCAGTGATGCCGCGAAGGGTACCAAGGACGCCCCTTTTAAGACGATTACGGCTGCCCAGAAGGCGGTTCGTGCTATCAACGGCTCCATGACCGGCGATATCGAGGTCATTCTCCGGGAAGGTACCTACCAGCTGACCAACACCGTGAACTTTACCGAGGCTGATGGCGGTCAGAACGGCTATTACGTCCGTTATAAGGCTGCCGATGGCGAAAAGCCCCTGATTACCGGTGGTATGCCCATTACCGGCTGGACTATCCATGACGAAAAGAATAACATCTGGAAGGCCGAAAACGTAGATGGCCGTTTCCGCCAGCTGTATGTGAACAACAAGAAGGCCGTTCGCGCTTGCTACCCCAACATGGTCAACGACATGGACCATGATTTTAGGCGCCTGACCAAGGTGGACTCCGCTGGCCGCGCTTTTGATGTTTCTACCGACGATGTAAAGATGATCAAGGATGCGGACAATGTGGAAATCCACTTGATGATTGCCTGGTCCGAAAATATCCTCCGTCTGGAAAAGATTCAGAATAACGGTGGTACTTCCAAGTTGATTCCCAAGGATCCGGAACGTACCCGCCTCTTCCACCGCGCCTACCCTATGCTGGGTACCGCCTTTGCCAGCAATCCGCCCAAGCAGCAGGCTTTCTATCTCGAAAACTCCTACGATTTTATTGACGCCCCGGGTGAATGGTTCCTGGACGAAAAGGAACATGTGCTTTACTACAAGGCCCGCGAAGGCGAAAATATGGGCTCTGCAGTTGTTGTGGCTCCCCGTGTCAATACCCTGTTTAACGTTCTGGGTAAGGATACCAAGAACAAGGTGGGCTATATGGCATTCGAAGGCCTGTACTTCGGCCATTCCAATTACCTGCGCCCCAGCGATGAAGGCTTCCTGGATCTGCAGGCCGCAAACTTCAATATCGATGTCTTGGCTGACCCGGGTCGCGGAAACTGGGAAAATTTGAACAGCAATAAGTTCCTGCTGTGGCGTCCGGATGCCGCATTCCGCGTAGAAAATGCCCATCATTTCAAGGTCCAGGGAAACGTTTTCTCCCAGATTGCCGCAACGGCACTTGATTTTGTTAGCGGTACCAATGACGATATGATCCAGGGCAACGCCTTCTTCGATATTGGCGCTGCTGGTATCATGATCGGTAAGTTTGCCCAGGACTCCCTCACCGAAATTCACGAAGCCTACAATCCTACCGATAAGGAAGAAATCAGCACCCGCGATACCATCAAGAACAACTTGGTCAATAACGTGACTACGGAACATCAGGGTGCTGTTGGTATTGGCGCTGGTTACCCCCGCTTTGTGGAAATTGTCCATAACGAAATTTCCTATACGAACTACTCCGGCATTTCCGTTGGTTTCGGCTGGACCAAGAAAGAAACGGCCATGACCAATAACCATATTAACTGGAACGAGATTCACCATATCGCTCGTCTGCTTTGCGACGCAGGTCCGATTTACACTTTGTCTAACCAGGGTGTTGGTGGTGAAATCCAGTACAACTATATTCACGATAACACCACTTCCAAGTGGGCTGACTACTGGAATGTGCCCATCTACCTGGATGAAGGTACCAGCGGCTTTACCATCAAGGAAAACGTGTTCAAGAATGCCCAGGGTGGTGTAGGCCAGAACCAGGCAGGAACCAATACAATTAACCAGACTGGTGATTACTGGAACCAGAATACTGCAGACAATGCCGGTATCGAAAAGGATTTCAAGTACATCAAGGAAATCACGGAAATTCCGCTGCCCGATTTCTCCAATACGGTGCCCCAGGCTCCTTTCGGTGGCGTGGCCGCAGCTATCCCGGGCGTAATCCAGCTCGAAAACTACGATGAAGGCGGTCAGAGCGTTTCCTTCAGCGACAAGGATTTCATCAACGAAGGTAACGTATACCGCGAAGATGGCGTAGACGTTGTGGGCTATGGCTGCTCCGACACCTTGAATACCGAAGATTGCAAGGGCTATGCCATTGGTTACACCAATCCTGGCGAATGGCTGGAATACACCGTGAACGTGGCTGAGGATGGCGAATACCTGTTCCGTGCCAATGTGGCTAGCGGCCTGGATGTGGCAAGTTTCCGCCTGTTCATGGATGGCAAGGCCATTACCGATACCATTGCGATCCCCCAGGGCGAAGACTGGGTGACCTACGATACCATCGATGGTAAGACGGCGAAACTGACTAAGGGTGAACATGTGCTCCGTGTGACCATTACCGGTACATACGGCAACCTGGACTGGATCAAGTTCGCTCTGACCGAAGAAGAACTGAACGCCATGGGTATCAAGTCGGTGAATTACGGAATCAGCTTGGATTTGAACAGCGTTGGTGCCTACAAGGTGTATACCGCTCAGGGCCGCCTCATGGGCTACGTGAATGCAAATTCCGCCCGCGAAGCTCAGAATGCCGCCCGTGCCATGATTCATGATGCCGGCATCTACATGGTGAAGGCTCCCAACGGATCCGCCTTCCGCATGAAAGTGAAGTAGTTTTTTAAAGAATGAAACATTGTTATCCCATTGACAACTTGTCAATGGGATTTCTTCTTTTTGTTGGTCGGTTAGCGGTTCCTAAAGATATTTTTATAAAAAAACATAAAAGGGTATGGTATTGTATGAAAAAGAGTTTCAAGAAGTGGATTGCTCCGGCCGCATTCGGCCTGTTTGGCTTGGGTCTCGTGCCCTCTGCCATGGCTGATAATCCGATTATCCAGACGTACTATTCCCCGGACCCGGCTCCGGTTGTGTTTGGCGATACCCTTTGCTCCTATTCCGGTAACGACGAAGGTGGTTCCTTCTTTACCATGCACGGCTGGCGTGTTTCCTGCACCACCGATATGGTGAACTGGACCGATATGGGTACGCTGATCCTGGAAGCTGGTGACTTTAACGGCAGCGCCAAGAAGAATGGCGACTGGGCTGCCCAGGTAATCCGTCGTAAGGATGCCAGCGGCAAGTACAAGTATTACTACTACGTTACAGTGGAATCAACCCGTGGTGGCCGCGCCATTAACGTGGCTGTTTCCGACACCAAGGAAGGTCCCTTTAAGGATGCCTTGAATGGTAAGCACTTGGCTGGCCCCAACTGGGACTACATTGATCCGACTGTATGGATTGATGACGATGGCCAGGCTTATCTGTACTGGGGTAACCCCAAGCTTTATTATTGCCCTCTTAAGGAAAACATGATCGAATGTGCCACCGACGTGAAACTTACCGACATGTCTAGCTTTAACGGCAAGTATACCGAAGGTCCGTGGATCCATAAGCGCGGCAACAAGTATTACATGATTTACGCTGCAAGCGGTGTTCCTGAATCTATTGACTATTCCTGGAGTGACAAGCCCACTAGCGGCTGGCAGTATAAGGGCACTATTATGCCTAGCGGCGAATCGGGTGCCGCATTTACAGTTCATTCCGGCATTGTGGATTTCCAGGGCCGTAGCTTCTTCTTCTATCATAATCAGCGCCGTGTTCCTGGTGCAGGTGGCTATTCCCGTACTTCTGCAGTGGAGGAATTCACCTGGGGTGCTGATGGTACCATTCCTACCATTCACATGACGGATGAAGGCGTCAAGACTCCTATCAAGAATCTGGACCCGTACGAAAAGGTACAGGCCGAAACCAAGGCTTGGATGGAAGGCATCAATCTAGATAAGAGCGGTGGTTATACCATTATCAAGAATGTTGAAACCGAAGGTAAGACTGTTTACCTTACCAATATGAATGCGGGTTCCTGGACTAAGGTCCGTTCTGTGGACATGAGCATGGGTGCCGATGATATTGTGGTCTGCACCAAGGGCGGCTCTGGTGTGATTGAACTTCACTCCGGTTCTGCAACTGGTCCGCTGATGTCTACCATCGAGGTTCCTGCAAGCACCGATTGGCAGGAAAACTCCTTTAAAGTGACCGGTGCCGAAGGCATTGGAGACTTGTA
Source organism: Fibrobacter sp. UWH5 (assembly GCF_900142505.1). NCBI lineage: Bacteria > Pseudomonadati > Fibrobacterota > Fibrobacteria > Fibrobacterales > Fibrobacteraceae > Fibrobacter > Fibrobacter sp. UWH5. The sequence goes on along the minus strand of NZ_FRBB01000018.1, from coordinate 30,512 downwards.
TTTCGTATTTAAGTCGGGCAACTTCAAGTTTGACTACTGGTACTTTGAAACTTCTGCAACCGCTGTTCCTCAGGAACCGTATCTGGGTGCTGCATTCGCAATTCCCGGTAAGATCCAGGCCGAGAATTTCGACAAGCCGGGTGTGGGTCGCGGTAACAGTTCCTACATGGACAAGGATGCCGAAAACCATGCTTGCTCCGGAGACGATCTTTCTGAATGTTCCGACTACCGTGATGGCACTGGCGTTGATATTTACAAGAAGAAGGATGGCCGTATCGCTATCGGCTTTATCCAGGAAGGCGAATGGCTGGAATACACCGTGGATGTGGCCAAGGATGGTGATTACACCATGTATGCTGCGGTGGCATCTGCAGGTGGCTCTACCTTCAAGCTTTCTATTGACGGTGAAGATATTACCTCTGACGTAGAAGTTCCCGCCGCCAAGGAAGAAGGAAGTTACAGCGAATACGCCAAGGCAAAGGCCAATGTGAAGCTGACTGCGGGTAAGCATATTCTTCGCTTTACCGCTACCGGCGACTGGTTCGATGTGGACTACTTCAACTTTGAATCTGGCAAGGATGCTGAAGACAGCTCTCCCATAGGTAATGAATCTAATGATGAGGAAGTCTCTATTGGATCTCGTGTTCAGTTCGTCAAAATTCAGCCGGCTTCTTATGAAGTGTTTAGCATGAACGGCAAACTGATTGGCAATGTGGAATTGTCTGCAACCGAGGCTGTTTCCATTTCGCAGGAAATGAAGTCTGCAGGATTTGTTCGCGGTGTATACCTGCTCCGTGGCGTAGGCGTTAATGCCATGCAGAAAGTTCAGGTGAAGTAAAAATCTTTTGATACTCCGAAAGGGAGTTTTGGGGAAAGTCTCAGTCTTCGGACTGGGACTTTTTTTGTCCATAATGGACGCTTTTGGACAATCTGTCAATGAGATTTTCACAACAGATATTTCGCTACCTCTTTAAAAGGGGTATTTTTTTATTGGTTGGTAATAAAGCGAGGACCTTATGAAAAAAGGATTGGTTTTGTGTGCTGCATTGGCTTCTGCCGCAGCGGTTATGGCTCAGCCTAACAATGAATGGAATGGCAAGCCCACGGTGTTCGGAGTAAATACTCTTACACCCCATGTGACTTCCATGCCTTACAGCACTTTGGAAGAAGCTCTGAAAATGGACCGTCGTGCTTCTGAATGGTATCAGACCTTGTCTGGCACGTGGAAGTTCTTTCATGTGAATGCACCTGCTCAGCGTAACAACGAATTCTACGGCGATACCTACGATGTTTCCAAGTGGGACGATATCCCGGTTCCTGGTAACTGGCAGATGTATGGTTACGATCATCCCATTTACAGTAATGTAATTTATCCCTGGAGCAAGAACGACTGGATCAGCCCTCCCGAAGCTCCCACCAAGTTCAATCCCGTTGGACATTACCGTCGTGACTTTACCGTGCCCAAGGCTTGGGACGGCAAGCGTATCCGTCTCCATTTCGAAGGCGTGGAATCCGCCTACTATGTCTGGGTGAACGGTAAGTACGTGGGCTATAGCGAAAACTCCTTCACCGATCACGAATTTGATATTACAGACAAACTTCGTAGCGGTACCAACAATATTTCTGTGCAGGTGTTCCGCTGGTGTGATGGCTCCTGGATGGAAGACCAGGACTTTATCCGTCTGGCCGGTATTCATCGCGATGTCTATATCTATGCTACTCCCAAGACTCACATTCAGGATTTCCAGGTCAATGCGTCCCTGGCTAGCAATTACAGCGATGGTACCCTGGATGCAAGCGTCTGGGTAAGAAATACTAGCGGTTCTGCATCCGGTTCCTACACTTTGGAAATGGGCGTGTATAATGCCGCCGGTACCGCTGTGGCTACCGACAAGGCTACTGTTTCTGTTGCCGCCGGTAAAGAAGAAAAGGTTTCCTTCAGCAAGACCATTACTTCTGTCAAAAAGTGGGCTTCTGAAACTCCCAACCTGTATACCTTTGTGTTGACCCTTAAGGATGGCTCTGGCAAGACCGTGCAGGTGGAAAGTAACCGCATCGGTTTCCGCAAGGTGGAACTTAAGAAGGATGGCAACGGCATTACCCGTTTCTATGTGAATAATTCTCCGGTGATCTTGCGCGGTGTGGACCGTCACGAAATCGATCCGGATTATGGTCATACCATGAGCTATGAACTGATGGAAAGGGATGTCTTCCTGATGAAACAGTTCAATATCAATGCTCTCCGTATGTCTCATTATCCCAATGACCCCCGTATGTACGATCTTTGCGACAAGTACGGCATCTACGTCATTGACGAAACTAACCTGGAAACTCATGGTGCCAACGATAAGGTTCCCAAGAGCGATGACAACTGGCGTGCCGCTTCCGTGGAACGTATCAGCTCCATGATCCAGCGCGACAAGAACCATCCTTCTATCTTGATCTGGTCCCTGGGTAACGAAGCCGGCTGGGGTAACGTTTTCGGCACCATGCAGGAATATGCCCATCAGGCTGACGCTTCTCGTCCGGTTCATTACGAAGGCGACAACGACCACGCCGACGTGAATAGCTGTATGTATTGCAGTGACTGGACTGCAGCCACCTACAATAACAATAACAAGCCCTGGATGCTTTGCGAATACGAACATGCCATGGGTAACTCCGTAGGCGAACTGAAGGAATACGTGAAGGCCTTCTATGATAATCCCCGCGTATTCGGCGGATTCATCTGGGACTTTATCGACCAGGGCCTCCGTCGCAACGGAACCAAGTACTTTAACTTTGGCGGTCTCTGGGGTGATGAACCTAACGATGACAACTTCTGCGCCAACGGCCTGGTTTTCCCGGATCGTAGTCTGCAGCCCGAAATGTGGGAAGTCAAGCACCAGTACCGTAACGTAGTGGTTCACGCCAAGACTCTGGAAAAGGGACTTGTAGAAATCGAGAACCGCTTTGACTTCGTGAACCTGAAGGATTACGCCAACGCTGTCTGGACCTTGAAGGAAGACGGCAAGGAAATCGCTACCGGTAAACTTTCTGGCTCTGACTTGGATGTGGCTCCCTTGGCCAAGAAGGAAGTGACCATCAATTTCAAGAAGCCTGAATTGAAGGCCGGTTCCGAATATATGCTGGATATTGATTTCCAGTTGAAGAATAAGGAAGACTGGGCTGATGCGGGTTTCAGCATTGCTCATGAACAGTTTGCCGTTCAGCTGGGTCAGGGTGATATTCCCCAGGTGGATTACTCTAGCCTGCCCAAGCAGAAAGTTTCCGAAGGTTCTGGCAAGACAACCATTGATGGCAGCGATTTTTCCGTTACCATCAATATGGATAATGCAACCATTGAAAATTACAAGTTGAATGGCCTGGAATTGATTCAGCAAGGTGGTGTGCCTAACTTCTGGCGTGCACCTACCGATAACGATAAGGGCTACAATATGGAAAAGGTTAGCGGTGTCTGGCGCAAGGCCGGTAGCTCCCGCAAGGTGAACAGCTCCAAGGTGACCAAGGTCGACGAAAATGAAACTCGCGTTGACTTTAACCTGGGAATTTCCGCCGGCTATTCTACCATGACCTTGAGCTACACCATTTACGGTAGCGGCGATATCCTGGTGGACTACACCCTTACTCCCGATGCCGCCCAGCCCGATATTCCTAACGTAGGTACCCTCTTCACCATTCCGGGTGGATTTGAAAAGGTCCAGTGGTATGGTCGCGGCCCCAGCGAAAACTATGTTGGCCGTCGTGAAGGTAGTTATGCCGGCATCTATTCTGCAAATGTAGACGATTTCTTTGTGCCTTACATGGAAGTGGGCGAAACCGGTCAGCGTAGCGATGTAAAATGGATGATGCTCACCAACGCTCAGGGCAAGGGCCTTATGGTTGTGGGTTCTCCCCGCATGGAATTCAATGCTTTGCATTACACTCCGGAACAGCTGACCGATGTAAAGCTGCCCTGGGATCTTAAGCGCGATAAGGAAATCACTCTCCGCGTTGACCTTCAGCAGATGGGCCTCGGTGGCACAAATAGCTGGGGCGCAAAGCCGCTCAGTTCCTACATGATTGGTGCCAAGAATACCTACAAGCATAAGTTCCGCATTTCTCCGGTTCGCGGTCTTATGGAAGATCCTACCGTGTTGGCAAATGTTGGTTTCCCCAACTTGGAAACCAGCAAGGTGATTAACGCCAAGTATCCGACTATCGAGTACGGAGAGGTTCAGCAGGAAGCTTTCGTTGAACATGTCTTCCCCTGCACCATCCAGATGGAAAATTACGACAAGGGTGGTGAAGACCTGAGCTTCCATGATGTGGATATGAAAAACGAAGGCGGCCTCTATCGCGAAGATGGAGTGGATATTGTTGGTGTCGGTTGCGATGCGAAGGGCTCGAACTGCACTGGTTATGCCGTGGGCTATACTCAGCCTGGCGAATGGCTGGAATTTACCGTAGACGTGAAGACTGCAGATGATTATCTGTTCCGTGCTAACGTGGCTAGCGGCCTTGAAGGAAGTGGCTTCAAGCTGTACGTTGACGGTAAGGCTGTAACGGATACGGTCAAGGTCCCCAAGGGCAATGACTGGGATACTTACGGAACTATCGATGGAAAGATTGGCAAGGTATCCGCAGGTAAGCATGTGATCAAGGTTGAAATTACTGGCGCCTACGCAAACATTGACTGGATCCGCTTTGATACGACTGAAGAAGGCCTGCCCATTCGCAACCCGCTGAAGTTGGACGTGGCAGAATCCCAGGACTTCTACGTGTTCAGTGCCAAGGGCAGAATGTTGACGAAGGTGAATGCGGCTGACTTGAACCAGGTCCGTGAGGAATTGCAGGTTCGCGGCATGCAACCCGGAGCCTACATTATTCGCAGTGCGGATGGTAACGTAAAGCAGTTGATCAAGATTATGAAATAAAATTAGCGGAATCTGTATACGCCACACCCATAGCACTTCGAGAGAAATTTCGAAGTGCTTTTTGTTGTTAATGGGCTTTGACAATCTATCCATGGGACTTTGTAAATGACGTGGGTAAAATGCGTCATACAGGAATATTTTTACAGAGAAAAATTAAAGGGAAAGAGGTCCATATGTTTTCTAAAAATTTGTTGTTTGGTTTGGGTTTGAGTCTTGCCGCTCTTTCCTCACCGATGTTCGTGGCATCTGCAAATGCCGCGCCCGAAACCTCTCACGTTCTTTGGTACAACCGTGATGCCGGCGATGTGTTCACCGATGCGCTCCCCATTGGTAACGGCTACATGGGCGGCATGGTCTATGGCGGAGCCGGCAAGGATATCATCGGACTGAATGAAGGTACCGTATGGAATAGCGGTCCCGGTAGCAACAATAAGAGTGGCTCTGCAAGCAAACTGGGTCAGATCCGTAACGCCCTTTTCTCTGGCGACTACAAGACTGCTGAAGATGTAACTGGCAGTTTTGCCACCTATGACATTGCTGCATTCCAGCCTGTTGGTGACTTGGTGATCAATACTGGCCACACCGCTTCTGACTATCGTCGTGAACTGGATCTTGAGACCGCAACGGCAAAGACTACCTATACGGCAGGCGGCGTAAAGTACACCCGTGAATATTTTGCCAGCTATCCCGACAATGTGATTGTGGTCCGCCTGACCGCAAGCGAAAAGGGTAGGGTTGGTTTTAGTGCAGGTCTAACTACGCCTCACAAAAATAATAGTGTGAAGAATGTGGGCTCCAACACCCTCACCATGGATGCGACCGTCAACTCCATCAAGTTCCAGACCCGCTTTGTGGTGCAGACTGATGGCGGTACCGTTTCTGCAGGCAATGGAACCGTCAACGTTTCCGGTGCAAATTCCGCAACCATCATTTTGAATACGGGTACGAATTTCGTTTCTTTCGATAATGTGACCGCAGACCCAGCTGCCCGCGCCGAGGCCACCATCAAGGCTGCTAGCGCCAAGACCTACGATCAGCTGCGTTCCGCTCATCTTAAGGACTATCAGGAATTGTACAATCGTGTGCGTCTGAACTTGGGCGCTGCCGCTTCTAACGCAGGTGATATTACTACCAGCCGCGTCAAGGCTTTCAACACTACCGATGACCCTTCCTTTGTGGAACTTTACTACCAGTTTGGTCGTTACCTCATGATTTCCAGCTCCCGTAAGGGCGGCCAGCCCGCAAACCTTCAGGGCATCTGGAACAAGGATACTTCTCCTATGTGGGGTTCCAAGTACACCACCAACATCAACCTTGAAATGAACTACTGGATGGTTGAATCCGCCAACCTTCAGGAATGCGGTGTACCTCTGTTCGACAAAATCAAGGCTCTCGTCACTCAGGGCTCCAAGAGCGCCAAGGAAATCTGGGGAACGGACCGCGGCTGGGTTGTCCATCATAATACTGACCTCTGGAACCGTACCGGTCCCGTAGATGGCTCCTGGGGCGTATGGCCTTCTGGCGCAGGCTGGCTTAGCACCCACCTGTGGGAACATTACCTCTATACCGGTGATAAGCAGTTCCTGAAGGACGCCTACGAAACTATGAAGGGCGCCGCAGAATTCTACCTCACCACTATGGTTGAAGAACCGAAGAGTGGCCATAAGTATCTGGTAACCGCACCTAGCGATTCTCCCGAAAATACACACGGTGGTTACAATGTCTGCTTTGGCCCTACCATGGATATTCAGATCGCCCGCGATGCCTTCAACAATGCCATCGAAGCTTCCAAGATTTTGGGCGTTGACGCAGATCTTCGCGCCGATTTTGAAGCGGCCGTGAAGAAGCTTCCGCCTAATCAGATCGGTAAGTATGGCCAGCTTATGGAATGGTTTGAAGATTGGGATGATCCTAAGAGCGATCATCGCCATGTTTCTCACCTTTACGGCCTTTTCCCCAGTGCCCAGATTTCTGTAGACGGCACCAAGGAAGAAGCGGAAGCTGCAAAGACTACTTTGACCCAGCGCGGCGACAATGCCACCGGCTGGTCTCTGGCCTGGAAGATTAACTTGTGGGCTCGTTTGCAGGATGGCGATCATGCCTACAAGCTGGTCCGCAACCTCCTTACACCGGACCGTACCTACAATAACCTTTTTGACGCACATCCGCCTTTCCAGATTGATGGTAACTTCGGTGCCGTTTCCGGCATTAACGAAATGTTCATCCAGAGTCAGGGCGGCAAGATCCGCGTTCTGCCCGCACTTCCTTCCAAGTGGTCTAGCGGCAGCATCGCAGGTCTCAAGGCCCGCGGCGGAATCACTGTGGATTCCCTGGCCTGGAATAACGGCAAGTTGACTTATCTTGGCCTTAGCTCCACCAACAAGGATAATCTGACCATCGAATATAACGGCAATATCGCCAGCACCACCACCATGGCGGGCGGCAAGTACGAATTCGACGGTAACTTGAAACTGACCAACGAACCTTTCGAAGCCGTGGCCATTCCCGCGACCATCGAAGCGGAAGATTACGTGGCTATGGACGGTGTGGTTATTGAACCCGATGAATCCGGCGAACCCAATATCGGCTGGATCGAAGACGGCGACTGGTCCGAATACTTCGTCAAGGCCCCTGTTGCTGGAACCTACACTTTGAAGGTCCGCGTGGCTTCCGGTTCCGAAGACGAAAGCACCATTACGGTGACCGACGAGGCTGGCAAGAAGCTGGGTGTTATTACCGTTGATCCTGCAAAGACTAGCGGGTGGAATGATTGGTACGAAGAATCCACTTCTATCGAACTCCCTGCCGGAGAACAGACTTTGCGCTTTACCTACAACGGCGAAGGCTTCCTCATGAACGTGGATAAGTTCTCCCTGGAAGGCGATCCCACCGCTATCGGCACCGTTGCCTCCCAGCGCTTCAACTCCCTGGAAGTGTCCCGCGTGCCTATGTCCAACGCCTCTATTGCTCTCATGGTAAAGGCCCCTGCTGGCGAAAGCTACACCGTGCGCCTCCTGGATGTGGATGGCCGTCAGGTGGGAATCTCCCGCGGCATTGGCGGTTCCTCCAACCTGGTGGAATTCGGTGTGAGCGAGGCCCTGGCACAGGGAAATTATGTCGCCATTGTCCGCTGCGGGTCCCGCCAGAAAGTCCTTCGCCTTTCCGCCTTTTAAACGCCAATTCCGTAATCGGTTGGAAAAGCAGGAAAAATAATGTCGAAAAGAAAATTCCCAGGTCAAGTGACCTGGGAATTTTTAAATGCACCTTTTATTGCGCTTCGCGCCGTACCTAAGGCCGACTAGGGCTGGTTACGGCCGATGCTCTAGTTACGGCATGGTGAATTGCTTCAGGAAGGCCCAGCCGATGCGGGCGCAGCCTGCTTCGTGACCGTTGCCAGTGCAGGTTCCTCCTAGCTTGTCTATACAGAGTCCCACCTTTACGCCACTGGCGCAGTTCTCGTACATCTGGCAGCCGTTTTCGGGAGTGGAGCCCTTTGGGGAACCGGTGCACTGGTTCATGGAGGCCCATTCCTTAAAGTTGTTTTCGGCGCCAAGGAAGGTGATGGGCTTGCCCGGTACTACGCTGGAGTAGCCGCCATTGTAGCTTACGACATTGTCTCTTGTTCCGCGGAAGTTCAGCACGGGAATGGGACGGCTAGGCTTGCAACCTCCGTTCATGCCGTTCTTGACGACTTCTTCGGAAAGGTCCATGGAGGCGGGGGCCACTGCGGCGTAAATATCGGCCATCTTGCAGGCTGCATAGTTGGACATGCCGCCGCCCATGGAGAAGCCCACGGCGTAAATGCGCTTGGAGTCGATATAGACTTCCTTCTTGGCTTCCTCAATAAACTTGCGGCTGAAGGTGACATCGTCTGCATCGTTGCAGCAGGGGCCGACGTTCCAGGCATGTCCCATGAATCCGCCGGCGCTTGCTTCACCGTCGGGGTAGATGATGATTACCTGGTCTGCCTGGGTTTCGCTTTCATAAGTCTTGCTTCCTGCCCACTGGTCAGCGTTTCCGCCAATGGGGTGGTAGTCCACAATCAAGGGAACCGGCTTGTCGCCCTTGTAAGTGCTGGGAACGTGAATAATGTATTTGCGTGAACCGATCGTCCTGTCGTAATTTCCCGGGGCGAGCACCTTGGAGGGCTTCACGTCTACAGCGGCGCTGCTTGACGATACGACCGGGGTAACATTGCTGGAGCTGGAAGCAGGCGGGACAACCCCGGCGCTGGAGGTGGGGATGGGGCCCGCCTTTTTCAGTACGATCTTCACGCCGGTTTCTTCATCCGATGTCATTTCGTGATAAGTCAGGCCGTATCCGTCCAAGGTAAAGGTAAGGGTAGGCAAGGTTTCGCCGTCCTTTTTCAGAACCTGCCTTGCGCCATCCTTGTTCAGCACATAATTGCTGCTGGTTCCATTGGAGGAAACCTTTAGGATCATCATTTTCTGGTTGGAGAACTTCTGCAGGTCTATTTGGGCGTTCGGGGCGTTAAATTCCTGCTGGAAGGCCATCTTTCCCAGGGCGTCCATTAGGGAAACCTTGAAATTTGTGCCACTTTTGTTTGAGATATTCAGTACAGAACCCTGATAACGCACGGCAAGCTTGGCCTCCTTGAGGCCGAAGTCCGCAATTCCCGTCTGCCCGTCGCTGGAAAGTCTGAATTCCCCTTCCGCGTTGGTGACTGCGGACACCCCTGCCACGTTAAAGGAGGATATTGATACCCCCGGCAGACGTGCTTCGCTTTCGTTGACGACGTAACCGTCAATGCTCCAGGCAAAGGCCATGCTTGCCAGAGAGCTAAAAAACAAACCCAGTGCGCCCTTTCGGGCTACACTGCCTAAATCCATCTTGTGGATATGCATAGCTACTCCTTGATAAGGGAGATCTCCCCAAAAAAAGGAACTTTCTCTCCCAGTATACAATAATACGATGTGGAATAGTAAAAAGCAACAACATTATGGGGGAGTCGGGTGAATTCGTTGTATGTTTTAACAACAGGTTTTTGGTGTAAAAGTTCCCGGAATGTTTTTTTTTCGCTTAAATGTGGACTATTCGTCCACGCTGCCTATTTTTTTTGAATGTGTTTTTACGTCAGGACTAGGTAGTTTAATAGAAAAAAGAAAAGGATTTGGTTTATGAAAAAGTACATCACTATTGCAATTGCTGGCCTTGCGGCAGCTACCATTTCCCATGCAGCCCTTGCCGATGGCGGTGCCAAGTTTCTTGGCAATATCACCACTAAAGGCGATATTCGCAGTGACATGGGTACCTACTGGAATCAGATTACGGCTGAAAACGGCTGTAAGTGGGGCTCTATCCATTCTCTTGACGCACAAGGGAAAAGTCAGTTTGCATGGGATAACTACGACAAGTGTGAAGGAGCCTATAATTGGGCCAAGGAAAAACCGGGTGAACGTTTCTTCAAGTTCCATGCCCTGGTTTGGGGTTCCCAGTATCCCAGCTTCCTTTGCAAGGCCAAGAACTCCAGCATCACCGTAGAAAAGACCAAGCAGTACATCACTGAATGGTTCGATGCTGTTGCTGCCAAGTTCCCTGATCTGGAATATATCGATGTGGTGAACGAAGCTATTTGGTCTGGTAACAATTATCATTCCGGCTATAAGCTCCCTGCTACGGGCGCCGAAGGCGTCAGCACCGACGATGCTGCTTGCGGTGGCTCCTATATTATCGAAGCTCTTGGTGGTGATGATGTTGTCAATGGCAAGCATCAGTACAACTTCATTACAACGGCCTTCAAGATGGCCCGTGAACGTTGGCCCAAGGCTGTTCTGATTTACAATGACTACAACACCTTGCATTGGCAGAAGGATGAAGGTATTGAACTGGTGCAGACCATTCTTAAGAATGGTGCTCCTGTAGATGCCTATGGTCAGCAGGCTCACGATGCCGGCGACTTCCCCGATGCAGAAAGCTTCAAGAATGTCCTGACCGAAGTTTACAATGGTGTTAAGATTCCTCTGTTCATCACCGAATATGACATCGGTGAGGCTGATGATAACAAACAGAAAAACATTATTGCAAACCAGATTCCTTTCCTGTGGGAAACCGAATGGATTGCCGGCATTACCATCTGGGGTTACATCAATGGTTCTACCTGGCGTCAGAATACTGGTATCATGAATTCCGACGGATCGGATCGTGCATCCATGAAGTGGCTCAAGGAATACTTTGCCGCAAATCTGGACAAGGGCCAGAACACCACCGGAATGGGTGGCGGAGTGCCTGTGGACCCCGTGGCCCAGCAGCCGTTCCATGAAGTTGCCATGACCGTGCCTGGCAAGGTGGAAGTGGAAGACTTCGACATTTCCGGCAAGGGCAAGGATCCGGAGACTGGCGCAAGCAACGCTTCCTACTCAGACAAGTCTTCCGAAAACGCAGGCAAGTCCACCTACCGTAGCAATGACGCCCCCTCTGTAGACCTTTACGACGAAGGTACCGGCGTTGTTCTTGGCATGACCCAGGCCGGTGAATACCTGGAATACACCCTGGACTTTGCTGAAGGCGACTATGAAGTGGTTGTAAACGCTTCTTCCGGTAACGCCACCTCCGCTTTCCAGCTCTACATCGACGACAAGAAAGTCGGTGATGAAGTGAAGATGGAACAGACCGGCGAGGGCGACTGGAGTAACTACGTTGACGTCGCTGTGAAAATCGGCAAGGTTTCTGCAGGCAAGCATGTGTTCAAGCTGGAAATTACCGGCGACTACGTGAACATCGACTACTTCAATTTCAAGGCGGATGGCGTCGATGCCGTGCTTGCTAGACCGGCGATGAAAAAGGTCCGTGCCGATTACGATGTATTCGACATGCAGGGCGTTTTCGTTGGCCGCCTCAGCGCCTACTCCATCGGTGAGGCCGTGTCTATCGTAAAGAACAGCAAGACTATCAAGGCGAACGGCATTTTCCACGTTCGTGCAGTAAAGTCTAACGTTTCCCGGACGGTTCGTATTACCAGGTAGCTGGTCCTACCCTCTGTTCACAATCCTATTGAGGCGACCCCTTGTTGACAAGGGGCCGTTTTTTTGTTGGCTTTTTACACACTTTAGCCCCCTTTTTACACGAAAAACGGCGTTTTTGAGCGAATTTCGCCATGGATAAAATGTCCATGGCATTTGATTTTCGGGGTGGAATGTTCCATCCTGGACGATATAGTTTTATGGGCATCGGGGGGATTAACCTCTGACAATATAGGATGTGGATTATGAATAAAATTTTCTCTCTCGTTGCCGCCGGTCTTACCGCTGCATCGATCTCCTATGCAGGCCCGGGTATTGCCGATGGCGCTGCAAAGTTCGTGGGTAACATTACCCAGTCTAACACCGCTCCCGGTCCCAACGATGAATTTACCAAGCTCTGGAACCAGGCCACAGCCGAAAACGGCTGTAAGTGGGGTTCTATCGAAGGCCAACGTGGTAAGTATAACTGGGCTGGCTGCGACGCCGCCTACGATTGGGCAAAGAATAACGGTGGCCACTTCAAGTTCCACGCTCTTCTCTGGGGGTCCCAGTATCCCAGTTGGCTCGAATCCCTGAGTGTTGACGATACCAAGAAAGCTATTACCGCATGGTTCGATGCTGTCAAGGCTCATTACCCCGATATCGAAATGATCGACGTGGCTAACGAAGCTATCCGTACCGGTAACGGCCAGTATCATTCCAACTATACCAAGACCAAGATTATTCAGGCTCTGGGTGGCGACAACAACGGCGATTACCAGTTCTTGACTACCGCTTTCAAGATGGCTCGCGAACGCTGGCCCAAGGCAATCCTGATCTATAACGACTATAACACCATCCAGTGGAATGTGGACCAGGGCATTGACCTGATCAATACCATCCGTAAGAATGGCGCACCTGTTGACGCATACGGCCTTCAGGCTCATGACTTGATGAGCACTGGTGGTGGCTACAACGGCACCGGTGGTGGTGGCAACTGCCTCAACTACAACACCTTTAAGTCCACTATGGAAAAAATCCATAGCAAGACAAACAACTTCCCGATTCTCATTTCTGAATACGACGTTCCTTCTACCGATGACAACATCCAGGAACAGTGCTATAAGGAACAGTTTGCATACTGGATGGAAGATCCCAATGTCGCAGGCATCACCATCTGGGGTTACATCTATGGTCGTACATGGCTCGACTGTAACGGTCAGGCAAGCGGTTGTTCCGGCTTGATCAAGAACGGCCAGGATCGTAAGGCCATGACCTGGATGAGAAACTACTTGAAGTCCAACAAGGGCGTGAACACCACTGGCCTTGCAACAGGTCTTGTGGCAGAACCGGAACCGCAGACTCCGTTTGGCGGCAAGGCTGCAACCATTCCTGGCAAGATCGAAGCTGAAAACTTTGATGAACCGGGTATTGGCGCAGGCAATGATTCCTACTACGATACCGACAGCGGCAACAACGCCTGCGCAGAAAACAATCCTGCACTGGCTTCCGACTGCAAGTCGAATTATCGTAAGGATGCTTCCGTTGATATCAAGACTTCTGGCTCTGGCTACGTAATCGGTTGGGGCGCAACTGACGAATGGCTGGAATACACCGTGGACGTTGTCGAAGTTGGTACATATTCCCTGTTCGTTGCAGCTTCTTCTGGTAACGGCGGCAGCTACAAGCTTTCTGTCAAGAATTCCGATGGTACTTTCTCTGACCTTACCGAAACCATCAAGGTCGCTGCAGGTGCCAATGAAGATGACTACAATAGCTTTGCAAAGAATGCTGTCAATGTGAATTTCAAGAAGGCTGGCAAGCAGATCGTTCGCTTCACCATCGTTGAAGGCTACGTAGACTTTGACTATATGACCTTCGTTGCTGGCGCCGACGCAACTGACCCGGAACCGATTTCTTCCTCTGCTGTAGAAGCTCCTGCCTCTAGTGATTCTAAGACTCCTGAAGTTGGCGACAAGGAAAGCTTCGTGCAGAACCTCAAGATGGAATTTGAAACCCTCCAGAAGTTCGACGTATTCGATATGCAGGGTTCCTTCATGGGCCGTCTCAATGCCTACAGCTTTGACCAGGCAATCAATACCGTCAAGGAAAGCGATGTCAAGTTTGCAAAGGGTGTCTACTATATCCGCAACAAGGATACCAAGCAGATGACTTCCTTCACCATCGCTCAGTAAAGTTTGGGACTTCGGTCCTCAAGAATCCTAATCCAAAACACCAAACAAAGGGCCCCGTGGCGTATGTCATGGGGTTCCTTTTTTTAAGATCTCTGAGCTTGCAGAAGTGGATTCATCACTTTATACAAACAGATCGCTATAAAAATCATCAAATTTTATATATTAATTATAAGGATTGATATAATTGATAGAGTGAAAATCCTTTAAACTACGGACTTTTTTCAAAAAATGCAACTTTTTTACCTTGAAACAGTCTCGATTTTCTTCTAAATTTTGCCTCGCATTGTCCGGGACGGAGCTGTTCCGGAACATTAACGAAAAACACAAAGGATTTACATGAAGACCATTACGGTAAACCCGAAGAACGTCGAACGCAAGTGGAAGCTTGTGGACGCCGCCGAAAAGCCGATGGGCCGCGTAGCAAGCGAAGTTGCTCGCCTCCTCATGGGTAAGCATAAGGCCATCTTCTCCCCGAACGTCGACACTGGCGACTTCGTGGTTGTGATCAACGCTGAAAAGGTTGCAGTTACTGGCAACAAGAACCTGAAGAAGGAATACTTCCACCACACCGGTCACATCGCTGGTGAACGTTGGATCAACTTTGCCGATCTCCAGGCTAAGCACCCGACCGCTCCGCTGGAAGCTGCCATTTGGGGCATGCTGCCGCACAGCGCTCTCGGTCACAAGATGATCAAGAAACTCAAAATCTATGCTGGCGCCGAACATCCGCACGCTGCACAGAATCCCGAAGTCGTAGACTTGTAATTTTAGAACGGAGGATACCTCTATCGCTACCGCAAAGAATAAGAAGATCTACCGCGGCACTGGCCGTCGCAAGAACGCTATCGCCGCTGTGATTTTGAAGCCGGGTACCGGCAAGCGCACCATCAATGGTCGTGATTTTAAGGATTACTTCCATTCTGAAGTGCAGAACATGATTGCAAATCTTCCGTTCGCCATCCTCGGCAACGCTGAAGAATGGGACGTCGAAGTTACCGCTCGTGGCGGTGGCATCGCTGGCCAGATGGGCGCTGTCCGTCTCGGCATCTCCCGCGCACTGGTTGCTAACGACGCAGAATGCAAGCCCGCCCTCAAGAAGGAAGGCCTCATGACTCGCGACTCTCGTGCTGTTGAACGTAAGAAGTTCGGCCGCAAGAAGGCTCGTAAGCACTTCCAGTTCTCCAAGCGCTAATCGTTACGATTTTGCTTGGAAATTGCAAAGGCAATTTCAGGAAGCTCCCGCTCGGCGGGGGCTTTCTTTTTTTCCTCATGGGAAAATGAAAATCGCCCCTATTTTCTAACCTTTTAGCCTTTCCTCTTTAACCTCTAACCTTTAATCTTTCCCCTTTTTTTGCTATCTTTACGCCCACTCGGGCAATTACGCCTGGGGAAATAAACAATCACTGGTCTCGTAAGAGCCGCTTCGGTGGTACCAAGGTACTTTGCGGCTTAATTACCGACCGGGTAGAAATAACCGAAAAAAGGAATACTACTATGGCAAATCTGCCTTCTGTTGAAGACCTGCTCGCTGCAGGTTCCCACTTTGGCCACCAGACTCAGCGTTGGAATCCGAAGATGAAGCCCTACATCTTGGCTGAAAAGAACGGCATCTACGTTCTCAACCTGTCCAAGACCCGCGACCTCCTCGAAGCCGCTGCTGCAGCTGCTAAGAAGATTTCTGAATCTGGCAAGACCGTGCTCTTCGTTGGTACCAAGCCCACTGCTCGTCAGTGCGTGCTGGATGCTGCTGGTTCCTGCAACCAGTTCTCCGTTACCAACCGCTGGCTCGGTGGTATGCTGACCAACTTCCAGACCGTTCGTAAGTCCATCAAGAAGATCGACAAGATCGACACCATGGAACAGGATGGTACTTTCCAGGTTCTTTCCAAGAAGGAAGTTCTGGACAAGACCCGCGAACGCGCTAAGCTCCTGGACGTCTTCGGTGGCATCCGCGAAATGGTGAACCTTCCTGGCCTCATGGTCGTGACCGACCTCGCTCACGAAAAGATCGCCGTTGCAGAAGCTCGCCGTCTTCACATTCCTATCATCGGCATTTGCGATACCAACGTTGACCCGACTCTCGTCGACTTCCCGATTCCGGCAAACGACGACGCAGTGAAGTCCATCAAGCTCATCGTTGACTACATCGCTGCTAACGTTGCAAAGCGTTCTGTCGATAAGAAGGACAAGGAAGAAGCTAAGAAGTTTGATAACGGTGAGGACAAGTAATCATGGCAACTATTACCGCCTCTCTCGTTAACGAACTCCGCCAGAAGACTGGCGTGGGCATGATGCAGTGCAAGAAGGCCCTCACCGAAACTGACGGCGATCTGGACAAGGCTGTTGAACTCCTCCGTAAGCAGGGTGCTGCTGTTGCTGCAAAGCGCGCAGACAAGGCTGCCAAGGAAGGCCGCATCTACCTCATCGAAACTGCTGACAAGGCTGCTGCATTCGAACTGTCTTGCGAAACCGAACCGGTTTCTAACAACGACGACTTCGTTGCTCTCGCTAACCTCGCTGTCAAGGCTGTCGAAACTCAGGCTATCTCCTCTGTGGAAGACCTGAAGAACGCTGTCGTCGATGGCAAGAAGGTGAACGACATCCTCCAGGACGTGCTCGTCAAGATCCAGGAAAACATCGACTTCCGCAAGTTCGCAGAAATCAAGAAGTCTGCAAACTCCGTCTTCGGTGTCTACAGCCACATGAAGGGCAAGATCGGCGTTATTACCGAACTCGCTTATGAAGGCTCTGCCGACGAAGCTGCTCTCAAGGCTGCTGCTAAGGACATCGCTATGCAGGCCGCTGCTTTCGCTCCGGTTGCATTGAACGACGCTGCAGTTCCTGCTGAAACTATCGAAAAGGAACGCGAAATCGCTCGCGCCCAGATCGAAGCTCAGGCTCAGGCAACTGGTAAGGCAACCAAGCCGGAATTCGTTGAACGTCAGCTTGAAGGCCGCGTTGCTAAGGTCCTCAAGGAAATCGTTCTCGAAGACCAGGAATTCTTCATGTCTGAAAAGAACCCCAAGAAGCTCAACGTCAAGGACTACCTCCAGGAAGTCGTTGCAAAGCAGCTTGGCCTCTCTTCCCTGAAGGTCGTAAACTTCATCCGCTTCGAACGCGGTAACTAATTCGCTTTTTGTCATCCCGAGCGTAGTCGAGGGATCTTGCGAAATAGAAAATGGCCGTCCCTTTGGGGGCGGCTATTTTTTATACCCTTCTTTTTACTACATTAGCCATGATTAAGTAATTGGAGCTTATTATGGCAAAGTTTAAGCGAGTTTTGTTGAAGCTTAGTGGCGAAGCCCTCGCAGGCGAAAAGGGCCATGGCATCGACAACGGTATTTTGACAGAAATGGCAAGCGAAATTGCTTCTGTCGTTAAGCAGGGTGTTCAGGTCGCTCTCGTGATCGGTGGCGGCAATATGATCCGCGGCGTGTCCGCATCAGCCGGTGGCATGAACCGTGCCCAGGGCGATGCCATGGGCATGCTGGGTACCGTGATGAATGGACTGGCTATGCAGGACGCCCTTGATAAGCAGGGCATCGACAGTGTGGTCATGAGCGCCATCCGTATGGAACCCATCTGCGAATTTTTTGATCGCCGTAAGGCTATCAAACTTTTGAATGCTGGTTCCGTGGTGATCTTCTCCGCAGGTACCGGCAATCCCTTCTTCACTACCGACAGCTGCGCCGCTCTTCGCGCCATTGAAAGCGAATGCGACGTGATCATGAAGGTGACCAAGGTGGACGGCATCTACTCCGCCGACCCCATGAAGGATCCTACTGCAACCCGCTTCGATGACATTACCTACCAGGAAGTTATCGCCCGCGGTCTTAAGGTGATGGATACCGCCGCTGTGGCCCTGTGCATGGAACACAACATGCCCATTTTCGTGTTCAAGATGGAAAAGGGCTGCTTGACTCAGGCCGCCGTTGAAGGTAATTTAGGTACACTGGTTCATTGTTAATGGAGTAAGAAGTGGTTAGTGTTTAGTGGTTAGTTTTGAGGAAAGATGAAACCTCCTGAACCACTGTTTACTAACCACTGTTTACTAACCACTGTTTACTAACCACTAACTGCATTTCATATCTTTATTCTAAAAGGTTTTATTATGGCAGATTATCAAGTTAAGATGGACAAGGCTATTGAAGCTACTGAACGTGAATTCACCAAGATCCGCGCTGGACAGGCTTCTCCCGCTATCCTGAACGACATTCGTATCGACTATTATGGCACTCCCACTCCTATCTCCCAGGTGGCTAAGGTTTCCGTTCCGGAACCCCGTATGCTTCTGGTTGCTCCGTGGGAAAAGGCACTGGTGGACCTGATCGAAAAGGCTATCTACGCAGCAAACATCGGTCTGACTCCCATGAAGGATGGCAACTCCATTCGCGTTAGCCTCCCGATCCTCACTACCGAACGTCGTCAGGAACTGGCTAAGGTCGCTCGCAAGCACGCTGAAGATGGTCGCGTTGCTATCCGCAACATCCGCCGCGATGCAAACGATGCCATCAAGAAGGACAAGGAAATGCCCGAAGACGAAGCCAAGAAGCAGCAGGACGAAATCCAGAAGGCTACTGACAAGGCTATCGCAAAGATTGACGCTCTCCTTGCTGCCAAGGAAGCAGACATCCTCAAGGTGTAATTGTCCTTTGTAAGGTAACGCGTGGCAAATCAGCTTAGACATGTAGCCATCATTATGGACGGCAATGGCCGCTGGGCCAAGAGCCGCGGCATGGAACGTTTCTTCGGCCATCGCAAGGGGACCGAGTCTACTATCGATGCCGTTGAAATGGGTGTGAACCTCAAACTGGAACACATGACTTTGTATGTCTTCAGTTCCGAAAACTGGGGTCGCCCCTCCAAGGAAGTGGATTATCTGATGAACCTTCTCATTGAGATGGTCGTTAAAGAAATCCCCGACCTGATGGAAAAGAACGTGAAGCTTACAGTCATTGGAAACATGGACCGTATTCCCGAGAAGCCTCGCGCGAGCTTGCAATCTGCAATTGATATTACTGCAAACAATACCGGCATGCAGTTGAACCTGGCTATCTCCTATGGTGGTCGTCAGGAAATCGTCGGTGCCGTAAAGTCCATTGCCGCCCAGGTTGCCGCAGGCTCCCTGTCCGTGGATGATATCGACGAAACCCTGTTTGCAAAAAATCTGTATCTGAAAGGCGCTCCCGACCCGGATCTGATTATCCGTACCGGTGGCGAATTCAGACTTTCCAATTATCTCCTCTGGCAGGCCGCCTATAGCGAATTCTACGTTACCGATACGCTCTGGCCCGACTTCACCAAGGATGAATTTATGCAAGCGGTCGAGTTCTTCAATACTCGCGAACGCCGCTTTGGGAAGGTTCTTCATGAGTAATTTGGCTCAACGTCTGATTACCGCGGTGATTGCAATCCCGCTGGTATTTTTCCTTTTGTGGTTTAACGATTTTTCCCGTGTCGGCCTGATGTGCTTCCTGGCCGGTGTTGGCGCCTGGGAATGGGCTGGCATGGCCACCAAGATGTACAAGGGGCCTAACGTACGTTATCTCTCCTTTGCTTCTAGCCTTGCGTTGACTCTTGCCTGGGCTCTTTCCAAGGGTGGGTACTTTGGTCTTTCTGCCGTGCCCTATGTGGTGGGCATGACCGCCATGGTCATCTTTGCCGTCTACATCGGTGTGGCTTACGCCAAGGTTGAAATTGAAAACCTCTTCCCCTGGCTGGTAATGCAGCTGGCCGCACCTCTGTATGTGGGCCTCTGGGGTGGCATGAATGTCTTGATGATGGGCAATGGCCAGGGCTTTGAACATTGCTATGGATTTATCCTGGTCATGACCAGCGTGTGGCTCTGCGATACTGTCGCTTACTTCTTTGGAAAGTTTGCTGCAGGCAAGGGCCCCTTCGGTCGTCATCTCTTTGCTCCCAGCATCAGCCCCAAGAAAACCTGGGAAGGTTCCATTGCGGGTTCTGTTGCAACCATTGCATGGGTGGCCTACTGGGCAAACTGCAGTTCCGCCCTTGGCGCCTTCAATGTAAACATGGATTGGTGCAAGGCCATTATTCTTGGCGTCATGGTGACCGTGGCTGGTCAGGCAGGCGATCTTCTCATGAGTGCACTCAAGCGCTGGAGCGGTACCAAGGATTCCGGCAACTTGTTTGTGGGGCATGGCGGAGTCCTGGATCGCTGCGATTCCTTCTTCCTGGCAGCGCCGATGCTCTGGCTGTTGCTTGATTTCATGAAGAATCTTGCTTAAAAAATTGGAGGTGCAAACCTCCTTTTTTTATTATTGTTAGGTATAAAGGAGGATTTGTGGATACACCTATTGACATCAGGATGGCACTAGGTACCGACGTTGTCGGTATGATTCTTGTCGTCGTGATGATTGTGGGTAATGTCTGGAGATTGCGTCTAAAAACCAAGGAAAGCAAGCTGCTCATTGCGATGCTGCTATTCTGCTTTTTCAGTTGCCTTTCTGACCTTTTTGCTTATGCCGCCGATGGTTGTTCCTGCGTCTATGCTAAGCAGTTAGTGTATATCACGAACTCGTGGGTCTATGCCTCCAACTTCCTCTGTGCATACAGCTGGATGTCCTTCCTAAAGGAACATTTCCGTATGGAGTTGAATGGCTTCCTGAAATGTATCCTGCGGATTTCCATGGTCGTCTTGCCCCTGATGCTGTTGACGAATCTTTTTGTGCCGTTACTCTTTAGCGTTAACGAACATAACCGCTACGTTCGCTGTTTCGGCTACTGGATTTATATCTTTTTCAACTACAGCATCGTGGTTACATCCCTTACGCTCTACTATAAGAATTACAGGCAGGATGGCCTAATCCGATTTTTCCCCATTTGGTTTTACGCGATTCCGACTGTTGTGGCCATCGTGCTGCAGAGTATCTTCTACGGTGTGTCGTTGATGGCGCCTAGTTTTGCCGTCGCTATTGCGGGCGCGTTCTGTAGCCTGCAGAACGAACGCGTTTTCAGGGATTATCTGACCGGTCTTTTCAATCGCCCCTTCCTTGACTATGTGCTGTACCTGTACAATAACAAAAAGCGTCAGTCCAGCGGGATCATGGTCAGCCTTTGCGATTTTTCAAAAATCAATGACGAGTTAGGCCATAAGGTCGGTGACCGTGCCTTGTGCAATGCGGCCGATATCCTCCGTGAGTCTACGGGGCAGTGGGGTTCAATCCTGCGCTACTCAGGTGACGAGTTCATTATCATGGTCGATACGCATCACGATAACAGTATTGCCAACTGCGTAGAAAAAATCAGGATGAATGTGGAAAAGTTCAATCGCAATAGCGGTGAACCGTATAAGTTGACTGTCGCTATTGGCGTCAAGAAATATGCGGGAAGTTCCGAAAGCGTGGATTACTTCCAGGACTGTCTGTTGGCGGATATGAAAAAAGACAAGCGGCGTATAAAGGGGCTTGCCTTGTAGATATTGGGTTTCGCGGACAGGAAACGCAAACTATTAAAGAGTAATTAGGCCGTGTCAGGGAATCCTTGACGCGGCCATTTAAGTTTTCGCTACTTGATGTAATAGATGTAGTTTTCTTTGCGGGCCAAAGCCTGGGGAACAGGTGTCTGACGGTAACCTAGGGCCACGTGGCCGATGCCTTCGTAGTTGCCCTTGATGCCCAGCTTTTCTAGAATAGACTTTCCGAATTCGCTTTCGAATTCCTGTTTGGCGCGGTGGATCCAGACGCTGCCGAGGCCAAGGCTTGCGGCGGCATTCATCAGGTTTCCCATGACAAGACTGCCGTCGTTGATATAGGTTCCGGAGCCGTTGTTGGCATCCTTGTCTGCAATGACAATCAGGATTACAGGTGCGCCGTAGAAGGGGTCGAAACCTTCGTCCCAACCGCCGATCTTGCGGTTCTCTTCGGCAATCTGGTCGCGGACTTCCTTGTTGGTTACGGCGATGATGATGGAAGACTGCTGATTTTTTCCGGAGGGGGCGAAGGTTCCTGCGCGAAGCACGGCTTCCAATTCCTCGTCGGTAATCATGTCGGGCTTGAACTTGCGGCAGCTGCGGCGAGTTTCCAGAGTTTTCAGGGTTTCGTTCATCATTGTCTTACCTATGGCGAAAAAGTTTTGCCGAGGGCCATTTGGCACCACGTTCATTATAAAAATAGCATTTTCAAATAACTGACTTTATAAAAAAAGAAATTTATTTAAACAAGGTCTTGACCTAGAGTCAACTCTAGATGATATATTATAACAAAAAGAGGTTTCAATGAAAAAGATCATCCTCATCCTTTTAACAATCCTTATGGGGGCTGCCATGGCTGCTGAATCCAAGAAACTGGTCATCTATTATTCCCGTGCCGACGAAAACTATAGCGTGGGCTATATCAAGAAGGGCAATACCGAAATCGTTGCCGAAATCATTGCCGCAAAAACAGGTGCAACGCTTTTGAAGGTGGAACCCGTCAAGGAATATCCGAAAGAATACGACGACTGTATCGCTGTGGCCAAGAAGGAATTGGCAAACGACGCCCGTCCCGAAATTAAACCGGTTAGTGTCAATCCGGAAGAATACGACGAAATCTATGTCGGATATCCCGTGTGGTGGGGCGAAATGCCTATGCCCATGGTAACCTTCTTCGAAAAGTACAATCTGAAGGGTAAAACTATTCATCCTTTTGTCACTCACGAAGGTAGCGGCCTCAGCGGTGTAGCCCGACTTAAGAAGTTGACCGGCGCCAATGTTACTATGGGTCTCGCCATTTATGGTCACGTTGCCCAGAACGAAAAGTCCAAGGCCGAAAAAGACGTGGAAAAGTGGATAAGGTAAAAGGACATTTTTCCTTGAAAAATGCAGCTGTGTCCGTTTTGTAATGGATATGGCTTTTTTATTTTATTCTAAATTTACTGTTAAAAATGAATCGAATTCTTTCCATAATTTTGATTTTTCTTTTTACTGTTCTTGCTCACGGGCAGGAACCGGTTTCGGATACAACGGTGGTTCGTCAGTCAACGGACCATAAAAGTAATTCAGCCTCCGTTACTTTGTCGCCTTTCGATCACCTGGGTCAAAACATGCTGTGGAGTGCCTTTGGCTGGCCTCTCGCTTTTCACCTAGTTGGCGGTGGCGCAACCTACCTGCTTTCTACCAATGATGTGGATTTGAAGGTGGCCCGGTTTGCCGCTCGTCAGAATGAGCTGGCCTTCGGTATCGCCTTTATGCCGGGAATGATGGCGGGAACGTTTTTCCCGTTTCTTGTTCCTGGCTATATGTACTTCTTTAGCGACAATAAAACCTTGAACAATACCGGTGCGGTGGCGGCCCAGGCTACGGCGGTGGCGTTTTTGTACAACAATATCCTGAAGGCAATTTCGGGGCGTGCCCACCCGGTGGCGGATAGCAATAGCGGAAGCCTTTCCCGGGATTTTAAGTGGGGCTTTTTTAAGCGAGGTGTTTTTTATGGCTGGCCTTCGGGGCACTCCATGACCAACGCAGCCCTTGCCATGAGCATCGCCAGCTATCATCGTGACAATCCCTTCGTGGTTGCGGGCTGTGGCCTCTTTGCGGGCTATGTGGCGACCAGCATGGTCCTTGGTGCCAAGGGGGAGGCGCACTGGTTTTCCGATGCGGTGGCCGGTGTTCTGATGGGGGCTTCCATTGGCTGGTACATCGGAAATGCGTTCTATCGTGAAAAAAACGGCGCACCCGAAAAAGGGATGCGGGTTACCGTTGCGCCCCTATTTTATGATGACCAGAAAGGGCTTGTGGCCTCCTTGTATTTCTAGTCTTTAGACATGGGCGGTTTACTCTCGGTGGTGTGAATTATCTACATTATTTGTGGAAAAACATAAGGTCTTAGATGAATATTCTTCTTACAGGTGGCGCAGGTTATATTGGCAGCCACACCATCATTGAACTTGATAAGGCTGGCCACTCCGTGGTTGTGGTCGATAATCTGGTGAACTCCAGCGAGGAATCCCTTCGCCGGGTGGCTCAGATTATTGGAAAGCCGGTTCCCTTTGTAAAGGCTGACGTCCGTGATGCAGCCGCCATGAACGAAGTTTTTGAAAAGTATTCCTTTGATGCCTGCATTCATTTTGCGGGTCTCAAGGCGGTGGGCGAATCTGTTGCCAAGCCTCTGGAGTATTACGAGAACAACATGAACGCCACCTTCGTTCTGTTGGACGTCATGCGCAAGCATAACTGCAAGAACTTTATTTTCTCTTCTTCTGCAACGGTGTATGGCGATCCGGCCATCATCCCCATTACTGAAGAATGCCCCAAGGGTCAGTGCACCAATCCCTATGGCAAGACCAAGTCCATGCTTGAAGAAGTACTGATGGATTTGCAGAAGGCCGATCCTGAGTGGAACGTAGTGCTCCTCCGTTATTTCAATCCCATTGGCGCTCACCAGAGCGGTCTCATTGGCGAGAACCCCAACGGAATCCCCAACAATTTGATGCCTTATATTACGCAGACCGCCGTGGGCTTACGTCAGGAACTGGGCGTGTTCGGCAACGATTACGATACCCCCGACGGAACTGGTGTCCGCGACTATATTCACGTTTGCGATTTGGCTGCGGGCCATGTGTGCGCCTTGCAGGCCATTGAACGTAAGTGTGGCCTTGCCATCTACAACCTGGGTACAGGTCATGGCTATTCTGTATTGGATGTGGTTCACGCATTCGAAAAAGCAAACGGATTGAAGGTCCCGTATAGTATCAAGCCTCGCCGTGCCGGCGACATCGCTACCTGTTACTGCAACCCTGCAAAGGCCAAGGCTGAACTGGGTTGGGAAGCGAAGTACGGTATCGAGGATATGTGCCGCGATTCCTGGAACTTCCAGAAGAATAATCCCAAGGGATACTAGGTAGTAGGAAGGATAAAGTTTAAAGAGCGGTGAGGTCGCTTTGCTTTGAGGGCGGCCTTCGGCCTTAGAGGTATCTTTATTCGGGAATGGAATTATATTATTTTTTTGAGAAAGGTGAGTCTTGAAGCCTGCGAAATCTCGCACCTCAAAGTGAGCGTAGCGAACGACCTCAAGCCTCATACCTAGCTCTTGCATCCAAAGGTTTTAATTATGAAAAATGTCGTTCTTCTCGGTGCTACCGGTTCTATCGGAACTTCCACAGTAGATGTTTGCCTTCAGCATTCTGACCTGTTCAAGGTTTACGCTGTGGCTGCAAATTCCAGCGTTGAAAAAGTTGCTGAAATTGTTCGCAAGTTCAAGGTGGAACGTGTTTGCATGTTCAAGCCCGAAGCCGCCAAGGAACTGAGTGCCATGCTCAATATGCCGGTGCTCTCCGGTATGGAAGGCCTCTGCGAACTGGCTGCCGACCCCAAGGCCGACATCATCATCAACGCCCTGATGGGTGCCGTAGGCTGCTTGCCCACCATTACCGCTATCGAACACGGCAAGCATGTGGCCCTCGCCAACAAGGAAACCATGGTCATGGCTGGCCCCGTTATCTGGGACAAGCTGGCTGAAAATCCCAAGGCTTTCATCACTCCCATCGACTCTGAACACAGCGCTATTTTCCAGTGCCTGGCCGACCGCCCCAACAAGGAAGTGGAATGCCTGGAAATCACCGCTTCCGGTGGCCCCTTCCGCACCTGGGATATCGAACGTTTTGAAAACATCACTGTTGCCGATGCTTTGAATCATCCGGTGTGGAGCATGGGCCGCAAGATCACCATCGACTCCGCTTCCATGATGAACAAGGGTCTGGAAGTTCTGGAAGCCCACTTCCTGTTCCACATTCCTTACGAACAGATCAAGGTTGTGGTTCACCCCCAGTCCATGGTGCACTCTTTGGTGCAGTTCCGCGATGGTTCCCTGATGGCTCAGCTGGGTGCTCCCGACATGCGCATTCCCATTCAGGTGGCCCTCACTTGGCCGGAACGCCTGCCCTTGGAAACCAAGCGCTTGGATCTGCCCACTCTCGGACAGCTCACCTTCTTCGAGCCGGACTTCAACAAGTTCCGCTGCCTGGCCCTCGCCTTCGAAGCTGGCCGCCGCGGCGGTGTCGTTCCCGCCATGATGAACGCCGCCAACGAAGTTCTGGTGGATCGCTTCCTGGATGGCAAGCTGAAGTTCACCGATATTCCCCGTCATGTGGAAACTATCATCAACGGCGCTCCCAACCTTACCGGTCATCTGACTCTGGAACAGGTTCTGGAAGCCGACGCAGAAGCTCGCCGCCTGACTCTTGACTTGATTAAGTAAATTCTGGCAGATTGTTGAAAAAGGGTTCGCTTTGCGGGCCCTTTTTTTGATGTGGAACACATTTTGGAAACAGCTGTTACACTTGTAAACAGAATTAATGATGTTTTTTAGCTTTGTTCTAAAAAATCTCCTATATTGATTTTGAATAAGTGTAAGGAGATGTGTATGTTTTCAAAATTCGGTCTCAAACAGTTTGCGCCGTTGGCCATTTCTGCATTGACTCTGGCTTCTACAGCTTTTGGTGCCAATGCCTACATCAACCAGATTGGTTATCGTTCAAATGATGCCAAGGAATTCACCGTTCAGGATGTTAGCGGCCCTGTCGAAATCGTGGATGCT
This sequence comes from Fibrobacter sp. UWH5, assembly GCF_900142505.1. Classification (NCBI taxonomy): domain Bacteria; kingdom Pseudomonadati; phylum Fibrobacterota; class Fibrobacteria; order Fibrobacterales; family Fibrobacteraceae; genus Fibrobacter; species Fibrobacter sp. UWH5. The sequence goes on along the minus strand of NZ_FRBB01000018.1, from coordinate 3,906 downwards.
GCGGGCAGTATCGTCATGACAGCCACCCCGTCTGCCTCCGCCCTGTGGGTTCCCAGCAACCAGAATGTGTCTCTGGTGGATTTCTCCGATTTGAAGACTCCTGGTGTTTACTCTATCCGAGTGGGCGGCCAGGTTCTCCGCAATGATCTTAAGATTGCCGACAATACGTTTGAAGATGTAACTAAGGCCGCCTTGAAGTGGTTCTACTATCAGCGTGCCTCCATGGCGTTGGAACAGACCTATGCTGGTCAGTGGGCTCGTGCCGCTGGCCATAACGCAGGCACTTACCAGCTTCACAATTCCGCAGGTTCGGGCTCCATTTCTTCCGGTAAGGGCTGGTACGATGCTGGCGACTATGGTCGTTATATCGTGAACTCCGGCATCACTACTTATACACTCCTTTCTCTGTTTGAACACTATCCGGATTACTTCAGGACCCTCAAGTGGAACATTCCTGCCGAAGGTACTCTGCCTGATCTGTTGGCAGAAATCAAGTACAATCTGGATTGGATGCTCACCATGCAGGATACCGATGGTGGCGTATTCCATAAGTTGACCTCCCTTGGTTTCCCTGGCGATGACATGCCCGCTGCAGACAAACTTACTCTTTATGTTATCGGTAAGGGTACTGCAGCCACCTTTGATTTTGCAGGCGTCATGGCAACCGCTTCCCGAGTCTACAAGGCCTACGATGCAACTTTTGCTGCCCAGTGTCTTGAAGCCGCCAAGAAGGCTTACGCATGGGGTGCCCAGAATCCCAATGTAACCTATTCCAATCCCCAGGGCGTTTCTACTGGGGAATATGGTGACCAGTGGCTCGACGATGAAAAGCTGTTCGCAGGTACCGAACTGTTCATTGCCACAGGGGATGCTTCCTACAAGCAGAATGTTTCTAAAGCCAATGTTCCCAACTGGGGCGATGTCTCTGGTCTTGCCGCCTATGGTGCTGCCACATACGGTACCGATGATGGTAGCAAGAACATTTTGATCAAGACCGCCGATGAATTTGTGAAACGTTCCGAAACAGGCTTTGGTGTTGTTATGGCCAAAGATGATTTTGTCTGGGGATCCAACGCAGTGGCCGCTAATCAGGGCATCTGGCTGTTGCATGCCTATTACCTGACTGGTGAAGATAAGTACTACAAGGCAGCCCGCAAGGTCCTGGATTATCTGTTGGGCAAGAATCCTCTGGACATGTCCTTTATGACAGGTTTTGGAACCAAGTCCCCGAAGAAGCCTCATCATCGTCCCAGTACCGCTGACAAGGTGACTGACCCTGTGCCCGGTATGTTGGTGGGTGGTCCTCAGCCCGGCGGTGAAGACATCGGTTCTGAAAGTTGGGAATGTAAGGACTACCGCACTGGCGTTCCTGCAACTTCCTATATCGACCACAACTGCAGCTACGCTTCTAACGAAGTGGCCATTAACTGGAATGCTCCGCTGGCTTATTTGGCTGGTGCAATCGAAGCCCTTAATGCTGGCCATGCTCCTAGCTTTGCTGTGGGTGGTGTGGCCAAGGGCGAAGCTACATCAATTAAACCCTCTGTGACAAGGCACTCCTCTTCAGAAGGCGCTCTCCGTATGCGATTTGTGGATCAGCAGGTCTTCATTGAACGCAATGGAAAACGTTTTGATTTGAAGGGTATGCAGATAAAGTAGTTCTAACCTTTTGAAAACCGGCCCTTGGCCGGTAAATAAAAAACTGCGGATGGGCGAGCCTTGCGGCTCGCCTTTCTGCTATAAAGCCCATAGTGTTACTCGTCGTTGCTCTCGCCTTTTGCTATATTGAAAAACGATGGAAAATGTCCTTGATAATGTTTTGATGTTTGTTTTGGGCCTGATTGGCCTGAGTTTTTTGGTGACTATCCATGAGCTGGGTCATTTCCTGGTGGCAAAGTGGAATAACGTCAAGGTGAACACCTTTAGTGTTGGCTTCGGCAAGAAACTTCTGAAGTACAAGATTGGCGAAACCGAATACTGTATTTCCGCCATTCCCTTTGGTGGCTATGTGGCCATGGCCGGTGAAAATCCCGACAAGATCCAGGAAGGCGAAGCTCTGAATGAACGTGATTTTATGGCTAAGTCCGTTGGCGCCCGCGCAGCCATCGCCTTTGCCGGACCTTTCATCAACATTGTGTTTGCATTTGTCCTTTTGATGATTCTTTACATGGTGGGCGTTCAGGAACCCGCTAACAAGGAATTGATTATTGGCTTTGTAGGTAAGAATTCTCCCGCCGAAGTTTCAGGCATTATTCCCGGCGACACCATCACCGCCATTAACGGTAAGCCCACTCAGGGCTGGGATGATTTCCGCGAGCAGATCGGCGTAAGCCTTGGCGCCAATGTGGAATTGGAAGTCCATCGCGAAGGTTCTGTGCAGACCATTGTTGTGGTGCCCGAAGAACTGGTAATTCCCGCACAGGACTCCACCGATTCCGAAACCAAGATGGGTATCGGCGATATTGGCATTTACCCTCAGAATCGCGTGATTGTCCGTTTGCCGCCGGTGGCAGGTTCCGCTGCAGAAAAGGCTGGAATTCTTCAGAACGATACCGTTCTTGAAATTAACGGCAAGCATATTGGCCGCTACGAAGATGTGGTCCGTCAGATTGATGGTTCCAAGGGCGAAGAAGTCCGCGTAACCGTTACACGCAATGGCGACACTCTTACTCTCCCCATGACTCCGGTCTATAACGAAGAATACAAGCGCTATATGGTGGGTGTGCAGATGGGCTATGTCCTCTTCCGCGAAACAAAGTTTGTTCGTCGCGGTCCCATCGAGGCTCTTGAAAAGACTTGCGCTACCAGCTGGAAAATGACCACCAGCATCTTCCGTTATTTTGGCCGCCTCTTCAAGGGTCAAGTCAAGATGGACGCATTCTCCGGCCCCGTTTCCATCGTGGCGGTCATGGGTAACGTATGGATGAGCGGCTTCCAGGAATTCCTTATGCTCCTGGCACTCATCAGCATCAACCTTGGCGTTATGAACTTGCTTCCGCTGGCCATTACCGATGGCGGCCTCCTCATGTTCCTCGGCATCGAAAAACTCCGTGGCAAGCCCTTGTCCACCAAGACCCAGACCATTATCCAGAACGTCGCTGCAGCCTTCTTCATCAGCTTCTTCGTGTTCATCACAATCCTTGACTTTGGAAAGCTGTCCCTGTTCTTAAAATAAGTACATCGCGCACGCATCATCCAGCGCGCCATCTCACGCGTGTCATGAGGTCTTTCTCTCTCTCGTCATTCTGAGGCTTTTCTCTTTCGTGTCATCCTGAGTCACCCTTTTGTGTCATCATGGGCAAGGCCCCGGTGTCATCCTGAGCGAAGCGAAGGATCTAGCATCCTTATCCATAGTTCGGTTGACCTACGTCCCTCGTTAGTTTATATTTTCGCTATGCTAACAATCCCCTCCCAAACAAGTATTTTCACTCGCCTCCACGCATTGCCATTAATGTGTGCTTTTGGGCATGAAATTTGCAGGGGGGGGGGTACGCATTTTCAGGCTTTGGCATTGATGCCGTAATTTCCTTTTTCAAAACAACAAAAGCAAGCGCAACGACCTTCTCTTTGACAGAGGAGGCGTGTTTCGTTGTATTCCATAAGGAGAACGAATGATGTGTAGTTTTGCATCATCTTCAGTGGCAGATACTGTTGCCGCTGTGGCTGCAATTTTAACATTCATTTTAGGGGGCGTGAGTGCTTGGTTTGCATTCCGTAAATGGGCGAAATCCATGCAAATAAACCAGTCCAAGGCGGTTTATTCCATGACTCACGATTTGTTCGAAGATGAAAAAGTGTGCCAAATGCTCTATGTCTTATCCTGAAAAAAGTTGACACTATACAAAAAGGCAGGTATAGTGCAAATGGAGACAAAACAGGTCACAAAGTCGGTTCTCGCATACGACG
>NZ_FRBB01000038.1:0-5099 GCF_900142505.1 Fibrobacter sp. UWH5 | reverse complement strand
TTTTCCTCGGGGGGCCCGTGAATCCAGCGGCGACCTACTCTCCCGGACCCGTAGGCCAGGTACCATCGGCGATAGGAGGCTTGACTTCCGTGTTCGGAATGGGAACGGGTATGACCCTCCCTCGATAACCGCTGAAACAATCTCTCCGGCAGTAACCTGCAACCAGCGACTCTACTGAGTGGCTGAAGTAAAGGTGATGAATCCTAGCTGCTCACGCGACGCGTGTCGAACGTCATCGTTGAAAGAAAGGAAAAGCTCTCACGGGCTATTAGTACGACTCGGCTCAACGTGTCGCCACGCTTACACCTGTCGCCTATCGACGTCGTAGTCTCCGACGGCCCTTCAGGGGGTTGCCCCCGCGAGACCTGATCTTGGGAACGGCTTCACGCTTAGATGCCTTCAGCGTTTCTCCGATCCGTACACGGCTACCCGGCAATGCCGCTGGCGCGACAGCCGGTACACCGGAGGTACGTCCGACCCGGTCCTCTCGTACTAAGGTCAGCTTCCCTCAAGTCTCGTACGCCCACACCGGATAGGGACCGAACTGTCTCACGACGTTCTGAACCCAGCTCGCGTGCCGCTTTAATTGGCGAACAGCCAAACCCTTGGGACCTTCTCCAGCCCCAGGATGCGACGAGCCGACATCGAGGTGCCAAACCTCCCCGTCGCTATGAACGCTTGGGGGAGATCAGCCTGTTATCCCCAGAGTACCTTTTATCCATTGAGCAACGGCCGTTCCACGCTGTACCGCGGGATCACTAAGCCCTACTTTCGTACCTGCTCGACGTGTCCGTCTCGCAGTCAAGCTCCCTTATGCCTTTATGCTCTGCGCGCGATTGCCGACCGCGCTGAGGGAACCATTGGATGCCTCCGTTACCTTTTAGGAGGCGACCGCCCCAGTCAAACTGACCATCAGACACGGTCCCTGTCCCGGATGACGGGACGAGGTTAGATCTCAAAACGGGCAAGGGTGGTATTTCAAGGATGGCTCCACGACGACTGGCGTCGCCGCTTCTAAGCCTCCCACCTATCCTACACATGCCAGTCCTAAAACCAATGTCAAAATACAGTGAAGGTTCATGGGGTCTTTCCGTCCAGGTGCGGGTTGCCGGCATCTTCACCGGCACTGCAATTTCGCCGAGTCCCGGGAGGAGACAGTGCAGAAGTCGTTACACGATTCGTGCAGGTCGGAACTTACCCGACAAGGAATTTCGCTACCTTAGGACCGTTATAGTTACGGCCGCCGTTTACCGGGGCTTCGATTCAGCGCTTCGCGTGAGCTGACGCCTCCTGTTAACCTTCCGGCACCGGGCACGTGTCAGACCATATACATCCACTTGCGTGTTAGCATGGCCCTGTGTTTTTGGTAAACAGTCGCTTCTGCCGTTTCCCTGCGACCTCCTGCAGCCCTGGACTGTCCATCCTCACCGCTGGAGGCTCCCCTTATCCCGAAGTTACGGGGTTAATTTGCCGAGTTCCTTCTCCCGAGTTGTCTCGAGCACCTTAGGCTATTCGCCTCGTCCACCTGTGTCGGTTTACGGTACGGGCCACATCAATACTCCCTTAGGGGGTTTTCCTGGCACGGGCCCACGAGACTCAGCTTCCGGCCGAAGCCTTCCACCGGTCCGGCGCCTGGGGCATGTACCGGGGGGATTTGCCGCCCCGGAGCCTTGCACGCCATCCGCGACATCCATCAGTCGCTACTCGCTGTCCCATGCGTCGCCCCGTCGGTCAAACGCAGTGATGTGGGTGCGGGAATGTTCGCCCGCTTGTCATCGGCTACGCCTCTCGGCCTCGTCTTAGATCCCGACTGACCCCGGGGGGATTATCCTTGCCCGGGAACCCTTGGACTTACGGTGTGCGGGTTTTTCACCCGCATTTTCGCATACTCATGCCAGCATTCTCGTTTCCGATACCTCCAGCGCGCATCGCCACGCGCCTTCCCAGGCCTACGGAACGCTCTCCTACCACTCATTGCTGAGTCCATGACTTCGGTGATGTGCTTAGTCCCGATCATTTTCGGCGCGGGGTCGCTTGACCAGTGAGCTATTACGCTTTCTTTAAAGGGTAGCTGCTTCTAAGCTAACCTCCTGGCTGTCTGTGCAACCCCACATCCTTTACCACTTAGCACATACTTGGGGACGCTTAGTCGATGGTCCGGGTTGTTTCCCTTTCGTCCGCTGATCTTATCACCCGCGGGCTGTCTGCCATGCATCACGTTCACGGTATTCGGAGTTTGATAGGGTTTGGTAAGCGGGTGTGCCCCCTAGTCCTTCCAGTGCTCTACCCCCGTGAAGCTAACATGACGCCATACCTAAATATGTTTCGGAGAGAACAAGCTATCGCCCAGTTTGATTGGTCTTTCGCTCCTACCCACAGCTCATCCGGACACGTTTCAATGTATATCGGTTGGGCCCTCCACGAGGTGTTACCCCCGCTTCAGCCTGGCCATGGGTAGATCACTAAGGCTTCGTGTCTGCCGTGTACGACTGGTCGCCCAGTTGAGACTCGCTTTCGCTTCGGCTCCGGGCCTGAGGCCCTTAACCTCGCCGTACACGAGCAACTCGCTGGCTCATTAAACAAAAGGCACGCCGTCAGGAGGATGAATCCTCCCTCCGACAGAATGTATGCACGCGGTTTCAGGCGCTCTTTCACTCCCCTCTCGGGGTGCTTTTCACCTTTCCCTCACGGTACTGTGCACTATCGGTCATCCGCTCGTATTTAGCCTTGGAGGGTGGTCCCCCCGTCTTCAGGCAGGATTTCACGTGTCCCGCCCTACTCTTCGACGTACGCTCCATTGAACAAGACTACAGGCCTGTCACCTGCTATGGGGGGGCTTTCCATCCCGCTTCGCCTTGTCGCCTGAATGCGCGAACCGTCTGGGCTCTTCCCCTTTCGCTCACCACTACTGAGGGAATCTCGGTTGATTTCTTTTCCTCCGGGTACTTAGATGTTTCAGTTCCCCGGGTTTGCCTCCTCGGACCTATGTATTCAGTCCGTGGATACGCTTGCGCGTGGGTTTCCCCATTCGGATCCCCCGCAGTCAAAGGCCCTTTGCGCCTCGTGCGGGACTTTCGGGGCTTGGCCCGTCCTTCGTCGCCGGCAGATGCCTAGGCATCCCCCGCGTGCATTCCTTCGCTTAATTCCTGTTTCCAACGATAAAGCTCGATCTGTCGCTCGCATGAGCAGCTCGAATCCACCTTTTTTCTCAGTGCTTCAAGTCACTCTGTATGCTTGATTGCTTTTCTTGGTTACATGCCGTAATTTTCAATCTGCAGGTCGGCGCGGTGGCCTTCCCATTTTGTGCGCCCGGAAGCGCTACTGGAGCTAAGGAGACTCGAACTCCTAACATCCAGCTTGCAAAGCTGGCGCTCTACCAGTTGAGCTATAACCCCTTAAGCTATGGGCCTGAATGGACTTGAACCATTGACCCCCGCCTTATCAGAGCGGTGCTCTAACCAGCTGAGCTACAGACCCGGGCTCTAAAAGAATCGGAGATGTGCTTTCGTGGCGACTTCTAGTCTGAACGTCTTTCGATTACAGGTGGTTGGAAACCAGTTCCAAATTTTACTCCTTAAAGGAGGTAATCCAGCCGCACCTTCCGGTACGGCTACCTTGTTACGACTTAGCCCCAGTCAGAGGTCTTGCTTTAGGCGCTGGCTCCCTTGCGGGTTGGCATCGCGACTTAGAGCACTCCCTCCTCCCATGGCTTGACGGGCGGTGTGTACAAGGCCCGGGAACGTATTCACCGTGGTGTGCTGACCCACGATTACTAGCGATTCCAGCTTCACGGAGTCGAGTTGCAGACTCCGATCCGAACTGAGGCCGGCTTTGAGGATTGGCGCCCTGTCACCAGGTAGCGACCCATTGTACCGACCATTGTAGCACGTGTGTAGCCCAGGATGTAAGGGCCATGAGGACTTGACGTCATCCACACCTTCCTCCGGGTTGTCCCCGGCAGTCTCTCCAGAGGGCCCCCTTGCGGGTGGCAACTGGAAACGTGGGTTGCGCTCGTTGCGGGACTTAACCCAACATCTCACGACACGAGCTGACGACAGCCATGCAGCACCTGTGCGGAACGTTGTATTGCTACAAAACGGCGATCTCTCGCCGCGGCGTTCCCATGTCAAACCCTGGTAAGGTTCTGCGCGTTGCTTCGAATTAAACCACATGCTCCACCGCTTGTGCGGGCCCCCGTCAATTCCTTTGAGTTTCATACTTGCGTACGTACTCCCCAGGCGGCATACTTAACGCGTTGGCTTCGGTACCCGGGGCGAGCCCCGGACACCCAGTATGCATTGTTTACGGTGCGGACTACCAGGGTATCTAATCCTGTTTGCTACCCGCACTTTCGAGCATGAGCGTCGATAAGTCCCCAGCAAGCTGCCTTCGCCATCGGTGTTCTTCCTGATCTCTACGCATTCCACCGCTACACCAGGAATTCCGCTTGCCCCTGAACTATCCAAGAGAAACAGTCCAGTCTGCAGGTCCGGGGTTGGGCCCCGGTATTGTACAGACTGCTTGCATCTCCGCCTGCGCTCCCTTTACGCCCAGTGATTCCGAACAACGCTTGCACCCCTCGTATTACCGCGGCTGCTGGCACGAAGTTTGCCGGTGCTTCCTTTCGAGGTACATTCAACTTGGCCGAGGCCAAGCATTATTCCCTCACGACAGTGGTTTACACACCGAAATGCTTCTTCCCACACGTGGCGTTGCTGCATCAGGGTTTCCCCCATTGTGCAATATTCCCTACTGCTGCCTCCCGTAGGAGTCTGGGCCGTATCTCAGTCCCAATGTGGCCGATCACCCTCTCAGGCCGGCTACCGATCGTCGCCTTGGTGGGCCGTTGCCCCGCCAACTAGCTAATCGGACGCAAGCTCATCCCACACCGATAAATCTCTAGTCAACAGTCCATGTGGACTGCCACTCTCCTGGGCATTAACCGCGCGTTGGCACGGGTATTCCCTGATATGGGGCAGATTGCTTACGCGTTACTCACCCGTTCGCCGCTAGGACCGAAGTCCCCGCTCGACTTGCATGTATAAGACACGCCACCAGCGTTCGTTCTGAGCCAGGATCAAACTCTTCATTAATTTTTT
>NZ_FRBB01000020.1:0-76054 GCF_900142505.1 Fibrobacter sp. UWH5 | reverse complement strand
CGTCGTATGCGAGAACCGACTTTGTGACCTGTTTTGTCTCCATTTGCACTATACCTGCCTTTTTGTATAGTGTCAACTTTTTTCAGGATAAGACATTAGGGGTTCATCGGGGTTTATTGAATTAGATTTAAGTCTATGAAGAGAATTACCTCCCTGAAGATCGAGAAGCTGTTCGGTACTTTCGACTACGAAATTGATTTCGAGAAGACCGACGGTTTTACCATTTTGACTGCACCCAATGGTTTCGGCAAGTCCACCGTCCTGAAGATTATCCGTGCTGCCGCCGTGGGCAATTTCTGCTATTTTGCGGGCCTGGTTTTTGACCGTATCGAAATGAAGTTCAAGGGCACCATGGGAGACGAGTGGAGACCTAGAATGGGGCCGGGATCGGAACCTCTCAGTGACGAGGAGGCGGCAAGGCCCAAGGAAACCATATTGTTCATCGAGAAGACGGCCCGTGTCGTGGAGGAGTCGGAAGAGGAGGCCTCATCTTCTGAGAATAGCGACGAGGAGACTTTCCAGCCTTACGTTTGCCGCATCTGTTGCGATGACTTCGAGAATTTCTTTACGGATGAGGATATCGACCGTTCCGTCAGCGAGGTGGTGGGTTCCATCCAGACATTGGAGCCCATGTACCAATATATGTCAAATGGGTCCTGCAGACTTTGGAAAGACAAGAAGGATGGGGAAGTCTTCGACATGTCGGGTGTGTTCCGCAGGTACAGTCTGCACTTCCGCAGGATATTCCCGTGGCTTGTCACATTGGTGCGTCGCCTGAATTTCGAGGTGAACTACATCAGTACCAACCGCCTGTACAACGAAGAGATCGAAAGGTCGGTTTCGGGTTTCGCCGGACGCGTTCGTGGCCGTCAGATCGAAGAGGGGCAGGACCTGGGGCTGAACCCTCACCTTCTGAAGATTTTCAGTATCAGTGACGATATCCGTGCGGCTCATAACCGCTGCATGCGGGCGCAGCTCCAGATTGCCCGAAATCTTGAATCCAACTTCGTGGACCGTGTGGTGGAAACGCTGAACCAGAAAAATCGTCCTTCCGCCGAGGAGACCCGCAAGAAGATTTCCTCCAAGATGACTTCCATCGCCAGGCTGGAGAAGAGTTGCAACGAGTTCGGTATCATTACTTCGGCCAACAAGAAGAAGAGCAAGAATCCCGAGACCGATGACGATTCCGCATTGATCGTGTTCAGCATGTATCTGGATGATGTGAAGGCCAAGATGGATGTTTTTGAACCGCTGATCAAGAAGCTGAAGATTTTCTCGGAGTCGCTGAAGGAACTGCTGGACCTGAAGACGGTTACCATCAATCTCTCGGACTGGGAAAGTATCCTGGGGATCAAGAATTCCAGGTCCGGTGCAGCCATTCCCCTGGATGCCCTGTCTTCTGGTGAACAGCATCTGATTGTGCTTCTGGGGCGTCTGCTTTTTGATGCCAATAATTCCGAGGCGCTGGTGATGATGGACGAACCTGAAATTTCATTCCACCCCAGTTGGCAGGAGGAGTTTTCTGAGATCCTCTTCAAGATTCAGAACGAGTCCCGCGATGCGAAGAACGCAAGGCCCAAGCGCCAGTTTATCGTGGCGACTCATTCGCCGGCCTTTATCGGCGATCACTGGGACAAGACTGTGGAACTGGCCAAGATGGTCAAGTAGGTTCGGATGGCTTTCGAGTACCTGGAAGATTTTGGCAGGAAGCGTCCCGCTTACGACGTGAATCTGGCACGAATGCGCAATGACGCCCATTCGGATAAGATTACGTTGTTTGTAGAAGGGGATGACGACCGCACATTCTTCCGGAGTCACCTGAAGGACCGTCTTAAATGGAAAATCGAATTCGGCCCCAAGAAGAAGGGCGTGCTTGCCCGCTACCGGAAATACCTGGAAAATCCGACGGTCCATTTTGCGGTGTTCTGCGTGGATCTGGATTTTGACTTTGCCGTGGAACTTTTGAAAAAATCAAGGGATGACAGTTCGCGGATCATCGATGATGAACAGCTGCTGTATCAGCTTTTTGATGTAGACGCCTGCGCCGGTTTTAACGATCTTGAAACGTTCCTGTTCCTGTCGGATTCCTATTCTGGCATGATGGTGGAATATTATGACGATGACGAAATCATCGAGAGTATCCGTGACGGGATCAAGACGGTGGGCGTGACCATGGGGGCTTTGCGGGTGGCGAATATCCTGGTTCGCGAGGAATGGGGTTTGCCTGACGATGCCTCGATGCTGTGTCAGCGGGAGGGCGGGAATCATGGCGGCCTGAAGTTTGATGTGGACTTTATGGATTCCTTCGGCTTGCTGGACCTGAAACATCTGACTTCTGCAAGCTTGGAACTGATCGGCGAGAACTTGATGCTGGCCTTTTCGGAGAATGAATATACTGAACACTTGCCTGCCGTTATAAAGAGGGCGGCGGAGGTCCTGGATTTTATCGAGGGCCACCCGAAATATTTTGCCAATTTCCTGCGGGGCCACGACCTGATGGATTTGCTTGCCCGTAGAATGGCCTTTGACAGGAACCGCAAGGGGAGTTCATTCAAGTCCAGGAAAAAACTGCCCGATGGCGGCAAGGTGGATTTCGAGAAATTCCGCGAAGAGCTGGAATCGGACCTTCGAAAGGCGGCAGGCGATTCCATGGAGCGGATCAAGGAATTCCCCCTGGGCAGATTGCTGAAATAATTTTTCTCCCATATCTGACATTTTAGTGTCAATTTTCGATAGTATATTTGTAGACCGAAAAAGAGTCTGGTTCTACAACGCATATTTTTTAGGAGAAGAGAGAAAATGAAGTTTATCCATACGGCGGACCTGCATATCGGTAAACGCATCTGCGAGCGTTCCATGCTGGAAGACCAGAGGTATATTCTAGCTGAAATCCTGAAGATTGTAGAAGAAGAAAAGCCGGATGGTGTATTGATTGCCGGTGATGTATATGACAAGTCTGTGCCCAGTGCCGAAGCTGTGGAAGCGTTGGATGATTTCCTGGTTAAGCTGTCCGATTTCGGTACGAAGGTTTTCGTGTTGAGCGGTAACCATGATTCCGCCGAGCGAATTGCATTTGGCGGTCGTCTCATGGCTAGCCGCAACGTTTTTATGTCTCCAGTCTATACGGGTGAGTTTGCACCTGTGACCTTGAAAGATGAGTTTGGCGAGGTGGATGTCTGGATGCTTCCCTTTGTGCGTCCGGCGACAATCAAGGCGTCCCTTGGGGTAGGTGAAGAGGCTGATGCTGAACGGGAACAGATTACTGATTATACAAGCGCCATAGGGATGGCCTTAAGCAAGATGAATCGTATTCCCGGACGCCGAAATGTTTTGCTGGCCCACCAGTTTGTAACCGGTGCCCAGGTGGATGAAGCCGGCTCCGAGGAATTCGTGGGAGGCTTGGACAATGTGGATTCCTACGTCTTTGAAGGTTTTGACTATGTAGCCCTAGGCCATATACATCGCCCGCAGAATGTTGCCGTGAATAAGTCGGGAGTAGGCTATGTCCGCTATAGCGGTACGCCATTGAAGTATTCCCTTTCCGAGGCGCCCCACAAGAAGTCCGTAACGGTGGTGGAACTTGGTGACGAATTGGAAATACGTGAAATCCCGCTAAAACCCATGCGAGATGTTCGCAAGATCGAGGCGAGTTTTGAAACTCTGGTTTCGGCGGAATTCCGTGAAACCCAGGTGCGGGAGGGCAAGAGTCTTGACGACTACATCTATGCGGTGCTTACCGATGAAATCGATGTGTCGGATGCTGCTGCAAAGTTGCGTGGGTATTATCCGAACTTGATGGCTTTGACTTATAACAATTCCCGCACGAGGAGTGTCGCTAACCTTGATTCTGAGAATGTAGACCAGAAAACTCCTGAGGAAGTATTCAGTGATTTCTTCAAGGAAATGAACAATCGCGAAATGGATGAGGATGAAAGCGAATTCGTTAAGGATTTGATTAAATCTATTTGGGAGGGCAACCGATAATGAGACCGTTAAAACTTGTGATTACGGGTTTTGGCCCTTATGCGGAACGTACCGAGATCGACTTTGCGAAGCTGGGCGCTCATGGTCTTTATCTGATTAGCGGTGATACCGGTGCCGGAAAAACCACTATTTTCGATGCCGTTACCTACGCACTTTTTGGAAAGGCTAGCGGTGAAAATCGCGATGATGCAAAGCTTTTCCGCTGCACCAATGCGAAGCCCGAAACTTCCACCGAGGTGGAGTTGACTTTTGCCTACGACGGAAAGGACTACCGTATTCGCCGCAATCCCGCATATGAAACGCCTAAGGTGAAAGGGCTGGGGATGACGACGAAGCCTGCTTCTGTCACGTTCTATTACCCTGACGAAAATGGACATGTTTCTGAAACTAGCCGTAGCGTGTCCAAGGACAGGGATGTGGCGGAGGCTGTAAAGTCGGTAATGGGTGGCCTGGACAGGGATCAGTTTTCCCAGATCGCCATGATTGCCCAGGGCGATTTTATGAAGATTCTTCTGGAAGATACCAAGAATCGTCGCGAAACTTTCCGCAAGATTTTCAAGACGGAAAATTTTGAAAAGCTTCAGAAGAGGCTTGGTGAAGAGGCGGCCAGTTTCAGCAGGAATTGCGATTCCCTGGTACAGACTGCCTGCACTCATGTTTCCGGAATCCAGTGTGCTGAAGAATCGAACCTTGCTGCAGATGTTTCTGAAAAGAAGGCCATGGCCCAGAACTTGCAAATTGCGGATTGGGAAGAGGTTTGTGTCTTGCTGCAGAATCTGGTGAAGGAAGATGAGGCTACAGTCAACAGCTGCGCTGGTGAACTGGAAAATCTTAGGAGCAGGATTTCTGATCAGGATAAGGAACTGGGCAAGGCTAGTACTGCGGTCAATAATCGTAGTGCCTTGCAGAAAGCCCAGGAAGAACTTCCTGTGAAGGAAGCGGACCTGAATGTAAAATTGAAGGCAAAGACGGCACAGGAAGCGTTGCAGCCGGAGCGAGAGAAACTTCAGGAGCAGATTACCACCATTCAAAATTCCCTACCCCAGTATGATGGCCTGGAACAGAATCGTACGGATTTGGATGGAAAGAAGATTACTTTGGAGAAAGGTCTGGACAAGTTGAAAACTGGCAAGGCTACTTACGAGAAGAAGTATGCCGAAGTTCAGACCCTGAAGAAAGAACTTGAAACGCTTTCTAATGCCGGTGAAAACAAGGCAAGGCTGGAAGCGGAAATCAGGGAACTGGAAAAACGTCAAGCCGAGATCCAGAATGTGGGTAGGCTGCAGAAGAAATACAATGACGAAATGAAGAATTTGCAGGATGCCCAGGATGAATTCCAGGATGCTCAAAAGGCCTATACCGCCCTTCGAGATGAATACGAACGTAAGAATCAAGCCTTCCTGAATGAACAGGCAGGTATCCTTGCTGTTAATCTGGAAGAAGGCTGCGAATGTCCGGTATGCGGTTCCACTCATCATCCCCATAAGGCCTGTAAGTCTGAAGAGGCTCCCTCTCAGGCGGAATTGGAAACATTGAAAAATCAGGTTTCTGTAGCAGAGGTTTCTCGTAACGACAAGAATGCTGCAGCCGTTCAGCAGAAGGGTAATTGCGATAGCTTGAGGGGAACCCTTCAGGATGAATTGAACAAACTCTTCGGGGAATGTCCTATTGAGGAGGCCAAGTCCCGTGGGAACGATGAATTCCAGAAGAATCGCGATACCTTGAATGCTTTGGGTGAAGATCTGAAGGCCGAAATCAAAAAAGCGAACCGCAAGCAGGAATTGGAAAATAAGGAAACCGGAATTCCGGCTCAGGAAAAAAAACTGGAAGAATTGCGCGTTGCCAATGAAAATTTGAACCTTGACAATAATGCCGTTGCCAAGGATATTGAAGCCTTGAACAAGTCCATTTCAGAAAAGTTGAAGGATCTTGCCTTTGAAAGCAAGGATGCGGCCTCTAGTGAAATTCAGAAGTTGCGGACTAATCTGGTAACCTCCAATAAGGCTCTGGAAAACGCCGTAAATGCCTACAATGCGACTTCCGGTGATGTGGAGGCACTGAAGGGACAGATCAATGCCTTTGTGAAATCTCTGGAAGGCGTTCCCGAATATGACCTGCCTAAATTGGAAGAGGCTAGCAGACAGTTGAAGGATTTGTTGACTCAGAAAACGGAAGCCTGGAAAAATGCATCGGGCAGAGTTTCCCAGAACAAGTCTACCCTTGATAATATCAGGACCGCTGCGACCCGGCTCGCATCAGTCAGCAAGAAGCGTCAGTGGCTGAAGAATCTATCCGATACGGCAAACGGTGGCCTTAGCGGTCGCGAAAAGCTGATGCTTGAAACTTACGTTCAGACATCCTATTTCGACCGCATTATCCGTCGTGCCAATAGGCGCTTTGCCATTCTGTCAAATGGCCAGTATCAATTGATCCGTCGGACGGAAGCTTCCAATAACAGGGCTCAATCGGGCTTGGATCTGAATGTCATTGACCATGTCAGTGGGAAGCAGCGCGAAGTGAAAACCTTGAGCGGTGGCGAAAGCTTCCTGGCATCGCTTTCCTTGGCCCTGGGGCTTGCCGATGAAGTGCAGAGTTCTGCAGGCGGTATCCAGTTGGACACCATGTTTGTGGATGAAGGCTTTGGCTCCTTGGATGATGAAAGCCTGAAGTCTGCAATCCATGTTTTGCAGAACCTTGCCGGAGAGCATCGCCTGGTAGGAATTATCAGCCATGTAAATGAACTTGAAAATAAAATTGACAAGATCGTTCGCGTGACGAAAGACGAAAATCATGTTAGCCGGGTGAACATAGATGTATAGGCAGAGTGCTAGGCGCGTTGAGGTTGCCTAGCACTTCGCTATCAGTAATAGAGGAATACGTGCTTAAGGTCCTCGGCGCAATTGCTGGGACCTGAAGCCGTTTCGCTGGGGGTACTGGATACGACGCTGGAGTAGCGGCCATCTCCATCCATAAATCTGATCTTGCCATGATTGTTTGTGTGCAAGGCGCAGGACATTCCCAGTGGCGTGAGCATGGGGAGACTTTTCCAGAAGTTGTTCTTCTTGATGGAAGCGAGAAGGTTCGAGGCGTTGGCCTTGTAGTTCCTGTAGGATTGTTCCGCGTCTGCATTTGTCTGGATGAATGCCTGCCAGATGTCTCGGCAGCGGAGGTTGTGGGAGTTTCCCTTGATGGGGGCGTTATCCATGGCGAAATGGAGGGCGCTCATGAGGGCGATTTCGAACTCTCCGCTAAATTTTTCCTGTTCCTGGGCGGGGCCTGCAATAATCCCTGAGCCTGATTGTCTTTGCCTAAGTCCCTGGACTTGGGCGTTCAGATTTTGGATTTGCCAGTCTGCGTTCATCAGCTCTTTTTGGGCGTCCTCGCTGGCGGTCATGATCTCGTCGGCGATTTTCTGGATTTCGTCGATTTCGGCATCCTTCATGGCGATGGCGCTTTCCTTGGATTTCTTGAGGCGCTCCAGCTTTTTCTGCAGTTCTTCCAATTCACGGTTTTGGCGGTTGGCGGCTTGCCGGCTGGATTCTGCTGCCAGGGCGCAGGCCTTTTGCGCTGCGGTCAGCTGTTCCCTGAGACTTTCCATTTCCTGCTTTTGACGCTCGATGCGGTTCTGCAGTTTTTCCTGTCGGGTCTTTTTGGCCTCTTTTTTCTGTTGCTTGGCTTCTTCCTTGGTGGCGGGGCGGGTGATGTTGAATGTTCCGTGGGGCGTCTTGATGGTTTCCTTGATGGGCTTTGAACCTTCGATTTTTTGACCGCTAATTTTTGAAATGTTCAGCGTCCAGGAACTGTCCTTGTTGCCGAAGTAGAAATCGGGAATTTTGATTGGGTTTGGTTTTCGGAACATCGTTTCGTAGAAAATCTTGAATCCGATAATGCAGGGGCAGACGTGCCAAGGTTCTCCGATGCAGACGCTTATCTTCGGAGGCCATTGAGAGGGAATCGCGTAAATCTGGAAAAGGTGTAAAATCTCGAAATACTTTTCGGCGTCTTCTGAATGCCAGAAATTCCTGAGGTCCTCGGGTAGGAAGTGTGCTGTGATAAAGATGTTGGCGCTACAGCTCTTCCCCTTTTTTCGAAGGATAACCCGGAGGTTCATGGACGGCGAAGGCAGTCTCATTTCGAAGGATTGAAATTCTGTATTGGCGAAGGTGGTGACGTCGCTCCAGATGCCGGTCTGGTCGCAGCCAAAGGTAATGAGATCTTGCAGCCAGTGGTTTGGAACTTCCTTGAATCTTTCGCGGTGGATGTTCCTATAGCCCCATTGGCCAACTGTCATGGTGGCGATTTTTTCTAGCGGGAGTTCCTCAAGTGGAATTTCGATGTGGAAGGTATGGGGGATGAGCCCATTGCAATGTTGAACGTTATGATTTTTGAGTACAGTAAGGTCTACAGCAGACAAGGTGAATGCCTGTTTCATATTGCCTCTAAAAGGTTAGCTTTGTTTTTTATGCGTCCCCAAAAACAAGGAAATTTCTATTCCTTATCCTTGGGTGATAGTTTATTCTTGATTTTGTTATGTTATGTAAAAAATGACGATATAAAAAATGTGCCTACAATAATAAGCACATTTTTAGATAAATTCAATCTTTTTTAGAAAATTAGTTCATTTTGCAAACAATTGTTGCTTTTTTACGGGATGTCGTTGGGCCTGATGCCGAAGGCCCTGGCATTCTCGATCAGGATGATTTCCGATGAGCCGTCGGTGAAGTGGTCTTCTTCCTGTTCGTTCGTGAAGGTGGACATGCCCTTTTCGTAGGCGGCAGCGAAGGTGGATGGCTTACTGCCCCAGGCCATGGTGGTTTCCAGGAAGTTGTAGTTGGAGTCCTCTTCGTTGGTGGACCAGCCCAGGAAGGCATGACCGGGGATGTTGACGATGACGGTGTGCATTCCAAGGGATTCCAGGATGCTGGCGAAGAGGTTGGTGCCTTCGATGCAGTTTGCCTGCTTGGTACGGAGCACTTCGATGGGGTACTTGATTTTTTGGCCAGGGGAGCCTGCGTCGGTATTGTTGACGTAGTTGATGCCCTTGGCGCTGAGCACTTCGTATACAGCCTTTACCAATCGTGCCGAACTTTCGGTCATGCTTTCGTCGCCGTCGTAGAGCTGGTAGGCCTTTACGGATCCGTTGGGCAGCTTGGCTTCCAGTTCCTTGTGGATTGCCGTAATGGAGTCCATGTTGGGAGTTACCCATACGGCGCTCCATAGCGAGCGGTTTTGCACGTTGACGTATTCGGCGCCGTTGATTTGCATGGGGTGGATGGTAGACGGCTCAGATGAAGAATAGAAGAGGATTTCGTGATCGTTTTCCAGGGCGTAGGCGCGGATCTGGATCTGCACCTGTTCGGGGGCGGTAAGGGCAGCCAATGCCTTGTTGTTGAATTTGAGGCTGGGGGCGAAAATTCTTGTGGTGTCGGGGTTAACGAAATCGGTAACGCTGGCTGTGTCAGTGAATCCGTCGATCCAGGACTTGACGGTGATTTTCTTCCAGCGGCAGGGAATCTCCGGCTCGCTGAACGAAGTTCTGTTTTCGCAGGTGTTCTTGACGGTGATGGATACCGGCACAGGAAGCATTTCGCCCTTGGAATTGATGTAGTCCTTGTACATCAGGGGGTACTGATTGGCGAAGGCGCCGTAGATGTCCTTCTTGACGGACCATGTCCAGGCATTGAGGGTGCGGATGGCTGCCTGGCTGTAGATATCGGCGTAGACGCTGTCGTAGAGCTTGGCGTACATGGAGTCGAAATCGGCTTCCTTCAGGCTGTCGATGAGGGCTTCGCGGACGGAGTCCATCCAGGCGTCAGAAAAGGCATTGTCGAAGAGAATCTTGTAGACGGTGTCTACGTAGGGTTCTGCGTAAAGGGAATCCCACAGGGTGCCGGTGATTTCGTCGCGGATGGCGCTTGCCAGGGAATCTACGTTGACTTCCTTGGCGTCCTTGCCGTTTTTGCCATCTTTACCGTCTGCGCCGTTGATACCGTCGCTGCCGTTGTCGCCGGAACATGCGGAAAGGGAAATTGTCGCTGCGAATGCGAGAACGATGCCGGCAATTTTTGCCAGACCTTTAAAAAAAGAAATCCTCATTAAACCTCCAAAAAGATTTGCTGAATAGATAAAAATTGAGAGTTTATTTGTCAAATGGGTCCGTCTGATTTTTTATAACAGATGTAAAAGTTTTTACCATATGAATTTTTAATCTTTCTAAATTTTCGGTCAGATTTTTTTTAGTGAGGTCCAAATGTCTCAGAACGAAAATGCTATGGCCGGAGCCGCCAGGAAAGTCAAGTCTGTCAAGACGCAGGTTATTGTCTGGGTTGTTGCGCTGGTGCTTGGTGCCCTTTTGGGTCTGATCCAGAGTGAAGGTCTGCAGAACCTGATTAACTTCATCGCTTCTGTTTATACGCGCCTGTTCCAGTTTGTGGCCGTGCCTACCATTGCGCTTGCCCTCATGACCACTCTTTCTGCCCTGGGTGTCCAGAAGAATACCGGCCGCATTTTTGGCCGTACCATCATCTACACCTTGCTGACCACTTTTGCGGCCGCCTTCGTGGGACTGCTTCTCTATAAGATTATCGGACCGGGCAACCTGCCCATGGATCTGGTCAGTGGCGGTGCCGCCGAAGTTCCCCAGAACCTGAGCGCCATGAGCTACTATGACCATTTCCTGAGCATTGTGCCTAACAATGTGGTGCAGCCCTTCCTCAGCGGTAACGTGCTGGGTATCTTGATGGTGGCCGCTGCCGTGGGCCTGGGCCTCGCCTTTATGCCTGATTCTGATAACAAGCATGCTCTTGTGAAGGTGATCCTCGGTCTTCGCGAATTGCTGTTTACCTTGATCCGCGCTCTCGTCTGGGCCTTGCCCCTTGGCGTCGTTGCCTTTGCCGCCCAGCTTTCTGCACAGGTGAATGCCGGCGTGGTGGTGGGTTCCCTGGGAAAGTATCTGGCTGTGGTCATGGGCGGAAACGCTATCCAGTTCCTCATTGTGCTGCCCCTTTTCCTTATTGCCCGCGGTCTG
The DNA here is from genome assembly GCF_900142505.1 of Fibrobacter sp. UWH5. Lineage (NCBI taxonomy): Bacteria > Pseudomonadati > Fibrobacterota > Fibrobacteria > Fibrobacterales > Fibrobacteraceae > Fibrobacter > Fibrobacter sp. UWH5. The sequence continues at coordinate 65,043 of NZ_FRBB01000020.1, read as the reverse complement.
AATCCGCTCCATGTTCTCAAGAAGATGAGCCCCGCCGTGATGATGGCTTTCTTTACCAAGAGTTCCGCCGCAACGTTGCCTGTGACCATGCAGTCTGCCGAAGACAACCTGAAGGTAAAGCCGGAAGTGGCCCGCTTCGTGCTCCCCATCTGCACCACTATCAACATGAACGGTTGCGCCGCCTTTATCCTGGTGACCAGCCTTTTCGTGATGCAGAACAGCGGTGTGGAACTGACTCTCGGCACCATGATCACCTGGGTGTTCATTTCCGTGCTTTCTGCGGTGGGTAACGCTGGCGTTCCCATGGGCTGTTACTTCCTGACCCTCTCCCTCATGGTGGGCATGAATGCAAACATCGGCGTCATGGGCGTGATCCTCCCGCTTTACGCTGTCATCGACATGATCGAGACTGCTGAAAACGTCTGGTCCGACTCCTGCGTCTGCGCCATGACCAACAAGGATCTGAGCAAGTAAGATAAATTAAGACTATGTATAAAAAATCCAGCCCTAGATTTGGGACTGGATTTTTTTAGTGAAATTTTATTTTAGTAGGTAACCGTTACTTCCCAATCCATGGTGTAGTAGGCAGAACCGTCGTCGGTCTGCTTGATGGCCTTATCAATTTTCTGTCCTACATCATTGATTGCGTAGCATTTGGTGGATGTGTATTCCTCGTCGTCAAAGAATGCGTCTTCGTCGACAAACTTGGGGCATACCTGAATGATATTGATACCCTTGGGCAATAGTACGGAAACTTCCTTGCTGCCAAACCAGTAGCCCACATCGTTACCGAGATTGATCGTTGTTGTCTTGACAGGATCCATTTCATCGATACCATCTTTGCTGGACTTTATGGTAAAGGAAATTCGGGGTTCTCCATCTTCCTTGTCTTTTTCGTCCATCGCTTTTAGCTGCTCGTATTTGAGCAGGTTGATGGTCAGGGTAGTCTGCGCCGTAGTGTAAACGGAAACTTCCTGCTTTGCAGGTTCCTTGATTTCTTCCTTTGGATTTTCGCCGGAATCAGAACTTGTAATTGCATCCGCGTAACCTCCTGAATTGCTGGATTTAGGAGTGGAGGCATCCTTTTCTGCAATCCATTCTCCACCGATGCACACATAGTTGTCGTCCTTATCCTGGACGTATTTTGTTTCACCTCTGTTGCTACTGTTACAAGCGCCCAGTTCGTAGATGCTGGAAACAGAAGAATCGTTTGGTGCAGATGATGACGAATCGTCAGAACATGCTGCGAAAAATGCGGTGACGGTTGCTGCAAGTAATATTTTCTTCATAAAAGCTCCTTTACTTTGTTGTGAATGCAACCTTTTCGAACTTAAGAAGAACTTGACGGCTTTTTATGAAGAATGAATTTCGTTCAAATAAAAAAGGCGTGGAGTCGTTCATCGCTTATCTACAGACTGAGGCTCGGCAAAGCCATTACGCATAAATAAACGACAACAACCCACGCCCCAATGGGACGTGAGCGTTTGCCTGCTATCTTCTGCGTTTGTGAATTTTGCCGATTCCAGTCTAGAAGATAAGAGCAAAGCTCAAAAAATCCGGTCGCGGTTTCCCGCTATGTAAAACGAAAGTTAGATAAAATTTTTTAGTAGGTCAATAAATAGTATTAGACGACAGTGAATTTTGGACGTTGGTGGTGATAGGGATGGTGCAACCAAAGCTATCAAGGGCGTAATTATTTGCCGATTCCAGTCTCCTTGATAACCTGGTTGCACCAAATTTATGAGCCGTTGAGGGATGCTCTTGGGGCGTGGTGACTTAATCCTTGTCTCCAAATGGGCAGCAGCAGTCGAAAGAAACGTCTTCGTATTCGTTCATAAGGAAGAACTCCTCCATGCGATATTTGGCCTCTTCGGTGGCGTAGTTTTCATAACGGTTGTTAAACTTTTCCTGGTCAAAGTTGATTTCCTCCAGGGCTTCATCAATAGAAATTTCAGTGAGGGGGTGGCTGTATTCGTATTCCTTGTGACCATTCTGGAAAAGTCTTCCGTCGGGAGCGATCATCAGGTAGCTTTCTGTCATGACATCGTTGTCTTCAACGAAAATGACGTTGTTTGGTTTTTGGGGTGCGCTGAAGGCCGCCAAGAAATTGCTCAGAGGATCTTTCTTTGGCATTTTTTCTTCCTTGAGATTGTTGAACAGGAAGGTGTTGAACTTGAAATCAGAAATGCCTTCTTTTCCATCAAAAGGCAGCTGACGAAGAATCTTCCACTTGTCAATTTTCAGTTCGGCCATACGGTCCACAAGAATTTCGTTGAAGTTGTATTCGTTCACTACGGTGTTGATTTTGATATTGAGGCCAGGATTAAGAGTGCGGAGTTCCTCCAACTTTTCCTTCAACTGCTGAAAGGAAATAGTCTTACCATTGCATTCCCTGCCTATTCTCACATTGGTTTTGTGATCGAAGGAATCAATGGAAACTCCTACCTGGGAAATCAAGTGGACGAAGGGACGGATGTATTCAAGATGGCTTCCGTTGGTAATAATGGAAATTTCGAAGTCCATTTCGTGAGCCATTTTGATGACCTGCCAAAGACGTTCCTGCTGCAGAATGGGCTCGCCACCTACGATATTGAGACGCTTTTGGGTGAAGAGGCAATCTTCGAGGCGAATGCTTTTAAGATTTTCAAGTATCTTTCGGACATTGTCTGGGTTTGTCCAGATTTCCTTGACTCGATTCCATTTCGCAAAACAGTATTTGCACTTGTAGTTACAAGATTCGGTGATGTGCCAGTTGATGACGATGGTCTTGATGTTCATTAGTGGGCTCCTGGGTTTATCGGATGATAGTGCCTGTTTGAATGAGATAGTTGCGTAGATATCTGAGGTAATCTCTCTTGAAGTTGGAATAGGCGCGTGGATCGCTGGGGGTACACGGAACAGAGAAGAACATTCTCGCTCCTTTTGCGACATGCTTGATTACCGTATGTTTTCCCTTGCGAACGACTTGCCAAAGGCCTGTAGCCAAAAGGCGGTTGCAGAGGGTGTTGATTTCTTTGTCGGTTGACAGATTTGCCATTTAGAACTCCTTTCTTGGGTAAAATTTTTGCTTGAAGACAAAAATCTCCATGGACTTTTGCGGTTGCAAAAGCCTTTATCCCTCGTAAGATTGTATTGTGGTTATGTTTAGAAGAGAATGACTGCTAAAACATAAAACCCTATATGTTTTGAGCAGTTTGTCCGCTCATTAACATATAGGGCTTGAATAATTGGAAGTTGACAATAAAGATGAAACTTTATTTCAATTACTCAATTTTTACCTCATCACAGTAATTTAGAGCGAAGGTCATATAAATCAAGTACAAGGAAATCTCCATATTGTACTGGGAATAGAAATCCATGAACTTTACACTTTGGACATCGCTGACGTATGTATCGTTTACAAGGAACATGATGTTCAGCATTTTCTCAAGGCGGATTACGAAGGTTCCATTTTCGTCGTCAAGCCCTTTGCATTGAGAGTAGTCAATATCCGGATTTTTATTCGTTTTATTGTTTTCAATATACTCAATACACTTGTAGATGGGAAGGCATTCCTTTTTCCAGTCACCACCATTACATCTTGTCTCTTTATATTTTTGAGAATCCAAAATTTTGAAAATTCTTGAAGCGCATTTATATTTTTCTTGTACATAACGAATCAGCGTGTCAAACAAGTTTTCTGCTTCATTTTGAAGATATATGTTCTGAAAGAAAACGTCATCGTTTTGAATTGAGGAATCTACAGGTGAATTTAGTCTAAATCCTACACGTTCTGCCCATAAGTCCGTATTTAAAAGAAGATGGAATTCTGATAGTGCTATAAGCAGGTTTTTCCAATTGGAAGGTTCTAATAATGCTTTTACATTTGCAAATTTGGTATGGTGAGAATAGGCGTTTCTATCGCGGTAAAGATAGCGCGTCTCTAGTCCCTTGCTGTTGATTTTTACCCAATCAAGAGAACCATCATCAAAGTATTCGTTGTCAGTTTCCCAAAGACATTTACATTGGATGGAACGCTCGAATCCATGGATAAAATAATCTTTTGGGTTTTGCGTACCTTCTTTTACAAAAGAACTTGATGTAAATGGATAGAATTTTTGGGCAAAGGTCTCTATCTTGAAACCGCAATCAATTTTCCTAAGTTTTTCATGATTCATTCTTGAATCATCATTGTACTTGCGAATTTCGTCAATCTTGTTTTGATCCTTCTCTTTTTTTGAAATATCCTTTATATCAATATGTAGCAAACTTTTCTGTTGTTCGCGAATGTAGTTGAGTTCGTTAACAATAGCGTCCTTGCTTGCGGGCTCAATTCGGGACAAATTGTAAGCGAGTAAGATAACGCTCCAGTAATCTTTTACCTTGTCTAAGGATAGGTTAACCTCGTTTTCTACGCCGATTTTTTTTAATAAATCATTGAACCATTTGTTAACCTTATTGATGTCCTTATATTCCTGATCCATTGTGGCATTACAGAAAGGAATAGACATTTTTTCGCGTTCAGAATGGGGTTGATATATGTTTTCATCGTTATCGTAGTATAGACCTATTTTATCAAAAATGACAAACCAAAGGAAATATTGAAGTAAATCTTTTTTCAGGCTTGTAGAATTATCTAGACCTAAATCAATATTCTGTTGTTGTTTTTGAATACGAAGTATTTCGGCTGTCTTTGCTTTTTTTATTCGGTCTTCGTATCCGTCAAAAATATTGTAGAATCGACGATATTCCTTTCCCTGCCAATTTTTACTGTCTAACTCCGCATTTTTTTGCACCTCAAACTCTAGTGCCTTGTCGATAAGTTTTAGGTAGTGTTTTCTAAGCGTGAAAGATTCCTCTTTTTCTTCCATAAAAAGGCTGGCGAATTCGTCAATATCCATCTCTTTGGAAAGCATATAAAGGCAGGCAAGGATTCCGTAGTTATCAGAAATTTCTTCCTTGAAAAGGTATATAATCTTTTCAAACAGCTGGGAAGGAGTTGTGTAATAGTCGTCCCTTTTGAAACCGGCGAATTTCATGGGGCGAGTTTGGCCTTCGAAATATTTTAAAGAATTAATGACGTCGACTTGTGCTCGGTGTTCATCAAGAGATTTGGCTATGGAATACTTGTTGAAGAAAACTTTTGCGACCAATTCTTCTACAAGATACTGCTTTGTGTCTGGTCTAATAATGCTGTCAATACATAACATTTCATAAAGTTCGTGAATGTCTATACATGGCAGTACCTCGTGCGTGTAGTCATTTTGAGCAATTCGCCTTTCCATGAAAGGAAGCTCTGTGTACATGAACTTCTTGTTCATGGTCTGCAAATCGCAGAAGATGTAGAAGTATTTGAGTAAAGTTTCATTTGTAAGAATATCGAATTTGCCTATATCTTCAGCATTGCTTACATAACTAAAAAGAGACTTAAAATGATGGTACCAATATGCTATTTCATGAAGTTGGTCCTTTTTTTCAGGATGATGACTAGCACATATGGTGATATAAAAACCAAGTGCGTATTCAAAATGCTCCTTGGGCATATTTCCCTCCATTAGGGTATAACATGCCTGGGGCTTGTTTCCGTATTGTTTGTTTTGTTCAAAGAATTCTCGTTCTTGATCAATATTCTCATTCAACAACTGGTTATGGTGAATATACTGAATAGCGTCTAGAATCGATGCCTTTTGTGATTCTATGGTATCAGCTAAAAAGTCCCTGTCTTTGACTTGAATTGCTTTGGTAAAGAAGTAGAAGATAGCTCTTGTGCTAAAGATGAGGGCTACATTCTCGTTGGTAAAATCAGCCTTGTTTTCTTCTGATTCTTGCAGAACGTTGAACTGCTCGGAAACAGATTTCTTTACATCCAGCAGCGTTAAAGGCTGGTCCGACGACACCAAAATATCCTGCTTCGTGCGTCGAACTTCGGAGGACTTAATCATATCCTGTAAGAGGATTTGTAGATTTGGTAAATTTTTTTTCATAATATCTTTCACTTTGGACTTTATGTTCGGTTATTTTTCAGCGTTGACTGGAGATATTGCATTTTAGCCTTGAAACGAGCGATAATCTTGCTGGCGTTTGTCTTCTCAATGCCGTACTTGGCGGCCATTTCCTGTTGCTGCATACTTGGAGAAAATTCCTTGCATGTTGCTGATAAGAATTCGTATTTATGGCACAAATTACCGTAATCACCAAATTCATGGAAGATTGAATTCAGATAAAGCGAAAGGAAAGGCCTGTGTCTCTCGTTCTCTCGCTCCCATGTACGGGTAATGGTGTCCAATATGTTGTCGTCAATTTGGACGGTCTCTGTGGAGTGGTGTTCCGTGGGTTCATTGCTGAGTGCTGTTTCGCTGTCTGCAATGGTGTCTTTTTGGATCTTCTTAAGATTTTCAGAATCCCCTACGATTGCATTTTGTCGCCCTTTAAGAATTGCATTTTTTAATGCGCTGTTTAGATAGTGAGAAAACTCGCTTTCTTTAGGATTGTAGTTGGCGAATACGGAAGTGATTGTTTTGGATATCTCTAAACCGGCGTTCTTGATATCATCCCGTTTCCAATAAAGAGGGCAATAATCTCTAAATACACAAGCCGCAAATAGCTTACTGATGGTAAGCCTTCGGGAGTCCATGTTAGAACGATTCTGTAGAGATTGGTATTCTCTACAGAGCTCCTCAAGTTTCTGCAATATGCTCAATTCCTTTTCGTTCATGGTTACATCTCAAAGAAATTGTCAATCATTTCCTTTGCAGTTTCTCCATTCGGAGCTTCCATGGATGCGGTAAGCGTATTCAAATAGTACAGGGAGGTAATGTCATAGATCTTCTGGGATCCATCGATGATATTGTTGTCGGAATCGTAGTTGATCTTGCCGTAAATAATGTTCTGGATGTTTGCGTTATAGAATTTCTCCGCAAAGGACAGGGTAGAAAAGAGCAGGATGGGTAGAGTCTTTTGCCCATAGGTGATATCCACAAGGATGTCTGCGCCGTCTTCTAGTTCGTTAATAAGCTTCCTGAATCGATTTTCATGGGTGCGAAGATCTTCGGAATATTCTTCGATGATTTCGTTGTATTGGATATTCGCGCCAATGCCTTGGTTCAACAGATCCAGTTCCTCATTAAAAAATCTTGAGTTTTCAAGGTAATTATTCTTGGAATCTTTGGTGATGAACTTTACGATTTTTACGGATTCTCCCTTTTTAAGGCTTTTTGCCAATACGGCGTTAATGGGGAAACGTACGTTGCCCTCGTATTCAATTTCGCTATTTCCATCCACAGGGTAATGTTTGGGATCAGATGCCTTTTTCATGGGGATATTCACAAAAACAATTTTCATTTTTTACCTCTAATCTCTATATAGAGTAAAAATAAGTCGCAGTTGACAAAAAATTGAATGAAAATTAAAAAATCCCTTTGAGAGTTGTTTTATTTGAATTTTTTGGAAGTTCTATTGTCTTACTTGCTTCTTTTAACTTAATAAGTTAAATTTTAAGTTAAAAAGCGATGAAGTGCAAAGGGGCGGAACATTATGGCAAAGAGCATCGGCGGAATCACTTACAAGACCATCAACGGTAAGCGTTATGCGTATTACCAGTGGATGGAAGATGGCAAGCAGCGTTCCCGCCGCGTGAAGGATGAGGAACTGCCGACGCTATTGGCGGAAATTGAAGAGCGCAAGGCGGCGAAGGTGGTTACCGCGTCGCTCACGAAAGGCTTGTTGCTTCGCGATAATGGGGCGGCTTATTTTGCTGGTGGAGCTCTTGTCGCCGTGACGAATGGCTCGGCTGGACAGTCGTTCAAGACGGATGTGAAGCTTGGCGCTGCCCTCACGAATTTTACAGCCAATGTTTTGAACTGGAAAAAGCGCGATGGCTTTGAACGTCTGCGTGGTTACATTTATGGCCCTGGCAATGACCGTGTTTTCATTCTGTATGGGCTTCGCCGCACGGGTAAGACGACTTTGATTCGCCAGCTGTTTGGAGAGATGGCGCCTGGGGACTTGGCGAAGGCGGCTTTTGTCCAAGTGAATTCAAGGAACAGTCTTGCGGACTTGAACGCTGATCTTAAAATTTTGGAGGGTGCTGGCTTCAAGTATGTGTTCATCGATGAGGTGACCATGCTTGCCGATTTCATCGAGGGGGCGGCCCTGTTTGCAGATGTGTTCGCTTCCTGCGGCATGAAGATTGTTCTTTCGGGTACAGACTCTCTGGGTTTTGTTTTTTCCGAGGATGAACAGCTTTACGACCGTGCGGAAATGTTGCACACCACATTTATTCCGTATCGCGAATTTGAGCGTGTTCTTGGTTTGAATGGTATTGACGAGTACATTCAATATGGCGGTACCATGAGCATGGGCGGCCGTGAATACAATAAGGACCGTTTTACCTTTGCGAATGTGAAGAGCGCCAATGAGTATGTGGACAGCGCCATCGCGAAGAATATTCAGCATTCCCTGAAATGCTACCAGTACGAAGGTCACTTTCGTTCGTTGAAATCTCTGTACGAGGCGGGTGAGCTGACCAATGCCATCAACCGCATTGTAGAGGACATCAACCATCGTTTTACCTTGGATGTGCTGACTCGTGATTTTCGTTCCGGTGATTTGAGTTTGTCGGCAAAGAATTTGCGTAGAGACAGGTTTCACCCTACGGATATTTTGGACCGAGTGAATGTGGTGAAGGTTACTGCACGCCTGATGAAGAATCTTGATGTGAAAAATCGTCAGGAAATGAGCGTCGCTATTTCCCAGGACCATGTACGGGAAATTCGTGAATACCTTGACTTGCTGGATTTGACGGTTGACATTGATGTGGAAAACTTTGGGAATTTCAATCAACGGGAGCGATTGACCACGATTTCACAGCCGGGACTTCGCTATGCCCAGGCGAAGGCTCTGATTGATTCCCTTTTGCTGGACGATGCCTTTCGTAGTTGTTCCCTGGTGGAGCGCAAGTCTATTGCGGAACGTATTCTTAATGAAATCAAGGGCCGCATGATGGAAGAAATCGTGCTGCTCGAAACAAAAATGGCGCGACCTGATTGCCATGTTTTTAAGTTGCAGTTTGCGGTCGGCGAGTTCGACATGGTTGTTGCAAATTCTGAAAATGCGACCTGCGAAATCTATGAAATCAAGCATTCCGAAATTGTGGCAAAAGAACAGTATCGCCACTTGAAGGATGCAAAAAAGAGCCGCGATACGGAGTTCCGCTACGGCACCATTGTAAGCAAGAACGTGGTTTACCGCGGCGCGTCACAGGTGATTGATGGTATTAATTACTTGAATGTGGAAGAATATTTGCGCGAACTTTAGTTTTGCTAAATTTGTTCTATGCCCGAAAAAGTGCCTCAGTCAAAGTCCGCGCAGCATCCTTCACAGGATCCCGCACAGGCCTCAAATGACGTCGCGGTCTCCCGCAACATCTATCTCGACGCATTCCTGACTTTCTTCAAGATAGGGCTGTTTACTATCGGTGGCGGTTACGCCATGATTCCGCTGATCGAGGCGGAAATCATCGAGAAGAAGAAGTGGGTGGGCAAGGAAGAATTCCTGGACCTGATGGCCATTGCCCAGAGCTGTCCGGGTGTGTTCGCCATAAACATCGCCATCTTTATCGGTTACCGTTTGCGTCGCGTGAAGGGTGCCATTGTAAGTTGCATCGGCACGGCGCTGCCCTCCTTCATTATCATTCTGCTGATCGCGTTGTTTTTCCATCAGTTCAAGGATAATGAAATCATCGCGGCGGCATTCCGCGGCATTCGTCCTGCGGTGGTCGCCCTGATTGCCGTTCCCACTTACAACCTGGCGAAGAAGGCGAAGTTGAACCGCTACACCTTCTGGGTTCCCATTGTGAGCGCCCTGCTGATTTGGCAGTTGGGAGTTTCTCCCATCCTGATCATTATCGCGGCAGGAATCGCGGGCTACATCCTGGGCCGCGGAGGCAAGAAATGATCTTCCTCCAGCTGTTCATTACATTCTTTAAGATCGGCCTGTTCGGGTTCGGTGGCGGTTACGGCATGCTCTCGTTGATTCAGCAGGATGTGGTGGTCAATCACCCCTGGATGAGTTCTGCCGACTTTACCGACATCGTGGCCATTAGCCAGATGACCCCCGGCCCCGTAGGAATCAACTGTGCCACTTACGCCGGCTATACGGCTCTGCAGAATACCGGGGCGGACCCTTGGGTATGCTTCCTGGGGAGCCTGGCGGCAACCTTCTCCCTAGTGCTGCCTTCCTTGATCCTGATGCTCCTGATCAGCCGTTTCTTTATGAAGTATGCCAATCACCCCAAGGTGCGATCCATTTTTGATGGACTGCGTCCGGTAGTGGTAGGTTTGTTGCTTTCGGCGACCCTGATGCTCATGAATGGCGAGAACTTTGGCAATCCCTTTGCTGATTTTGGTGGCGATCCCCTTCAGGCGAAGCAGTTTGCCGTGGCCGTGGCCCTTTTTGTGATTTCCTTTGTCTTGACCAAGGGTTTTTCGGTTGGACATCACAAAATAAAAGTCAGCCCTATAAAAATGATTGTCTTGGCCGCCATTATTGGTGCAGTTCTTCTGTAAGTTGTTGTGTAGCACCACAAAAACGCCCATACTCCAACATGGCATATTGATAAATACAATTTAAAGTTGTATTTTCATAAGCCGAGGTGATTGATTATGGACAAATCTTCAAACGTTTTAGATGAACAGGCTGCAGCAATAAAAGAGTTTATGTATCTGCTCAGCGGCTTTGACGGTGTTAATGTGACCATTAACGACCTTTTGAAGCGTTTGAATGAACATTACGATGCCGATCGTACCTGCATTTTCGAGGTGGACGGCAATAGTGATGTGTCCATCAGTACCTATGAATGGTGTAAGGAAGGACTCGTTTCTGTAAGGGAAAATCCTAGAAACGCGGCAAAGAGCACTTTCAGGAAGTGGGATGAGTATTTTAAGGATGAGACCGGTCTTTATGTAGAAGTCAACGAGGCTTTCCGTGCTGAAAGTCCTGAAGCCTATGACATTCTCTCCAAGTCTAACGTTCAGCGCCTGGTTGTATCTCCCCTCCTATATAAGAATAGCGTGGTGGGCGTATTGTCTGTGGAGAACCCCCATAGGAACAGCCAGCACCTGATACTTCTTTCCGTTATTGCTAGCGCCATATTCCGTGGTATCCAGTACTCCCGTGCCCAGAAGCAGGAGAAGGCTCTGGAAAAGCAGCTGGAAGACGATATTTCTGCAATTGGCGGTCTGGCCAGCGAATACAACCAGCTTATGGTAGTGGATCTGGAATCCGGTCAGTTTGACGCTTACATTGGCGGTAAGAAAGCTTCCAAGGAATTTATGGATTTCACCGGCCAGGGGACCCCGCTCTTCTACGATGGTTTTGTTACCGCCATGCAGTTCCTCTGCCATCCCGAAGATCTTGAACAGATGCTCAAGTTTAGCAGCAGGGATTACATTACGGAATGCCTGAAGGACAAGAAGAGATTCTCTACCAAGTTCCGCTGCCTGGATCTGGAACACAACTACATCTGGGTGAACTTCATTGTCATCAAGTTTGACGCCATCAACGAAGCTCCCACTAGAATTTCTGTGGGCTACGTGAATACCGATGCCGAAGTGGCAGCCGAGAACGCAAGACAGAAGCAGTTGAAGGACGCCTTGGAAAGGGCTGAAGCGGCCAACATCGCAAAGACCAACTTCCTGAGCAACATGTCCCACGACATCCGTACGCCCATGAATGCAGTCCTTGGTTTCGCAAGGCTGATGGAAGGTGTGGTGAACAATCCGGTGGTGGTGGCGGACTACCTGAAGAAGATCCGCTTCTCTGGCGAATACCTGCTGGCCATTATCAACAACGTTTTGGATCTTGCCAGTATCGATAGCGGAAAGGTTCAGCTGGACGAAGGCTTCATGGATGTGCTGGATGCCTCCAACAGTTTCGACGCCATTATCGAAGGTGAGCTGAAGAGAAAGAACATCAAGATTTATCCCACATCGGATATCAAGCACCGGTATGTGTATGCGGATTCCGCCAAGCTTCGCCAGATCATGGTGAACCTGGTCAGCAACGCCGTGAAGTATACCGGTGAAGGTGGCGAGATCCATCTTGAATTTACAGAATTGCCCTGCGATCGCGAAGGTTACGGCACCTATGTGACTACCGTCCGCGATAACGGTATCGGCATGTCCAAGGAATTCCAGGAAAAGATTTACGATTCCTTTACCCGCGAACGCAACACTACGGACTGCGGTATTTCCGGTACGGGTCTCGGCATGTCTATCGTGAAGAAGCTGGTGGACCTGATGGGTGGCCAGATCGAGATGGAAAGTGAACTTGGAAAGGGTACCACATTCCGTGTCATCAACACCCACAAGATTATCGATTCTCCGGAAAAGTTCCTGGAAAAGCGCCTTGGCCAGAACGAAGATAACATGGACTTCAAGGGTAAGCGAATCCTTCTGGCGGAAGATAACGAACTCAACGCCGAAATCGCTAGGACCATTCTCGAAGACCTTGGCCTGCTGGTGGATCATGTGGAAGACGGTGTCGAGTGTGTCAATGCTCTGGGTAAGTCTGAAATGGGCTACTACGACCTGATCCTCATGGATATCCAGATGCCCAACATGGATGGCTACAAGGCAACCCGCGTTATCAGGAATATGGAAAACCGCCTGAAGGCCAACATCCCCATTTATGCCATGACTGCAAATGCCTTTGAAGAAGACAAGAAGAAGGCTCTTGAGGTTGGTATGGATGGTCACCTGGCTAAGCCCATCGACGTGAAGCTCCTGATCAAGAACTTGACAGAAGGGTTTAGAAAGCCGGCCTGTTACGTCTAACTTTTATTGATTATTTAATGACTTTGTTGTAAACGGCAATCTGTCTCTGGATGATGCCGTCCCAGGTAAAGCAATCCTGGATTCGCTTGCGGGAACCTGCAAGGAGTTTCTGGACCAGTTCGGGTTCGGCAGCCAGTCGCTTGAAGGCGTCGGCCAGGGCGACCGGATCTTTTTCCGGAACTAGCAGACCACTTACGTTGTCTACAACTACGTCGGGAATTCCGCCTACGTTGCTTGCCACGATAGGGAGTCCCAGTTCCATGGCTTCGATCAATACCACACCCAAACCTTCGGTGTCACCCTTGTGGTCTACGATGGCGGGTAGGGTAAAGACATTGGCGTTACGGTATTCCGCTTCCAGGTCTGCAGGAGAAAGCTTACCTGTAAAAATGATGTCGCAGTGTTGACCTGCGCTCTCGTCTAACAGAGCCGCCTGCTTTTTCAGTTCTTCGGTCAGGTCGCCTACTCCGACGATACGGATTTCGAACTTGTCTGCAGGCAAGTGTTTGGCGGCCTCGATCAGGTAGCAGATCCCTTTACGTTCAATATGTCTACCCACGAAAAGAATCTTGAACTTTCCGCTGACTGGGTGCATCTGATTCTCGGGCTTGCCGTCCCTCTCGTCTGAACCAAGCGTTGTTCCGTAGGGGCTCCATTCCACGTTCACGTTGCGGATGGCCTTGATCTTGCCTGCGGTAAAACTGCTGTTGGCAAAAACAGCTTGCGCTTGACCGATTGCAAATTTCAATAGGGGCTTCACCCATTTCTTCTTTCGGATCAGAAGGAGTTCCGCACCATGAAAGTTCAGCACCAGGGGAATCCTAAAAAGCTTGGCGGCGCCTAGGGCGATGTAGGCGTGGGGGAAGGGCCAGTGGGCGTGAATCACGTCCGGTTTCCACTTGCGGCAAAGGCTGATGCAGCGGAAGAAACCGCTGATGATATAGGGAATTGCCAGAAGCTGCAGCCAGGGCTTGGAAGCCATCTTGCTGGGGGCGCCTTCTTCGTGGGTCAGCATTTCCCAGTCCTTGGGGGCGTAGCGGAATCGGTTGACCGGCACGCCGTCAATTTCGTGGCTCTTCAGACCTTTGTATGTAGGAGCAAGTACTTGTACGTCGATGCCCGCTTCTTTCAAGTGGGCGATAGAGGCTCGGAGCCAGGGGACTTCGGCGTCTTCATGAAAGCGGGGATAGACTGAGCCGATGACAAGAACTTTCTGGACCATCTTAACCTGTGATATCTGCGTTGACGACATTCATGGTGGTCGTGTCGCCAGAAACCTGGATGCAGGTTGGGTAAACGATGGGCTTTACGACGCTGTTCAGCAGCTTGTTGACCTGATTGAAACCCATGGTGGATCCCATCTGTTCGATACGGCCCCTCACTCTGTTCCAGCCTTCGATTTTAGAATCCAGCAAGAGCATGCCTAGTCCGGATCCCATTTCCAGGAAACCGATAATGTCGCTTCCGCGATTGCTCTTGTGCAGGGAGGCTAGGAAGACTTCCCAGAATTTATCGTTGGCTTCGTCGCTGCCCAGTTCCTTGCGAACGGTTTCGAAGTCAAATTCGATATACACGAAAGAACTGTTATCCTCATCGCTACGGATAATTTCTTCTTGGCAACGTCTTTCAAAAATTTCTTCTGTGTAGATAGAAATATCGTATTTGTGTTTTCCAATCAAATTGAATAGCAGGTCTTTCATCATCGGCACAAATTTAGGCTATTTTTGTGCCATGCAACGACTGTTGAAATTGAAAAAAGTGCTGAAGAATAGTGTTTTGGCTGCTGCCGTTGAAAACTTCAAGGCAATTAAGGCCGCCACTTCCAAATATCGCCCGTTGACTCCCGAAGAAATTCAGATTCTGGAAGGTAACGGCAACCGTTCTGAATCTTGGGATAAGGTGATGGTGGAACCGGATTTCGATGCCGGTCGTATTCATCGGTCCATTTTTGTAGGTGAGGTGTACCTGCCCCGCTTTTTTGGAACTTTGTTGCTCCCGGGTGACGTTTCGTTCCCGACAGGTGTCTATGACAGCATGGTCCATGGTTGCATTATCGAGAATGCGCTGATCTATAAGGTGGCCATGCTTAGTAACGTTCTTGTTCGCAGTAGCGCTGTCATACACAACGTAGGTTCCATTGTTAGCAGTGGAAAGATCAGCTATAAAATCGGTTCGTCCATGTCTGTGGGTAACGAGATGGGTGGCCGCTCTGTTCTGGTGTTCCCGGAAATTACCATGGACCTTGTGGATGCCCAGCTTTTCCACAAGGCCGATGCCGAAGTGAATAAGGCCTTTGCCGAACAGCTGGCCGCCTACCGCGAAGAGATGGATCTTCCCTTTGGTCTGGTGGGTAAGGGTGCTGTCGTAAGCAATACCAATATCATTCGTAACAGCTGGATTGGTTCCCACGCCCGTATCGAAGGCGCTTCCAAGATCAGAAATTCTGTGGTGCTCAGTTCTCTGGAAGATCCCAGCCACGTTTATGACTCCGTGATTCTTGAGAACTCCAATGTGCAGATGGGCGTTACCATCCACACCGGTGCCGAAGTTCAGGGATCCGTTCTGATGAACCGCGTGAAGGTGGCTTGCAAGGCCATCGTCAAGTCTTCTATTATCGCCCCCTGCTGCCATATCGAAGAGGGTGAGGTCAACAGTTCCTATATGGGTCCCATGACCCAGATGCATCACCATTCCCTGTTGATTGCTGCTCTCTGGCCCGATGGTTGCGGCAACCTGGGTTATGGCGCCAACGTGGGTAGTAACCATACCGGCCGCATGCCCGATCAGGAAGTGATGCCTGGTCAGGGGATGTTCTTTGGCCTGGGCGTGAACATCAAGTTCCCCGCCAACTATCGCGAGTCACCGTTTTCGTTGATTGCCACCGGCGTGACCACCATGCCCCAGCGTTTGAAGTTCCCCTTCTCCCTGGTGCGCCCCGGCGATCCGCAGCTTATGGGTGTGCCTGCACGCCTGAACGAAATTGTACCGGGCTGGAACTATGCCCGCAATGCCTACGCCCTGGACCGTAATGCCTATAAGTATTCCGTTCGCGGCAAGGGTATTATTCCTGTCGGATTCTATAGCATCTTTAGCCCCGAAACGGTGCGCTATGTTTACGATGCCTATTGCCGTTTGCAGGTGTCCACTATTCGCGATGTCTACACCAAGGAACATATCGATGGCCTTGGCGAAAACTTTTTGCGTGAACGAGTACGTCAGCAGGCTCTGCATACTTATGCGGAATATCTGGAACGTTACGTCCTGGATGCCATCATCAACTTTGTGGCGGGCGATGCCAATTTGCAGATGCAGCCGGTCAAGGAACTGCGCCGCCTGATTATGACGGAAACTGAAACCAACAAGGATGTTGTCCGTGTGGTGCCCCTGCCCGAAACTCTGGAAGATCTTCTGAAGCGTTACCGCCAGCTAGAAAAGGACTGGTTCGAACGCGTGTCTCACGGTCTTGACAAGGATAACGAACGCGGTCGCGAAATCTTTGACGACTACGACGATGCCCATCCTGTGGACAAGGGCTTTACGGAATGGGAAAAGGCCCGCGTCGAAGAGAAGCTGCGTAAGCTTACCTCTGTGGCTAAAGTTTCAAAACTTGAGGTCTAGCCCATGATGGTGGCCCTCTGGATTTTGCTTGCCGTGGAGGTGGTGGCCCGTGCTGTTCTCGAAGTGCGTGAAGCCCGCCTGACGCAGGTGAAGGCTGGCGCCTTTGGGGTGCTTCGCCTGATTCCTCTGGTGAACGATATTGTACCATTGCCCGAAAGCCGCAAGGAACCTCTGGTCGGGAACTTCGTGAAGTTCCATGAAGAAGCTCACGGTGTTTATCACCACAGTGTTTTGCGGAACCTTTTCAAGGTGGCGGTGCTTATGCTTGCGGTGGGTCTGTTGGCCATGCTGATGGGACGCTACGGTTTGCCTCTGTGGGCGGCTATCCTCTGGCTCCATGTGGTGGCGGTTCCTGGCCGCGTGCTGTTCCATTTCTATTGCTGGAATCAGGAATACGAATGCGACAAGTATGCTCTGGAAGCGACTGACAAGCAGGTGGCTAAAAAGGCGCTGCGCGAACTTGCCTCTTGCGAGATTCCGCATACGGTTCTTTTTTCGTTAATTTATCGTGAACATCCGTCTGCAGCGTTGCGGAAGAAAAGACTGCTGGGCCGTTAAACGTCGGGCTGCCAAAGTCTCGCCTAGGTGAGATTCCAAATCGCTTGGCCGCTTGCGTTTAGTCGATCCCCTAGAACTTTCGGGAAAAAGTCGCCATGATGACTTTTGTGCCCCACTCGCTTCCGATTCTTTCCTGTAGAAGTTCCTCAGTGACTTCGTAATGGTAATTCCTGTATTTGCGATCCCTGGAGAAGTTTGCCATGATCATGCCATTCCATTTTTCGTTAACCTTTATGCTCAGCATGGGCATGATGCTAAAGGTCTTGAAGTAGGGATCATAACCATCGTAAACTTCGTCAAATTTGGTGGACCTTAAAAATCCGCCTACACCGGCGTTGACCATGAGCATGGGGAATCGCTGGAATGGCAACATATAAATTAATGTTCCTCCATACCGGTAGCGGTATCCGTTTGCAGAATACTCCGAACCGCATTTCCAGATTTCACCCTCTTCGGCATTGGTGTACTTGGTAAAGGTCCAGTTGGCGTTTGGCCTCAATACAATCCTGGTCCATTTGCTCCTGGGCAAAAAGGCAATCAAGGGAATGGTGGCGCCCACTCGGTATTTGATTCCGTAGGAAAAAGCCGTCATGAACATATCCCTGTCAAACGCACCTTCCTCAGCATTGTATACGCCCATGAAGGTGGCGTAACTTCCGTAGTTGAAGGAGGAATGGATGTTTGCGGATATGCCCAGCTCCAACAAGTGGATCGCTTCCAGGGTAATGTCGCTGTTGAATCCCAGGTCCATGATGCTCAGGTTTGAACCCACCATTCCTTTCAAAGTCAGCAGTTTGCCCAGATCCTTTTCGGCACGGAAATCGCTGTTCCAGGCAATGGGGGTTGCCAGCGGGAAGAACGGCCAATTGTGCAGGGATTCCGAATTGCGGAGCGCCTTGTGAGTCAGTACAAAGGCTGCCCAGGTAAAGTTGTGGTTTACGCTGGTTCGAAAGCTAGAGTCAATGGCCGCCTCGGTCTGGACCGTGGCTGTTTGGGCGGAATCCGTTTGCGTAGAATCTGTCTGCGCGCAGGCGGGCACTCCCCAAAAAAGGGTGCAGCCCAATAGCGCAATTGCCAGCTTCTTGAAAACGGATCCATTCATAACGTAGTTCTTTCAATCTAGCTTTTTCTTTCCCGAGTCCACATTTTGGGGTTGGCTTGCCATAGTCGAAATTTTGTATATTCCTTGAAGAATATTGAAATCGCAGTTTTGGAACGCTAATTTTTATGAAGAACATTATTTTGGTACGTCGTTTTTCGCTGATTGCCCTGCTGGTATGTCTTGTGGCTTCCTGGAGTTTCGCCTTCGATGTAAGTGTCAAGGCCAACGTGGATAACGCCCAGGTGTTTATCGGTGATATGTTCAATTACGAAATCTCCGTGACCGCTCCCGAAAACGCCATTGTGGATTTGCCCAGCTTCGTAGGAAATCTCGGTAGCTTCGAAGTGAAGGAAATGAAGAATGAACGTATTACCGAGGGTATGCCCAAGGGCACTGCAAAATTTACCTGGCTTGCAACGTTGAACACTTTTGTCGGCGGCGATTTCATGATCGCTCCCCAGCAGGTGTTGGCTGTTGTGGGTAGCGATACCGTGCGCACCAATACAGACCCCGTGGCCGTGAAGGTTGCTCCCCGCACCACCGGCGAAGAAGAGGACATCCTGGAAGTGGAAGACCCCATGGCTGACCCCCGCCTGCCTCAGTGGCTGTATATTTTGCTGGGTGTACTTGGTGCCATCTTGCTGGTGGTGGCTGGCTGGCTCCTGCACAAGAAATTACGCAAGCAGGGTGCGGCTCCCCGTCTGCCGCCTTACGAAGAAGCGGTCTTGGCTCTCAAGGAACTTCGCGTTCGCAATTACCTTGCCGAAGGAAACCAGGGCGACTACTTTATGTCTATGGGCTTCATTACCCGCCGTTACATTGAACGTCGCTTTGGCGTAGAAATTCTTGACGCTACTGTGGCGGAACTGAAGCAGCGCATGGCTCACGTTTCTGGCCTCCCGCAGGCTTACAAGGAATCTGTTGTAACTCTGGCTGTAGAAACGGAACCCGTCAAATTCGCCAAGATGAAATTGGACGGCGAACGTTGCCGCTTCTGGGATGAATGGGCCGACCGTCTGGTTGAAGATACCAAGCCCACTCCCGAAGAACAGCAGGCCGAAAAGGAAGCCTTGAAAGCCGCTCTCGCCAATGTGAAGGCCGCCAAGAAAAAGTCCAAGAAGAAATAGCCCCGCGAGGGAACAAGGCTTCGTGCCATTCGCTAAATTCGAAAAGCGATTTTAAAAAGTCAGATTTTCATTTTGAGGTTACTAAATGGGCAAGAAAAGTTCATTTAGTAACCTTTATTTTGTATAAATTAATTATTTTATCTACTTTGATGAGGAAAAATACGTTTTTGGGGTTACTAAAAAGGATAAAAAATAGATAGTAGTAACCTGTGCACCTTGTAAAATAGCTCGTGAATGTGGTTCTCATTTTGAATAAACTAAAATTGGGGTTACTAAATCGTATTAAAACGCTTGTTTAGTAACCTATTTTTGAAAAAAGTCCCAAAAAAAACGGTCGGCGCCGAAGGGCCGACTCGTTTCTATCTCAGCAGGTCCCGCAGGCCCCGCGTTCCGGTTAACATCCGGTCTATGTCTATAATATACGGCAGAATGTTCGTGGACGCAAGGGGGAGTGCTGCAAATCGCTATTCCAATGTGGAATTGCCAGGATCGCGCGAAAAGCGGCCTTAGACATTCTTCTTTCTCTTGGGGGAGATGGCGATAAAGGCCAGCACACTGATCAAGAGCAGGAAGGGATAGAACATGTAGGGGATGATGTCGAAGGCGCTGACGTTCACCGCTTCGACACCGTTGACCACTGCTTCGACACCGTTGACCACTGCGCCGGCTGCGGTATTTGCGGTTGCTGCCGATGCGATGGCGGAAAGGGCTACCAGCATCTGGGCACCGTAGGGGAGCAGACCTTGCAAAATGCATCCGAAAATGTCCAGGAGGGAGGCGGTCTTTTGCGGGGAGATTCTGTATTCGTCGCTCATCTGCTTGGCGATGGGAGCCGCCATGACGATGGCTACGGTGTTGTTGGCAGTGGCTACGTCCATGGCGCTTACCAGAAGGCCGACGCCCAGCTGACCGCTTTTGTGACCCTTAAATACCTTGTGAATGAAATCCAGCAATGCGGCAAAGCCACCGTGAATGCGGATAAGTCCGCAGAGGGCGCTGACCAAAACGGCTACCATGATGGTTTCGTACATGCCGGAAATTCCATTGCCGATGTTACCTAGCAGACCTACGAAATTCAGGTTACCACTACCTACCATAATGGCGGCTGCGGCGACGATGCCCACCAGCAAAACAGCAAACACGTTGATGCCAGTCAAAGCCAATGCCAGAACAAGAACGTAGGGCATCAGCTGGATCAGCTTGTAGTCTGCGGAAACAACTTCCTTGGCGTCGGTGGCGAAGGAGATGGCTGTAATAATCACGATGGCTGCCAAGGCGGCAGGCAAGGCGATCCAGAAATTCACCTTGAACTTATCCTTCATCTTGCAGCCCTGTGTGGAGGTGGCTGCGATGGTGGTGTCAGAAATAAAGCTCAAGTTATCGCCGAACATGGCGCCGCCAATGACGGACGCCACACAGAAGGGAATGCCGAATCCTGCGGCTCCTGCCACTTCAATGGCGATGGGGGAGACCACTGCGATGGTGCCGACGGACGTTCCCATGGCGGTAGAGACGAATGCTGCTACCACGAATAGGACGACGACTGCAAATTGCGCAGGAATGAAATCCAAAAGCAAGTAAGCTGCCGCGCTGGCGCTGGAACGCCCAAGAATTCCTGCGAAGATACCGGCGCACAGGAACACCAGAATCATGAGGAAAATGTTGCGGTCGCCTAAAGCGCCTGCCATCACGTTCATCTTCTTGTCAAAATTCAACTTGCGGTTCTGAATGCAAGCCACAAAAATGGCAATGAGGAACGCTGCTACAATGGGGATGTTGTAGAAGCCCATGGGGACCTTCAGGACGTATTCAAAGGTGATGCCAAGTCCAAGATAAAGCACTAGGAAGATGGCGATAGGCAAAAGGGCCTTGGGATTGCCCTTGATGTTTTCAAGATTTTCGAGGGAAATACTTTCGTTTTTCATGTTCAATAAGATAGTATTGTTTTTGATTACTTGTTTAAAATCGTCATCCTGAACGTAGTGAAGGATCCATATCCTTGAGTGTAGCCGAAAGGCTAAATTTCTATTTCCAAACCCGTGTACATTTGCTCTGCGCGGTCTCCGAGAACGCCCTTTAAAATTTCGTAGGCGCGATCGCCAGTGCAGTGGCCTGTATAAATTTTCTGGACATCCAGTTCACGGAGGCGGTTGGCAAAGTCGCGTACGCGGGAATCGGGAGTCTTGTAAAGATGGAACCCGCCCAGGATGGCGTAAATCTTTTTGTTGGGGAAGGCCAGCTGGATTTCCTTGACGATGTTGTCGGCACCGCCGTGGCTGCAGCTGTTCATGATGAACAATCCTGCGGGGGTGTCAAAGACGAGGCTTTGCTCGTGGTCAAAACTGTCGGGAAGGTACTTGCCGTTCAGCTTGATGGAAAGGCCGTTGCGGGCGGCGATTGCGGCGCGGCTTTCTGCGCTGAATATTGTGTCGTTGTGACCTATCAGAAAAACGCCCGGCAGGATTTCCGTGGGACTACTCGCGGCTTCGCGAGAGGAACTGCCAACGAACTTGATGCGGTCTGCGTAGCGCTTGAGCCAGCCGCGGTGTATGCCGATGTATTTCTGATAGGAAAACAGCTTGAGGAATTTATGCCTGCTGTAGCAGTTTTCGCCGGCACCTTCCCGCAGGTAAAAACAGGCGTGGTCATTTGCCTTGAAAAAATCTTCCATGCCACCGGCGTGGTCATAATGGGCGTGGCTTAGAACGCCTGCGTCAACGGTGCTTAAATCTACTCCCAGTGCAGTTGCGTTTTCTGCAAAGTTTGCTGACGCTCCGGTATCCAAAAGAATTCGATGACCATTGAATTCAATGAATGCGGAGAGTCCCCATTCCGGCGTCAATGCGTCGCAGGAACAGACTTCGGTTTTGGCACCTGGATTTCCCGAAAATTTACGATTGTCTATAAGAACTGAAATTTTCATCCTGCACAATGATAAAAAATATGTCCCTTGAAAAAGTGCCGGACCTCGTGGATAATTTGTCCAGGAGAAGTTCCGTATATATGGGCTTTTTTGTGGCGCAAAAGGGTATCTTAAGATTGTATGGGTACCAATATGAAAAAATTGATTTTGTCCTTGGCTGCGGCGGCCACTTTGGCGAGCGCTGCACCCGATCCGAATTTCCACATCTACATTGCCTTTGGCCAGTCCAATATGGCGGGTGCCGCAGGCGCTGCAGAACCAGAAACAAAGCCTTATCCGCGATTTAAACTTTTGCCTTCTATGGATTGCCCCGCAAAGGGTCGCACCATGGGTGTCTGGACCGATGCAACTTCCCAGTTGGCAAACTGCGATAACCCTCCCAGCATTTCTGTTGCAGATTATTTTGGCCGCACCTTGGTGGATTCCCTGCCCGACGTAACCGTTGGCATTATTTCGGTTGCTGTGGGTGGCACTGCGCTTAAGTTGTTCGATAAGGACAATTGGCAAGCTTATCTCGAAGATCCTGATCGTCAAAAGGAAAACTGGATTATTAACTGGGCCAAGGCTTACGATAGCAATTTGTACAAGCGAATTATCGACCTTGCAAAGATTGCCCAGAAGGATGGTGTCATCAAGGGCATTATTGTACATCAGGGCGAATCGGACTGGAACAATAACCATTGGGCCGAAGACCTCAAGAAAATTCGCGACGATATGCTGACCGATCTTGGACTCAGTTCCGACACCGTGCCGCTGCTGGCTGGCGAAATGCGTGAAGATGGTTGCTGCAGGGGCTTTAGCACAAGCCAGGTGCAGCGTATTACCAAGGTGATGGATAATGCCTGGCCGGTTTCTTCATCTGGTCTTGGAAGCGCTGGCGATAGCTATCATTTTAACCGCGACGGTTACATTGAATTTGGCAAGCGTTACGCTAAGGTGATGCTGGAACATATGAACCGTGCTCCTGTCGAGCCAATGCCTCAGCAGCCGTTTAAAGGTGTGGCGGCGACTATTCCCGGAAGAATCCAGGCGGAAGATTTTGACATTCCCGGCGTAGGTTCCGGTAACGATTCCTACAAGGATAACGATTCTGAAAATCACGGCGACAGCGGTTACCGCAAGGATACTGGCGTTGACCTTTATAAGAAAGGCGACAAGGTTGTGGTGGGCTACAACCAGGAAGGGGAATGGCTGGAATACACGGTGAAGGTTGCAGAAACCGGCAAGTACGATGTATTTGCTTCCGTAGCTTCCGCCAACAATACTTCCAGTTTCAAGCTTTCCATGGATGGCAAGGACATTACGGAATCCATTGCGGTCCCCAAGAATGAGGGCAAAGACAACTACGATGATTTCAATAATGTTAACGCGGCCAGTGGCGTGAATCTCAGCGAAGGTGAACATGTCTTGCGATTCACGGTAACGGGAAGCTGGATGGATATTGATTATATTACGTTCGCTGTATCCGGTGACCCCATCACTCCTCCTGATTCCAGTGTTGGAATTATCCGTAGCTATGCAATGAATGCTGCTTCCAAGAATTACCGAGTCTTTGATTTGATGGGCAAGGTCCTTGGCAGTGTCCGCGTGGATGGCGCCGCTTTTGAAACGAGCCTAAAGACTGCTGGGTATAACAAGGGCGTTTACCTGCTGCAATCCGCTGATGGAATTAGGCGAACGGTCCGATTGAATCGTTGATAAAAGCTCATGTTCCTGATGATTGAAGTCATGCCGATGAAAATCGGCATCGGCTTTTTTTATTTTAATATCTGATGATAAAATTTCGCTTTGGCATATTTGTATTCCTTCTGATGAGTTTGCAAGTATTTGCGCAGGACATCTTAAAAGATTCCCGAGATAATCAGGAATACAGGACGGTAAAAATTGGTTCCCAGGTTTGGATGGCGGAGAACCTGAGCTTTGCCGCGGAAGAAAGTTGGTGCTATACACGTTTC
The DNA here is from genome assembly GCF_900142505.1 of Fibrobacter sp. UWH5. NCBI lineage: Bacteria > Pseudomonadati > Fibrobacterota > Fibrobacteria > Fibrobacterales > Fibrobacteraceae > Fibrobacter > Fibrobacter sp. UWH5. The sequence goes on along the minus strand of NZ_FRBB01000020.1, from coordinate 40,948 downwards.
AATTACGACTGTCGCAAGTACGGTCGTTTTTATACTTGGGATGTGGCGAAGAACGTCTGCCCCGCCGGTTGGCACCTGCCCACGGCCGCAGAATTTGAACAGCTTTTCGCAGACGTAGGCGGTCGGGACTCCGCAGGCGTCAAGTTGAAATCCGCTGAAGGCTGGAGCCATTACGGCAACGGTTCCGACGAGTACTGCTTTAACGCAACGCCCTCGGGTTTCCGCGATTACCGCGGTCGCTTCGATCGCCAGACAATGTACGCTTATCTGTGGAGCGCCACGGAAGAGGGTGTGTCGCAGGATGGCACAAACTTGCAGGATGGTGATGCCGCGCCCAGCAAAAAAGCAATCGGCGTCCACATGATGGCTGGCCGCAAGGATGCTTCCGTTTATCCTTATGCAAAGAACTTCGGACTATCCGTTCGCTGTGTGAAGGATGAATAATGAAAATTAATGCCAAGGATTGGTTCTGGACTCGGGCTCCGAAAAAATTTATCATTACCGACGATTCCGTCGAAATCGTTACGGAACCGCACACGGATTTATGGCAGAGAACGTATTATCATTTCCGTAATGACAACGCTCCGGTTCTTCAAATAAAGACAGCGGAAAAGTTCTTTTCCTTTGTGGTTAAAACTTCGTTTGAAAGCAAGCGTCGCTTTGATCAGTGCGGCGTGGCCATGTATCTGGATAGCGAAAACTGGTTGAAGGCTTCCATCGAATACGAGAATGAAAAGTTTCAGCATCTTGGAAGTGTTGCTACCAACATGGGATATTCGGACTGGGCTACAACTGCGATCCGTGCCGATATCAAGTCCATGTGGTATCGCTTCAGCCGTCGCGAAAATGATTTCTGCATTGAATGTTCCGAAGACGGCTCCAACTTCACGCAAATGAGAATTTGCCACATGTGGAAGGCAACCGATGAAATTCAGTTTGGCATTTACGCTTGCAGTCCCGAGGATTCTTCCTTCAAGGCGACCTTTACGGATATGGAATTGACGGAATGCAAATGGCTTGCCCACGACGGACAAGCCCCTGACGAAAAAATCTAGAACGCTCCTTAAACCGTTCTTCCGCCCCACTCTTGGGAGTGGGATCTTTTTTTATATCTCCCCTAAAGGGGATCATGCGCACTAAGGAATAAATTCCTAAGTGCTGTCCGTCCTCGACAAGGGCACAAGAGATCAATCTCAAAGGGAAATGCGTTCTTCAGGAAAAAAGTGAAAATACTCAGAATTGAGTTAAATGCGTCCGCAATCGCATTGCAGGCACTTGCGTTTATTTTTGAATGTAATTATATTGTAGTTATACATCGAGGTCTATTATGGAAATAGATTTCGAGTGGGATGAAAAGAAGAATGAGATAAATCGGAAAAAGCATGGCGTATCTTTTGAAGAAGCCAAGAGTTGCTTTGAAGATGATCATGCTAGAGTTTTCTTTGATGTAGAACATTCAAAAGATGAAGATCGTTCTATTCTTATAGGATTGTCTTCTGAACTAAGAACCTTGATTGTTGTCTATACGGAACGTGTTAATGGTGATGATGATTTGATTGTCAATCGCATCATTAGTGCCCGGAAAGCGACGAAGAAAGAGTTTCAGTATTATTGGAATGCGCGTAAAGGAGATGAACCATGAAGAAAGAGTATGATTTTGAAAAAATGAAGGCTGTAAGAAATCCTTATGCGGCTGCATTAAAAAAACAAATTACCATTCGGTTGAATTCTTCAACCATTGAGTATTTCAAGAAAATGTCAAAGGATCAGGGCATTCCTTATCAGACTTTGATTGATTCTTATTTGACAGATTGTGCTGTCAAAAAGAGAAAGATTTCAATTGAATGGAAATAGGCCTTAAACCGTTCTTCCGCCCCACTCTTGCGAGTGGGATTTTTCATGCTCCAGAGTTTTATCGAAGTCGGCGAGGGGTTCGCAGTCTTTTTCGATGGCCAGCTGGGTGGCGTGAAGGCGGTTGAGGCAATCCATTTTATCTCGATCGCCGATTTTCGCCTTTTCAATAGCGCCTTTCAGAACGCGAATGGATTCGTCGTAAACGCGGGTGGGAACAGGGAAGGGGTGCCCATCCTTGCCACCGTGGGCGAAGGAATAGCGGGCAGGGTCCCTAAAGCGGGAAGGAGTTCCGTTAATCACTTCGCTGACGAGAGTGAGGGATTGCAAAGTGCGGGGGCCAAGTCCCGGTGTTAACAGCAGACTTTCAAAATCCTTGGGGTCGGATTCGTAGGCGGTTGCAAGTACGCCCCCAAGGCGCTTCAGGTCCACATCTTCTGCGCGGACTTCATGGCGGTTGGGCATAATGCAATCCCGGGAAGAATTTGCGATAATGGGATCTCGGGAACCGAGGCGGACCGGCGTACCATCCGGCGCGACAATGGGCGCAAATAAATCCATCTGTGGCGACACCACCATAGAAGAGCTAGGGGTTACCATCTGACGAATTTCGCGCATCATCCTGTCGGGATTTTCGTGAGTCAGTTCCAGAATGGAGTTGCGGGTAATGCCTGCTTCCTGATGAGTCAAGTTCAGAATCTGCCCGCGGTTTTCGCCCACCACGCCTGCGTGGGGTTCTTCTACAAAAGAACGCAAGTTAGAAGAACACCAGTGGTAACGTCTTGCAGCCCGGGCGTCCGTATTCATGCCCTGCTGAACCACCGCCCAGTCGCCCTCATCCGTCACGATAAAATTATGCTGATAAAGCTGGAATCCGTCTTGCACCGCGGTGTTGTCCACCTTGGCGCAAAGACAGCTGGTGCGCTTCAGGTAATTCCCGTCCACGCCGGTCTGGTCTGCAATCTGCAGCAGTTCCGTAGGAGTCTCCCGCGAAAACTTTCCGCGGCCGCCGCACACATAAATCCCAAGATCCCTTGCAATCGGGTTCAGCCCACGCTTCAGGGCGTACATCACGCTGGTGGTAATTCCCGAGGAATGCCAGTCCATTCCCATGACCGCCCCGAAGGACTGAAACCACAGCGGGTCACTTAGGCGAACCAGGAATTCCTTCTTGCCGTAATTCTCCACAATGGATTCGGCAATGAGTCTGCCCAAATCACGCATACGGTCTGCGAGCCAACGGGGAACAGTCCCCGTATGCAAAGGCAAGTCTGCAACACCAGTACGCTTAGGCATGATAAGTTATTGAGGTTTGGGTTGTGTGCTGCTAAAGTTTCCTATGCTTTATAAGAGGCAATCTTTTCGCGAAGTTCCAAAAAGTTGTCAAAGTCGCTTTTCAGATTTGCAAGTTCCTTTCGCTTGAAGAGCTTGTATTCGCGTTCAGCTTTTTCCATGGCATCTTCGTGAGAAATCTTACCATTGCCCTCGAGTAATTTTCTCTGGCTCATGACAATCTGGTTGTCCAGGGCGTCTATCCAGTCCTGCATGCGCATTTGCTTTTCGTCAAGGGCCTGCAATTCTGCAAAATCCAGGAACTGAGAAACCATCAGGTTCAAACGTTGTAATTCTTTTTCAGATAAATAATTCTTGGCGATTTTTACATCTTCTTCGGTAACGTAATTTCCCTTGAAGTTAGTCATGCCGACAAACGGTTTTTCGCTATCCACACGTTCGTAAATCAGTTCTGCGGCTGTATGCTCGTGAACGGCATAGTGCAATTTGTTCTGCACGGTTGCAAAAAAATCCAGCGTGATCTTTTTACGGGGATCATAGTCTACGGCGGTGGCGTAAATGTCTGTCACCTGCTGATAAAAATTTCGTTCAGAGGAACGGATGTCGCGAATGCGCTGGAGTAGTTCCTTGAAATAGCGGTTGCGGCCATTTTTCAATCGTTCGTCATCTAGCGCAAAACCCTTTTGGATAAATTCGTGCAGACGCGTTGTGGCCCATGTCCTGAATCGAGTCGCCACTGGAGATTGCACGCGGTAACCGATGGCAATGATGATATCGAGATTGTAGTGTGCAATTTCGCGTTGAACATTCCGCTTGCCTTCTTGCCGAACTAACAAGAAATCCTTGTGAGTTGACTCGCGAGGCAATTCGCCGTCCTTATAAATATTGTCGATATGGAGACTAACGTTTTGTTGCGTCGTCTCGTAGAGCTCCGCAAGCTGGACCTGAGTCACCCAGACATCTTCATCTGCAAAACGGACAGATACATTTGTCTTGCCGTTTTCATCTTTGTACAGCAATATGGAATTGTCTTCAGGACGGACTTCTTTCATATATACAAATGTACACTAAAGAAGGGGCTGTGTCAAGCCAATTGACTTTGTTTACCCTCAATGTTTAAATCCTACCCAAATGTTGCCCCAAGTTTACATTTAGACGGTTTTGGGAGAATTTGCACTTGAACTGACCCTTGATGCCACCTCTCCACAGGACTACGGTTATTCCGTCCGTTGCGTCCGCAACTAACCCGACGAAACTGTATGAAAAGAGCTAAGCCAAGAAGCCTAGCTCTTTTTGTGTTGAGAACGCTATTCCCGCTGGAAATAATCTCTCGGGGAATTAAAACTTTACGGAGTGCTTAGTCTCTTTTTTCACAATTTCGCCGTTGATGTTGCGATAGTGTTGCGTTTGAGTTCTATTTGCTGCTGGCCTAGTTATATCGCTTCTGTTGTTTTTAGGTGCGTCTTTTGGGGCCTTTTCGATGTATACGCCATCTAAATTGTCTGCAGAAGTTGATTCCTCCGTCTGGAGTACCGATCCTTTCTTTAGGACTGCCAGGAGTTCCTTGTCATTTTCCGTAGAGGAAGCAAAGGCCTTGACTTCGTGGGTGCTGAATTGTTCTTTTCCGTCGTACCAGTCTTCAATGTTTTTCAGTGGCTTGACGGTAATTTGAATGCGAGAGAGAACTGTAGAGTAGGTTTCACCGTTATTGACATAGGTCACTTCAATGGGCTTGTTCTTGGGACCGCGAAGCATAAGTTTTGCTTCTTCGCTGGATTTTCCCTTTAAGGAAATTCCATCAATGGCTATAATCCGGTCGCTGACCTGGAGATTGCTTTCTGCTGCAGGTGTATTGGGAATAATGTCAACTATTTTGATGCCGTCATTCTCTTTTTGAAACGAAATGCCGATGCCGCCAAAACTTTCGGATGCGACAGCTACGCCAATTGCGAAAAAAAGGTGGCAATTATTTTACTTACATTGATCATTTATCCTCCTAAAAAATGGTGTTAAAACTTTACTGAATACTTGGAGTCGTTTTTTGAAAATTTGCCTTGGGCGTCACGATTGTGATGCAAAATAACCTTAGCTGTTTTTTTATGACTGTTGGCTGGTAGGGAAGATGGTGTGGACGATAGAGAGTATTCTCCGTAAACGAGCGCCTTTTGCTGTGTTGTTTCTCCTACGTAACAAGTGTCGTTCAGTAGAGCGCCGTAATTTTTAATATCAATGATGTCACCTGGCGTAACGGATATTTTACTGGGAATAAAGACAAGGTCCGACTTAAATCGCCTTACCATTGTTGAATCGTTGCCTTTGGGCAAGGTTAGCTTGCTATTCTTCAGTTTTACAGCCTTTACGGTTGTGACTTTGTGATCAACGATTCCTATTATAGGAACAGATGTAGTTGTGTTGTTCATATCATGTACACGATCATACTTTTCGTATACAGAGTCTATCATTCCACTTACATTTACTGTGAAACTCAGTTGTGTAAAGGACGAATCTTTTAGATAACTGAATGCTTCATTGAATGTTTTTTCGTCAACTATTGCGAAACCTGCATGACTAATGACTTCGCAGATTGTAATATCGGCATTCCTGATAGATCCGGCCTGCGCAATAGTATGTGTGAGAAGAATAAGGACAACTGAAAGAAGATTTTTCATAATAGATGGCATGTTTGATTTTCGTGAAAAGATAACAAATTGTCTAACGCTTTTGAAGCATCATGAATAAAACGATCTTTTTTTAAGTTGTATGCAATTAAAAATGTTTTTATATTTGCGCGCCAAACGATGTTTTTTGTTGTTGAATAAGAAAAAATAGTTTGTATTCAATGACCATTAGGAGGTGAATTAATGAAAAAAGTTTATTTTATGATATTCGACTTGCGGACTTTTCTTCGGCAAGTTCCTTTTCACGTTGTTTAAGTTTCCGTTCCAATTCACGATTCTTTGTCGCGACTCTCGGCTTGTAGACTTTTCGCCTTTCAGGACGAGTTTGACCGTTTGCAGCTTCATTTCTTCATTGTAATGGACTCTAGACATTGTTTTTTCCTCGATTCTGGAATGAAATGACTTCGTCATTTTGATTCTGCACCTCGGTCATAAAAACATGTAAACATGTTTTTGCGACACTCGGTTTGGAAATCATTTAACAATGAATATGAAAGCATGATTTATCCTCTTATTAAATCACGCCATGGTCCAAAAATATATTTTCAATAGAGTCCACATTTCTTGTTGAGGGACCTTATGAACCTTGCTTGTGGAATTTTCGCAATAGCCCTGCTGAACCACCGCCCAGTCGCCTTCATCGGTCACAATGAAATTATGCTGGTAAAGCTGGAACCCATCCTGTACGGCAGTGTTGTCCACCTTGGCGCAGAGGCAGGTCTGCTACACCAGTACGTTTAGGCATTTCTCAAAGGTACTCAAATTTAAAACGGCTTGTCAAACTCAAAAGGGCATTGAGCTTGCCTTGAACACCTATATGGTGAATACTGTTGTATAGTAAAACTTTAATTTTTTGTATAGAAGCTATAAAAAGCGTGAATTTTGTGTAAAAAGACTAATTTTGTATAATTTTTTTATTGACGAGGTAAAATAACGAAGTTAATTTATCGTCATGCTGAAATCCATAATTGAATACGAGGACTACCGTCAGTACATGCAGGACTTCTACGAAGACCGCAAAAGGACCGGCGCTTTCACCTGGCGGGAATTTGCCAAGCGGGCTGGTTTCAGTTCGCCGAATTTCATCAAGCTGGTGTGCGAAGGTAAGAGCGGTCTTTCTCCCCTCAGTGTGGAGCGTGTGGCATCCGTCATGGGTTTCGTAGGGATTGAACGTGTGTACTTCCGTTCCCTGGTGATGTTCAGCCAAGCCAAGAAGGATTCCGATAAAAAGAATGCCTACAAGGAAATGTGCGATATCGCTGGAGCCCATAGGGTGCGCCTGCTGGAAGGGGAGGCTTACGCATTTTATGAATCCTGGAAAAATACCGTGATCCGGGAACTGGCTCCCATGATGCCAGGGGCGAAGCCTTTGGAAATGGCCAAAATGTGCATACCGTCCATCACAGCCGCCGAGGTTAGCGAGACTTTGAGTTTCCTGGTTAAAGCGGGGTTCTTGGAGAAGGATGGGGAAGGTTATCGCCAGACCAACAAGTCTGTGGCAGCATCGGCTGCGGCCCTACCTATGCTGGTGCGCTCCATGCATAAGCAAATGAGTGACTTTGCCAAGGAGTCCATGGACAAGGTCTCTGTTGAAGAACGCAATATTTCGGGTGTCACCGTGGGTATCGACCGAGAGGACTACGAAAAAATTGTTGGTGAAATAGAGGAATTGCGGAGAAAGGTGGTGGCCATTGCCACCGAGAAGAATTCTGCTGAACAGGTCTATCATTTGAACCTGCAGTTTTTTCCGCTGACCCGCAATACAATAGGAGGTGAAAAATGAAGAAGTATATCTATGGCGCTCTGTTGTCTATGCTCTGTGCCTGTTCCAGCGAAAAAGTGGCGGGTGGATCCGCCGAACTTCCAAATGCCGATAAGTATTCCTTTGTGGAGATGGATGATGCTGAAAAGGAGTATTTTGAAGGAGACGCGGATTCGTTCCCCTGCATTAGGCATGATGGTCCGGAATACGAAGTCCTTTATAATTTTGTAAGTCGCGTGGGTTCTTGTGAGGTCCGCAATTTTAGCGATGGGGAGTATAAGGAAGTTCTCCAGATTGAAATTCACGGGCAGGGTTATAGTGACAAGTCTATGCAACTTGTGAAAAAGGATAAGAACTGGTTTGTTGTGGAGCGAATCTACGAATTGGAATCTGGAGGCTCTTTGGACACGACCTCGGGATATCATGAGGAATTCGGCAAGGATTGCGAAACCAGGCATGGTCAATTCCATGAACAGGAACATGCCTGCATTTTGAAGCTGGACATGATAGATACGGCCGCTGTATGGAACGCCTATCGCAAGCAGTATGTGGATGGATGTCGTTCGTTCCAGGAGAGTTACGAAGCGGGTATGGATACCCTGGTGGGTGTGTATGGTTTTAGTTTGGGCGATTTGAAGGTGTGCTTTGTTGGAAGTCCGGCTGACGTGTTTCCCCATAAGCGACTGGAGTTTATTGAAGTTCCTGGTCTCAACAACTATTGGCTGGACTACCATAACGCCGGTATAGGTCGAGGCGAGTTGCAGTTTTCCGTATCCGTAAACTTTCTGTATACAGAGAATGAAGAATTTGTGAATGATGTGAAAAATCCGGAATTGGTCTACCTCGGTGTCAGTGTATACGAGACCATGGAGTTGTTCGAGGATCATTGCCAGCGGGATAGTCTTTTCTTCCAGGAAAAATGCGAAGGGATTGGTGGCGAGATGGTGTCTGAAGGGGATTGCTCTGTAGCCAGGGCAACTGAAACTTTCGCCAAATCCGAAGACTTCTTCATGAATTATGAGTGTGCGGGTGTGGTGCCTGTAGCAAAGGCGGAAAAGATTCTTAATAATCTGGCCCAGGAATTTGCAGGAGTTTGCCGGGAGGAGCTGAAGAGGTTCAACATGGAGGATTATCCCGAAGGAATAATGCTTGATTCGTTGAACAGCTTCAATTTTGCAGAATATTTGACGAAGTAGCATTGCGCTTCATTGAATCTGCGGGATCACTTCCCTCGAAAAGATTGTATTTTCAGGGGAGTGAGTCTTCGCAATAGAGATGCGTTATGAGATTTGTCAGTGGAATCAGTCTATTTATCTTGTCTTTCGCTACGTCAGTTCTTGCCGATGTGGTGTTTTCTGCGGATTTTGAAAATCGTGCTGTCGGCCTGTACACCAATAAGATGGCCCAGGAGGACTTCCCTAAAAAGGCGGGCGTTTCCAGTTGGTATGCCATGGAGCAGAATGGGGGCCAGAATGCAAAGATTGTGCAGGACGATGAAGAGCACGGGATGGTTCTGCAGCTGAAGTACCCAAAGGGTTGCGTAGGGCCCAATGACGAGGGCGAGCGCCCCGCCTGCGCCGGGCAGGTGAAGCAGCCGCTCAACGTTTCTGCAGAAGAAATGTGGGTGGCGTACGATATTCAGTTCGAGCCTGGTTTTGAATTTGTGAAAGGTGGAAAGCTGCCGGGACTTTGTGGCGGTGAATGTTATACTGGCGGAAATCGCCCCTCTGTAGGTGACGGCTGGAGCGCCCGCATCATGTGGCGTGCAAATGGAGCTGTGGTGCAGTATCTGTACTTTGTGGATCAGGCGAGTACCTATGGCGATGACGCCAAATGGAACTTGAATGGAACTCAAAAACAGAAGCAGTTTATACCGGGAACATGGCATCGCGTCGTCACCCGCGTAGTTTTGAATTCCGTAACTACAGAAGGCAAGGGCGACAAGAACGGTATTGTGCAAAGTTGGTTTGACGGAGAACTTGCTTTAGATTTGGATACCTTGCGTTTGCGTGATTTCCAGGACCAGAAAATAGACGAGTTCTATCTCTCTACATTCCATGGCGGAGACGATGACACCTGGGCGCCCTCCACAGATGTGTTCGTGCGCTATGATAACTTTGTAGTTTCCACGGATTCTATCAATGTGAAATCTGTGAAGCCTGGTTCTTCTGACGAAGGCACTTCGGCGATTAAGCCTGCTTTCCCCAGCAGCCGTAGCGGCAAGCGTAGCAGTCTGCGTCCAAGCGAAAATTCCAAATTTTTCAAGAACGACAAAGACTTTAACGCCATCGGGCAGCAATTATAAATTTCTAAATTTGCGGCCATGCCTAATGCCCTAATTTTTGACTTGGATGGAACCCTCTGGGATACAGTCGCTCCCTTGACTCTCATATGGAATCAGGTGTTCCAGAAGAACGGTACGGGCAAGGTGATTTCTGAAGATGACCTTCGAAATGTGATGGGCAAGAACCTTCAGGAAATAGGTCGCATCTATTTCCCTGACATGGCAGAAGAACGTCGCGCCGATATTTTCAGCCAGTGCGCGGTGGCTCATTGCGCTTACTTAAAGGAACATGGCGCCCCGCTATTTTTTGAAAAGAAGTTCATGGAACAGCTTGCTGAAAAATATGAACTGTTCATCGTCAGCAATTGCCCCTGCGGGTACATCGAAGCTTTTCTGGAATCCTGCCATTTGCAGAAGTACTTCAAGGACTTTGAAATGTCTGGACGCACTGGCAAAAGCAAGGGCGAAAACATCAAGGCTATCTGTGAACGAAATGGGCTGAGTTCCGCGCGAAACCTTCAGGAAAAATTTGCGCAAACTTGCGTCTACATCGGCGACACTCTCGGCGATGAAACTGCTGCAAACTTTGCGGGCATTCCCTTTATCCATGCCGCCTACGGTTTCGGCTCAGCAAAGAATCCCGCTGCGGTTCTTCACGACTTTAGCGAGCTGCCGGGAGTTTTGGAAAAACTTTTCTAGAATTTACAAATCTTTAACAAAGTAACCCTTGCCAATTTTTATATAAAAGCTATTGTTCATCCCGAGCGTTACGAAAAGTCTCCTGAACACCTGATAAAAAATCAGGTGTTTTTCTGTTTTGTAGAAAAAATTTTTTTTCAAAAAAAGGAGATACTATGCCCAGAAAAAATCCAAATAATCTGCCACAGACTTACGCTACTTGGATTTCTGAACTCAAGAAGCGTTATGCCCAGTCGCAAATCAAGGCTTCCATTGCTATCAACGGCGAGTTGATAGGCTTTTATTATAGCTTGGGTCGCGACATTCAGCAGAAAAAATTCCAAAATACTTATGGCAGCGGGTTCTATAAAAAGCTCAGCGATGATTTACGCCGTGAAATCCCAAATGCCAAGGGTTTTTCGCCAACGACTCTGAAATACGCCGTGTATTTCTACGATTTGTACAAGGATTATGTAGAAGGACAAAATCGTCAGCAACTTGCTGACGATTTGAACAACCGAAATCGTCCACAACTTGTGGACGATTTGAAGAAAATCCCTTGGGGACATCATCGCTTTATTATTGATTCTTGTAAAAATTCCCCTAAAAAGGCTCTTTTCTTCGTAAAAAAGACCATTGAAAACAACTGGTCCCGTTCCATGTTGCTCACGTTTCTTGATACAGACCTGTATGAGCGTGAAGGTAGAGCCGTTACTAATTTCCGTACGACTTTACCCAAGGAGCAGGGGGACCTGGCTCGTGAATTGACTCGAGACCCGTATTGCTTTGACTTTGTGGAAGTTCGTAGCGATTTTGAGGAACGGGAATTGAAAGACGCTCTGCTCAAGAATATTGAAATGTTCCTGATGGAACTTGGACGCGGTTTTGCCTACATGGGGCGAGAATATCGTTTGCAGGTCGGTGAAACGGAACAATTTCTTGATATGCTTTTTTACAACACCAAGTTGCACTGCTATGTGGTTGTTGAAGTGAAAACAGGGAAGTTTGAACCTGCGTACATTGGACAGCTTAGCACTTACGTGGTGGCCGTGAATCATTTGTTGAAAAGCGCAGAAGACAAGCCTACGCTTGGTATTTTGGTGTGCAAGGACAAGGACGAAGTTCTTGCGCAGTATTCCTTGGAGGGCTCGGTCAATCCCATCGCCATCTCAGAATTTGAATTGTTGAAAATTTACCCGAAGGATTTCAAGAGTTGCCTGCCCTCTATCAAGGAACTGGAAGATCAGTTAGGTGGATAAATTTTATTCCCCGTACTTGCTCCAGTCAAAATCAACCTTATTTTTTGCGTTGTATTTGACGATGATTTCTAGGGCGGTATAGGGCTTCAGAGAAAATGTATCAAAGGCTTTTGTTGCGTTTTCGGTAGATGCGCCTAGGCGAAGCCTCAGCCCAAATACATGACCTAGTTCAAAATAGCTTAGAGTTCCGCCAAAATCTAGACCTACAGACGTTTGATCGACGGGCCAATCTTTTTCGTTGGAATCAATATTTATGATTCTGCTGATATTTACGGTGGGACCGATGTATGCGTCGGCTTCCCAATACTTTGTATTGAGATAGCGGTAGTGAAGATCTAGACCGATGACGAAGCTGTCGTAGATATAGTCGTTTGTATTTTCGGAAATTTGCTCAGGACGTTTTTTTAACTCCTTATCGGGGAAAATTTGCATAAGGAACTCGGCACCAAATTGCTTATACCCACCGCCTATGAACATAGATACGCCTATTCCGGGGTCGATATATGAAGATAGACCTCCAAGGGGGAAATCAAGTGCAGGCCCTATGCCAAAGGAAAAATAACCGCCATATTCTTCTCGATTCCAGTAACGCTTCACCAGGTAATGTCTTAAATCTTGATTGGGGATTTTGTCCAAATTCTCTTCTATAAGAACTGCCATTTTTTCTTTTTGATTTTCTGATGAACGCTTTTTGAAAGCGTATTCATTCAACGCGATTATACGGCTAAAGTCATCTTCAATTTTTAGGATGTCATTGTAGGCACCATCGCTATCTAACCAGGAATAAATTTCTGGTATTGAGATTGCTCTACTCGCTACTCCTTGGAGGCTTCTATGAGATTCCCTGTACTTTAAGGTATCGTAGGGAGTCAATCGGATTCCGTTTCCAGAAAGAAGATTCAACCACTTGTAATCTTCATCGGTAAGGGCTGAGCCAAAGATGGGGTAGGTGGAATCTGCTGCATTGATGATTTTATCCATAGCTTTGGAAATTTCGCTGAAGCGTTTTTCCCGGATAAGGTGTCCGATTTCTTGATGCAATTTTGGAATGGGATTTCTCGGGATGCGGAAGGAATATTTGTATGGAAGAACCTTGAGTTGGTTGGGGTCTAATTCCTCGGGCTGATTAGTTGAAACCTGCTGAGAAAATCCGTCTCCAAAAAATACTCTCTTTGAATTTCGTGGTATATGAATCAGGCTTTTAAGTAAATCGACGGAATTTTCTATCCCGTTTTTTGCAGGGACGTAGTAGGGGGTGGTGATGACGGGCAGGTAAAGGTAAACCGTTGTATCGGCTTCCTTCCATGAACGAGAATTGGTGTCGTAGGAATAGGTGGCTTTTATACCAACTTTGATTAGTTGGGTTAATACCTCGCGTGAGTCACGGATAAATCTTAAATCAGAAAATGAATGCAGTTGGTCTAAGGTAGCCCTCCGTTCTAGAACACTTTGAGTGGAATCTAGCCAGTTGTCCCATGCGGTGAATTGCTCCGCTATTTCGTTGTCCACATTGCTTACGACAATCGACCGGTTTGATCGCCAATCTGGGTCGTCAAAAATGCATAGGACTGGGTTGTCGTCCCAACGGGAAGAATAGGCGTTCCACTTGCTGGAGTGTGCTACCACTTCTATGTGATTGACAACCCCGATGACCGGAGTGAATTTGTTTTTGGGGTGATCCAGTTTTTCTTGAACGGTGGGCAAGCTTTTGAATATGCTTGGAACCAGGGAATCAATGACGTCTTCTTGATTTGGTTCAGGTTTGCAATCTCCAAAACAGCAGAAACCGATGGTTGATAAGTCATTTTCAAGTAGGTTGCGTGCAATCCCGCTGATGCACAATAACAATATTGCATATAAAATCCTCATAGGTCCTCCCAACTTGAACATAATCTACAAATGTTCCCCCAGCATCTTTTCCATCCAGATCATGTTGTACCATTGCCCGAATTTGTAGGCGCAATCGTGGAAGGTTCCTACTAGGGTGTAGCCTAGCTTTTCGTGAAATTTCTGGCTGCTGTTATCTAGGCGGGTGCTGCCTGGTTTGGGGCTTGCGATGCAGGCGTAGGCGTTTAGAATCCCGCGAGATTTTAGTTCGCGATTCAGTTCGCTGTACAGGGCTCGGCCATAGCCTTTCCCATGTTCGCCAAGCTTTACGTAGATGGATGTTTCTACGCTGCGATTGTAGGCGGCTCGTCCCTTGAAAACTCCCGCGTAGCAATAGCCTAGAATTTCTGTGCTGTTCTCGTCGGAACCCGTGGCGGCTCCTGCTCGTTCTATTACCAGGTAGGGGTACTTTTCCAGCGTTCCCCCAATCCTTGCTGCAAATTCTTCTACGGTGGGGGCGTCATACTCAAAGGTAATGGCGGTGTCTTCTACGTAGGGTTTGTAGATGGCCTGTAGCGCGGCGGCGTCTTCGATTCTTGCGGAACGGATCTTGATCATGGTGACCAGGAAATCTAACAAAAAGCAACTTAACAGGAAAAATTTTTAAATGTAAATTTGCACCTATGAAATGTTTCTTCGTTAGCGATTTGCATATTGATTTTTACGCGCCCCTAACACGGACCGTATCTTTACTGCATCGCTATTTTCAGGAATTTTTCGACAGGAATTTTTTGCCGGCGGATGTTTGCTGTATCGCAGGGGACATTGCCAACAATTATTTTACCTACGTCGAATTTCTGAAGTTTATCGCGACGAAGTACAGCCGGGTTTTTGTATGCCTGGGAAATCACGATGTCATTTGTGAACGTGAGGGCGTTTTCGGTTCGGATCGAGATTTCCCTACGTCCGAAAGTAAGATTACCTTTTACCTGGAAGAGGCTGCGAAAATTCCAAACCTTCACCTGCTGGAAAATTTGACGGTAGATGTTTTTGCCGGGTGCATGGGCATGTGCGATTTTACCTACAAGCATGTTCCCGATGCTTCTGTAGAAGAGTATAAGATGATCTGGTCTACCCGCTGGTTTGACGGTCGCCATTGGAATTACAAAGGCAATGATACGGAGGCCCTCTGGAATCATTATGCGGGAATTATGGACAGTTTGACGGCTGCCCGCCCGAAGGTGATGATGAGTCATTTTTTGCCCATGGAATTCGGCATGGCCGAAATGTATCTGAAGGATCCGCTGTCGACCTACTTCTATTTTCAAGGTGAAAAATTCTTGAGTAATCTGGATGATGGTTCCATCTGGCAGGCGGGACACACCCATTCCGCCATCAAGAAGGTAGTTCGGGACAGCCTCGGAAAAAATCATTTGCTGCTTTGCAATCCTGTTGGCTACCCTGATGAAGAACCGTATCGCGAAAACAATTTGCATAGGGAAGATTTCCTGTTGGATATTTAGGCTTCCGGTTTTTTATGTTTAACGTACCCTCGATGCATCAAATTATTTCCTGGTTTGGCTGGGGCCACGAGGCGGGTGCCGTCGCCGCAGTCAGCTTTATGGTGGCGGTTGCCATTATCTTTGTGCCGGTTGTTGCGGGTTTTGCCTTATATGCCTTGGAGCGTCTCCAGATAAAATTGCTCGGAATGATCAGCGTGAATTTTGCGTATGCCTTTGTGAATTTCGTGACCTTCCCGGGGACTTTTATTCATGAGACGTCGCACTTGATTTTGGCGGTCGTTACCGGGGCCAAGGTGACGGATGTATGCATGTTCGAAAACAAGGATGGTTGCCTAGGGCATGTGAGTTATTGTGCCCGGGGGCCGTTCCCCATGCAGATGGTTCAGCATGCCTTGATTGCGGTGGCTCCTACTGTGGTAGGATTTACCGTTGGCTATTTCCTTTTGCAGTATATCATAAAAACGCCCCACACTTGGTGGGGCTATATAGGGCTTTGGTATCTGTTTGTTTCGCTGGTAGATCATTCTACCATGAGTGACGCGGACCTAAAAAATTATTTCCGGGGCGTGTGGATTTTTATCGTGCCGCTGGCCGGAATTTTATTCGCCTGCGAAATGATTACTTGATGTTTTTTCCGTCGGAGAAGGCGTTGCCAACCTTTTCGCCGATGGCATAGTAACCATGTCCTGCCGTATCGTAGCAGATGGGGTTCAGTTTTTTGATGTCGATTTTTTCTTCGGCGTCGAGGATGGATTCGTCAGCGGTAACGTTCACCACTTCGCCTAAAAGCAGTTCCGGTTCTTCGGCGTAGCTTACCATCTTGCATTCCAGGGTGAGGGGCAGTTCTGCAATGAGGGGCGCGTCGACGTTCTTGCTCTTGACGGCGGTAAGTCCGGATTTTTCAAACTTGTCTGCAACTTTGTGGCCGGAGTTAAGTCCAAGGAAATCAATTTCCTTGATGTTTTCGGCGGTGGCCATGCTAACGGTAAAGCACTTGCGTGCCTTGATGTTGTCCATGGTCTTATGGCTGTTGGCTACGTAGATGGCGACCTGGTTCATGTCGCTGACGGAACCCCATGCAGCCACCATGGCGTTGGGCGTACCGTCTTCGTTGTAGGTTCCGATAACCAATACGGGCTGGGGATAAAGATAGGGTTTGGCACCAAGATTTTTACGCATAGAAATTTCCTCTTTCCATTGAAAATAATAAAAAGATTTTCAATTACAACAAAAAAAGCCTGCATTTCTGCAGACTTTCATGATGGGAGAAAATTTCACTAGAAGTTAACGAATAGGCCTAGGTCAACAGCGAACCCGTCGGTGGTAGAGAAGCTGCCGAAGGGGTTCTGCAGGAACTGCTTTGTGAATGCAAGTTCTGCGGCAACACGGCCATATTCAAAACGGGAGCCCAGGTTGACTGTGGTCGTGTTGGCGAATGTGGTTCTGCTGGTTGCGACAAAATCAGCCAGTTCGTACTTTTCGTAGGAGAATACGTTCCAGTCAAGATTTGCGCCGCCGAAAATCATCATATGCTGATTCAATGCGACTTCGCCAAAAATGTTAGGTGTGACGAATGCGCTGAATCTTGTATGGCTATCCATGATGTTTTCGATTTCATCGTAGATGGCGAAGGGGAATCGGGTGTTGACGCCAAG
This sequence comes from Fibrobacter sp. UWH5, assembly GCF_900142505.1. Taxonomy (NCBI): domain Bacteria; kingdom Pseudomonadati; phylum Fibrobacterota; class Fibrobacteria; order Fibrobacterales; family Fibrobacteraceae; genus Fibrobacter; species Fibrobacter sp. UWH5. Next base: position 24,138 of record NZ_FRBB01000020.1, on the reverse strand, counting down.
ATAGATGCGGGCATCTTCAGCCTTGAGGACAGCTGCGCCAATGTTGAATGTAGGCTTGAACTCGATTCGTGAAGAGGTATCGGAGACGGAGCTCTTGGTAATGACGTGATTCTTTTCGCCCTTGATGACTTCTTCCACGGTGACCTTGGTGTCGGTGGTAAAGCTATGGCGCAAACCTTCCACTCCGAAAGTCCAGAAGACTTCTTCACCGGAGTAAGAAAGGGCTAGCTTTCCGGTAGCGTCCCAGATGTTCTGTTCCCATTTATTGAAGGGGTCTGCGCTGTATCCTTCGGATTCGGGTTTTACGTAGTGGCCGCTTGCGACGATGTCGAAGGAACCGACCTGCAATGAGGCTGTTGCGCCGATGCTGGAGCCGCCATAGGTGATTTTTTCATTTTGTTCGGTAATGGGATATTCTGCATCGTTCCACTGTTTGCCGAAGGATCCGTCAACGGAAACGCCGAACTTCTGGAATGCCACACCGGCGGTGAGTAATCCCATGCTCTGGGAATTGTCGAAGGCGAGGAAGTATGTGGTGGTATTTCCGAAGGCCAGTGCAGCCCTTTCGTTGGTGGGTTCAAGGTACAGTCCCTTGATTCCGTACATCTTGCGGGGTGCGGCTATATTTCCGCCGATGGTTGCGGCTGCGGCTTCGTTACCTACAGCATTATAAATATTGGCATGCAAGACATCCAGGGGGCCCTTGGTGGGCTTTTCTGCGGTTTGTGCAGGTTCCTGAATGGGAGCGGTGGAATCCTGGGGGACTGCCACGGAATCGCTGGTGGTTGCGGTGTCGGCTACAGCGACCTGCTCTGGGGTGGTTTCGGCTGCGGGTACATTTTCTGCAGTTTCGCGAGCAGTTTCGCGAGCAGTTTCGTCAGCGGCTTCTGCGGGGGTTGTCTCATTTGCGGCAGGGGCAGTCTCGTTTGTTGCGGGAGTGGAGGTTTCTGCCGTGGCCGTTTCTTCGGCACTCTTTTCAGGGTTTACGGCAGCGGTTTCTTCTGCCTTGACCTCTTCTGCGGGGGCTGCTTCTGCTGCAGCGGGGGCTTCGCTAGAGGCGGGAGCTTCCGCGATGGCGGCTGCATTTTGTTCAGCGGCAGGTGCTGCTGTTGTGTCAGATACGGTTGCGCTAGGAGTGGCTTCCTGGGCGTAAAGATTTACAACGGTGCCTAAAGTGGCGATAAGAAGAGACATTTTCATATTCATGTCTTCAACATAAACAAATCATGACGAACCTTATTAAGAATAAATCATTTTTTTGGGAACAGGCGTATACAAAAACTTCAAGAATTTTGGTGCATAATCGAGAGGAGAAGTTTAACTTTGGAAAAAACGACGGAGTAAATTAATGTCACTACTGCGCTTATCAGGGCTGTTTTTAGCTGGAATTCTGACTTTATGGGGCTGTAACGGAGAGAACGTTACTGAAGTCTCCTATGAAAAGCTGGATGAACCTATTGGCGAAAGAATCGGCCCTGTCAGTCAGTATGGAAGGCTGATTGCCGGAGTGAATTCCGAGGGCAAGGGCCGAATATACGGCAGTTGCAAGGGCGTGTCTGATGGTAACGAAGTTCAGGTACGAGGCATGAGCCTTTACTGGAGCCTTTTGAAACCCGCTACAAAGTTTTATTCCGATACCGGCATTACGACCATGGTGAACGACATGAAAATCGAAGTGATTCGTGCCGCCATTGGTACCGAAGAAAATTGGGGCGGGACATTGGGATTTTTGCTGGATCCGGATGCTCAGCGCGAATTGATCGATCAGGCTGTTAAGGCGGCCATAAAGAATGACATCTATGTAATTATCGACTGGCATTCCCATAGTGCGCATAAGCAGTTGAGTGATGCTATCGCCTTCTTCGACGAAATGGCTCAAAAATACGGCCAGTATAACAATGTGATTTTTGAAATTTTTAATGAGCCTACCAGAATTGTCTGGGAGCAGGTGAAGGCTTATGGCGATACCGTCGTCGCGACCATTCGAAAGCATTCTGACAATTTGATTCTTGTGGGTAACCCCATGTGGGACCAGTCGCCCAATTGGGCTATAGGAAAAGAGATCGCCGATTCACTTCATAATATTGCCTACACATTCCATTACTACGCTAATAGCCACAGCATCAAGCTCGAAGGACGGAATGCCGAAGAAGCGATGAATGCGGGGTTGTCCCTGTTTGTTAGCGAATGGGGTACTGCAAATGCAAGTGGAAAGGGCGTGCCTGATGCAGACCGCAATGATCAATGGCAGGAATGGATGGATGAACGCAAGCTTTCATCCGCCAACTGGTCCGCTTCCATGATTAACGAAGGTACTGCAGCATTTGCGCAGGAGAGCCGAGTAGACTCTCTTGTGTATACGGTATCCGGTGAATTGGTGAAGGGATATCTATCTGCAAATCCCGATTCTTACAAGGCCTGCAAGGCAAAGTAAGCTTTAGGAAAAGCTATCCGACAATCACTTTATAAAATTCCATGAACTGTTCGGGGGAAAGTTCCTCGGCACGGACAGTGGTAGGATAATCCAGGAGTTCGATGGCTTCCTGGATTTTCTTCTTGTCGTAGGCGCGACCGAAGGAATTGGCCAAGGTCTTACGCTTCTGGGTAAAGGCGGCACGAACGAAATCGAAGAATCCCTCGGGAGCCTGCAATGCGTCTGCGCGGGGGGTGAGCAGCATGGTGGCGCTGTCTACGTTGGGCTTCGGTGTAAAATGCTCGGGACCGATCTTGCGTAAAATCTGGGTGTTGGCGAAAGCGGATACCAGAACAGAAAGGCTGCCGTAATTGCTGCTGCAGGGCGAAGCGCAAATGCGTTCGGCAACTTCCAGCTGCACCATTCCCATAAAGCCCTTGGTCAGATGCAGTCGGGGCATGAGCCCTGCGATAATTGCCGTAGAAACATTGTAGGGCAGGTTGCCGGTGACCCAGGGCTTTTCGTGTGCATCCAGAAAGGCCTGCAAGTCGAATTTCAAGAAGTCGATGTTGGTGATATGGAAGTTTTCGCGGTCGCCGAACTTTTCGTTCAACACGGCCACGCACTGTTCGTCGATTTCGACGGCTGTCAGTTCCACGCCGCGGTTCAGCAGGTGTTCTGTCAGGGCGCCATGGCCGGGGCCGATTTCGAGAACGGCTTCACCCTTTTCGGCAGGCAGGTCACCTGCGATGGCGATGGCGGTGGGAACATCCAGAAAGTTCTGGCCAAATTTACGACGACGAGCTCTATCCATGTCTATAAAGATAGAAATTCCTTCAGGTCGGCCATTCTTTCGCGGCCGTCTTTCAGACCCAATTCATAAAGGGCTACAAGTTTTGAAGTGTCCTTTTCGACGCGGCTGATTTTCAAGTCTGTTTCGGGGCGGAAAACGAAAGCCTTTCCATTGGCTTCCCATTGGGCCAGAGTTTCGAGGCTCTTGTTGTAACGGATATGTCGATCGCCAACGGCCTTTACGAAGTTAGGATACTTGCGGTAGACGATCTTGTATACGGGAAGAAAACTGTTCGCCTCTTTTTGGTAACCCTTGTGTCGTGTGGTGATGACAACCTGCTTTTTATAGCCGGTGCGGTCCATGAATTCAAAGGGGATGCTGTCGGCGATATTTCCGTCAAACATTTTCTTGCCCTGGTAATGAACCAGGCTGCTCATGAGCGGCAGCGAAGAGGATGAACGGATGGCATCCATATCCTGGCGCAAGTCGTGAACCTGGAAGTATTCGGCGCCACCAGTTTCCACGTTGCTTGCGGCCACATAGAATTTTGATTCGGCGGCATTCTTCTTGAAGGTGCCAAAGTCGAAAGGATCGATGACTTCGGGTACTGTATGGTAGCAGAATTCCAGGTCAAAGTAGTTGCCGGTACGAATCCAGTTTCCGAAGCTCATGTAGCGCTTGTCCTTGGAATGGACTGTATCCAGTCGGAAGTTTCTATCCCGCTGTTCCGAAAGGTAATTGCAAAGGTGGGTTGCCCCTGCCGAGGTTCCGGCGTAGCCGCCAAACTTTAAACCTTCATCTAGCAACGCGTCAAGAACGCCGGCGGAGTAAGCTCCACGCATACCGCCACCTTCCAGTACCAAGGCGGTGTCTTTCAAGAATACTTTAAACATTCCTTTTTCTGAATCCTGGATCGGTTCCATAAAAGATTAGAAGTTCACGAATGCGCCAATGGACATGGCAATTTCATCATGATCCGAGAAGCTGCCGAAGGGGTTCTGCAGGAACTGTTTGGTAAATGCCATTTCGAGGGCGGCAAATTCATACTGGAGACGCATGCCGAGAATGGCTGTGGTTTCTCCGGATTCCATTTCCAGTGCCTTTACAGAAACGTTGTTGATGTAGGAATCACGATAGTCTGCTACGTCCCAGCAATAGCTGACGCTGCCGAATGCCATGACGTACTGGCCCAGGGCCACTTCTGCCAGGACGTTGGGTGTCAAGGTCAAACCATATTCGTTATGTCTGCTGACAACGCCATCGATTCGGTCGTACGCAATCAGGGGAACGGCTGTATTCAGACCAAGGAATACGCGGGCTTTCTGGTTCTGCAGAATGGGGGCGCCCACATTAAATTCGGGAATGACTTCTACACGGGTCGTGGTATCGGTAACGGTCGACTTGTAGGTCGCCTTATAGGTTTCGCCGTTTTCTGTGAATATGGATTCGGTTTTGCTGCTAGTGCTGGCTTTGTACCTAAGGAAGTTCAGGTTAACGGACCAGGACAAGGCATTGCTTGTGGTATGAGCTACGGTTAGCTTTCCTCCCAGGGCCCATTCGTCCTTTTCGTGTTCTTCGCCAAATTCGCTGATGAAATAGGAACCGTTGGGGTTGGCGTAGGTCACTCCTAATGCAAGGTCGATGTTGGCCAGATTTGCAGATGCTGTTCCACCGAACTGAGTGCCGGGATTGGTAATCTTGTATGTCGTGCTGGAGGAATCGATGTCGTTATCGATGTAGCTCCAGGATTTCCCTGTTGCGGCCTCTAGGCTGAAACCGAAGTTTTGCCCGGCGTAGCCCAAGGTAACAAGGCCCAGTTCGCTGTAGTTGGCGGCATTGGTCTTGTTGTTGTCAAAGGCCAGGAAGAATGTGCTGCCTTCTCCGAAACTTACAACACCGTATCCGTCTACAGGTTCGATGTAGACGAACTTGCGGTTGTGCATTTTGTGGGGCGTCGAAATTTCACTGGCGACGTTGGCGGCTGCGGCTTCATTGCCGACGGCGTTGTAGGCCCTGCCGTGGAAAATATCCAGAACGTGTTTTTCGGCAGTTGCCTGGACTGGTTGCTCGGCGATACTTTCTGCTTCCTGTTGTGTCAGGGGCATGGCAGGTGTCGTATCCCAGATACTTTCTGCAGTTTGGTCTAACTCTGGATTTTCGGCTGCAGGGATTTCTTCGACGGGCTGAAGTGCTGTCTGGGTTGCTGCCGAATCGGTAGGTATAAAGGAAATGCCTGCCGGCTCCACATAGCTGGGCTCTTCCATGGGCATAGGCTCGGGTTTGGGCATAGGCTGGAGAAGTTCCGCACTTTCGCTAACAGGAACGGGGGCGTTGGGATCCACATATTCAGGGGCAGGTTCCGCAACGGCATTATTCTCCATTTCGGAACTTTCAATGGGTGCAAATGTATTTGACGTATCGCTGGAGACGATGGGGGCAGGAATTTCGGAGTCCTGCGGTGCCGCGGGCTGGATAGATTCTCCGTCCATCGATTGCAAGATGGTTTCTGCTGAATTATCCTGAGAGGGTTGCTGCGTTAAAACGGGTGCATTTTGAGCCCAGATTGTTGCTGATGACAAGCTGATTGCGGCTAGAAAAATTTTCTTACTGATGTTCATGAAGATAAACTTAATCATTTTTTCTATTTTTGGTTAAAAGGTTTTTTTAGGAAGTATAATTTCCATTGAGGTTTTTATGTCCGTTGCAATGCAAGATGTAATGAAACAGTCCGGTGTGGCCTTTGGTACCAGTGGTGCTCGCGGCCTGGTTTCTGCAATGACCGACCGTGTGTGCTATGTTTATGCACGCTCCTTTATCAAGTACTGCGAAGCTAGCTACAAGTGCGAAAAGAATATCGCTATTGCTGGAGACCTTCGCCCAAGTACTGGTCGCATTTTGCAGGCTCTGGTGAAGGCCGGCCAGGATGCTGGCTGGAAGGTGACTTATTGCGGTCGCATTCCTTCTCCTGCCATTGCACTTTATGGTCTTGATAAGAGCTTGCCCACCATCATGGTGACAGGATCCCACATTCCTGCCGACCGTAACGGTATCAAGTTTAACCACCCCAACGGCGAAATTACAAAGGCCGACGAACAGGGCATTGTTTCTCAGTCTGTTGATTTTGACGAAGCTTTGTTCGATGCTGCCGGCATGTTGAAGAATGCTCCGGAACTTCCCGCTGTTGAAACCGAAGCCGAAGAAAATTACTGCAAGCGTTATCCCGAATTCTTTGGTGAAAAGGCTTTGCAGGGCTTGACCATCGGCGTCTATCAGCATTCCGCTGTTGGCCGCGACATTGTGGTCCGCGTTCTCGAAAGCCTGGGCGCCTGCGTAAAGCCCTTCGGCCGCAGTGACGTTTTTGTTCCGGTGGATACCGAAGCGATCCGCCCCGAAGATGAAGAACTGGCCCGCGAATTTACCCACAAGGATTATGTGGACGCCGTGTTCAGTACCGATGGCGATAGCGACCGCCCGCTTCTGGCTGATGATGTGGGCATGTGGCTCCGCGGTGACGTGCTGGGTATTTTGGCATCCCAGGCTCTGGGCATCAAGCGCATCGCTACTCCCGTCAGCTGCAACACCTCCCTCGAAAAGTCCGAAAGCTTCGAAAAGATTTGCCGTACCCGCATCGGCTCCCCCTATGTCATTGCCGGCATGGAAAGCCTTATGGAAGGTGACGCCGCAGCAAGTGCTGCCGCCGGCGTGTCCGTCGCCGGTTACGAAGCCAACGGCGGTTTCCTGCTGCAGACCGATCTGAAGCGCACCGCCTATGATGGCGTTACCCGCACTCTGAAGGCTCTGCCCACTCGCGATGCATTGCTCCCCATGATTGCTGTCATGGTCATGGTTCGCGAACAGAAGATGTGCGTGGTAGATCTTCTCCGCAAGCTTCCCAAGCGCTTTACTGTCAGCGACCGCCTCAAGGAATTCCCCACCGAAATTTCCAAGGCCAAGCTTGCAGAAATCCGCGAACAGAAGCTGGGTGAAAAGTTGTTCGGCAAGTTCGCCGCCAAGCCCAGCAAGTTCAACAAGGGCGCACCCTTCCACGGAAAGATGGTCTCCCTTAACGAAGTGGACGGCTACCGTATGGAATTTGATTCCGGTGACATCGTTCACCTGCGTCCCAGTGGCAACGCCCCGGAATTCCGCTGCTACGTGGAAACCGAAGGCAAGGAACGTTCCGCTGAACTTCTGGCTGACTGCCTCAAGGTCATGGAAGGCTGGCGTAAATAACATAAAGGTTAAAGGGTAAAGATAAAAGGATAAAGGTTTAAGTTGACCTTTATTCTTTTGATCGTTTGGCGGTTCTGTCCTGCGGCCCTCCTCATTTTTTTGTATCTTAAATCTCATGATGAAGAAACTTCTTGCTACGCTTACCCTATCTACAGTTGTCACCGTCTTTGCCGGCGAACATTGGAATGTGGATTTGGGCGGTGTTTCTATGAAGTATCTTTCGATGCAGGTGTCTGCCCGCAGTGCGGCTATGTCTGGTGCCGGTGTTGCCGACGCTTCCCGTGCGGCCGAAGTGAGCCGCAATCCCCTGGCTATGAGCTCTGTAGAAAATGCGGAGTTCGGCGTGAACCAGCTGGTGTTTGACGATAATTCCGCCGACAACTTTGTATCGGCTTATTATGGTCTGCCTTTTAGTTTTGGCACGATGCCCTTGACCTACTCCATGACGGTGGATTTTCTGGGTTACGAGGATATCGAAGGGCGTGATGAGTTTGGCAACGAAACCTCTAGCTATGGAGCCTACGCCTGGAGCATTCAGGCAGGTCTCGGTAGCCGCGGTAAGGTTTTCAACTGGGCTGCGTCCGCCCGCTTTGCGACCCAGACCATTGACGATGAATCCGCTGTGGCCTTCCTTGGAGATATTGGCGGATCCTACCGCGTGAATAAGTATCTGGCTTTTGCAGCGACCTTGACCAACTTTGGCTACATGGGCGATTATGACGGCGAAGATGAGGCTGCTCCTATGGCGTTGCAGGCTGGCATTACCGGTATTTTGCCCATTACCGAAAACTGGAATATCCATGCTTCTGCCGATGCATACCGTCGTGCGGATACGGACCCTTATTGGCTTTTTGGCGGCGAAATTAATTACGCCGACATTCTGGGTTTTCGTATGGGTTATGCCATCCGTCCCGATACCGAAGATGGTATCAGTTGCGGTCTGGGCCTGAATTTCGGGATGATCGTGTTTGATTACGGCTACAGCCCCCGCCCGGCATTTGAAGGCGGCCAGCATTACATTACCGTGGGTCTAAAGTTCTAGGCCTCCGTTTTTCTTGATTTGATAGGCCAGGCAGCCGCGGCTGATTCCTAGGTTCTTGGCGGCAACGGATTTGTTCCATCCGGTGTTTTGCAGTTCCGTGAAGATGGTGCCCCAATTGGGGGCTGTGGCGTATGGCCTTGTGCTTGCAATGGGAACTGGAGTTGTGAAACTCTTCCCGGAATCTTGCAGGGATCCCTGGTTGTCGTATTCATCGGTGATGATTTCGTATAAGGTTATTCCGTGGGGTTTCAGCAGGGCGTAGCGTTGCAGTACGTTTTTCAGCTGACGGACGTTCCCGGGCCAACGCTTTTGAGAAATAATCCGTAGTTCCTGTTCGTTCAGGGAGCAGAGCAGTTCATCTTCGGCGTTTGAATTATGGGTGTGATAGGCGTTCTCGATGGGGTATATTTCTTTTAGGGCGTCAGCCCATAAGGTTTGCGATAACTCCCTGATGTCATCCCTTTCTCTAAGGGCTGGAATTTTTACCGGGAAAACGTTCAGCCTAAAATAAAGGTCTTCACGGAAACGCCCGGCGGCCACTTCAGTTTTCAGGTCGCGGTTGGTGGCGCAGATTAGCCTGAAGTTTACCGGTATGCTCTGGGTTTGCCCCAGGGGCAGAACGGATCTTTCTTGCAGGACTCTTAACAGTTTGCATTGTGTGTCCAGCGGCATCTCCCCAATTTCATCTAGGAACAGGGTTCCCCCTTCGGCGGCGCGGACGACGCCCTGTTGGTCGGTGGCTCCGGTGAAGGCTCCCTTTCGAGCTCCTTCAAGAATGCTTTCGGCCAGATTCCTGGCGATGGCGCCACAGTTCAGGGCCACAAAGGGGCCTGATTTTCGGTGGCTGTTGTCGTGTATGTAACGGGCGGCAACTTCCTTTCCGGCTCCGGATTCACCTTGCAGGAGTACGGACATGTTGGATTTTGCGGCGATGAGCATCAAATTTTTGTACTTCATAATTGATATACACGTGTTTTTCCCTTTTACGCACCCCTCTTTATTACTATTTTTACGCCCGCGCTGATTTTTTTACAAAAGTCGCAGAAAATACGGCTGATTTTGTAGAGGCGCATCACATAAAGACAAACAAATAGGGCTGGCCAGGTGGGTAGTCTTGAGCGGCATCCCGGGTGGGGTGTGAATCGTGATTGAGCGGTTCTGTTCGAAGGCGAGAGGTCTGGTGGTCCAAAGGATAAAAATGTCTAGAATCGTATGTAAGTTCGGCGGCAGCTCCGTTGCCGACGCTGGTCAGTTCAAGAAAATCAAGAACATCGTTTCCTCCGATGCAAAGCGCAAAGTGGTTGTGGTTTCTGCTCCGGGCAAGCGCAATCCCAAGGAAACCAAGCTGACCGACCTTCTCTACAGCACCTATGATCTGGCTTCCAAGCACCTGGATTTCTCTCAGCCCTGGAACCTGATCCGCAACCGCTATCTCGAAATTTGTTCCGACCTGGGTATCGAACCCAAGGTTGCCGAAGACCTGGACATCCTGGAAAAGCAGCTCCGCGACGACGTTGAATCCATCACCACCGATTACCTGGTGAGCCGCGGTGAATACCTGAGCGCCCGCGTCATGTCCGTCTATCTGGGCGCTGAATTCGTGGATACTTTCCCCATCATCACTTTCGATGAAAAGTACCGCATTCTTCCCTCCAGCTACGAAACCATCGCCAAGGCCCTTTCCGACGAAAACAAGCTCTATGTGCTTCCGGGCTTCTACGGTTCCAACACCCGTGGCGAACTGAAGACCTTCAGCCGCGGCGGCTCCGACATTACCGGCGCAATTCTCGCTCACGCCATCGACGCTGAAAAGTACGAAAACTGGACCGACGTTTCCGGCATGCTGATGGCTGACCCCCGCATCGTTGAAAACCCGCTGCCCATCGAATACGTGTCCTACCGCGAAATCCGCGAACTGGCCTACTCCGGTGCAAGCGTGCTCCACGATGAATCCATCGCTCCTTGCCGCGCCAAGAAGATTCCTATCAATATCCGCAACACCAACCGCCCGGAAGATGCCGGTACCATCATCGGCCCCACTCCGGAATCCACCAAGCTTCCCATCACCGGCGTTGCCGGCCGTAAGGGCTTCTCCATGATCTACATCGAAAAGTCCATGATGAACAAGGAAGTTGGTTTCGGTCGCCGCGTGCTTGCCGTTCTGGAAAGCGAAGGCCTTTCCTACGAACTGTGCCCCAGCGCCATCGACTCCATGAGCATCGTTGTGGATACCAAGAAGCTGGAAGCTGTTGAACACGTGGTCATGGAAGACATCACTCAGCAGATGCATCCGGACCGCATCAAGATCTTCAAGGGCATCAGCCTCATTGCTACCGTTGGCCATGGCATGACCAACAAGATCGGTGTCGCTGCAAAGCTCTTCACCGCCCTTGCAGAAAACAGCGTCAACGTCCGAATCATCGACCAGGGTTCTTCCCAGATCAACATCATCACCGGTGTGGATGAAGATGACATGAACAAGGCCATCAAGGCCATCTACGACGCCTTCACAAAGTAAGGTGAAACCCTCGGGATTGCCGAGGGGGGGGCGCTCGCAGCGTGTCATCCTGAGCGCCAGTGGCGCGAAGGATCTAGCAAAGGCCCCGAGCGTGTCGAAAGTCGCAAAAAAGCCCGCAGTTCAACGCTGCGGGCTTTTTGTATGCCTTTTTTTGGTCGCTGGATGGGAAAATTTGGTCGCTGGATGGGGCTGAAACACGAAATTAGGTTACTAAACGGGTAAAAAACATCTTTTTAGTAACCTGTTTTACAAACAAACTAATTGCGAAAACATGGTTAAGTTAGAAATCAGGTTACTAACTAACCGAAAAATCATGTTTTAGTAACCTTTGGGATATGGGTAATTAAGAAGACGTTCCTTTTTTGAGACTTTCGTTTACGTACAAAGTAATAATCGGGTTACTAGATGCCTTTATATTACTCATTTAGTAACCCATTTTGACAAAAATGTCCTTTTGCATGGCAACAAAATTGGCCGAACCATCAATTATTTGTATATTTGAGGCATAGTTCATAGATCGCCATCCTGCATAAAACCGGAATTTGCCGGCGGACCGCAGAGGCGGTCTTTTTTTATGCCCTAAAAAAGGAGTGCAGATGCAATTTAAAGAATTGATTTCGCCGGATAAGCTGGTGTCTGTTGTTCAGGCAAAAGCGGAAGAGCTACTTGCTGCAATTACCACAATTGATAAGCGTTTGAGGAAATCAATAGAGGGGCGTCTCCGTATGGCCCGTCGCAAAAAATTAGTACATTACTTTCATGTAAAAAGTTCTGCCGATATTGTTGGCGATTATATTCCTCAATCAGATGTGGCGACCATCAAAGCTTTGGCGCAGAAGGATTATGATAAATGCGCTCTCAAGGAACTGCAGCGGGAACTTTTCGTAATTGACAAGTTTCTTAAGGAATATCAGCCGGAGCGTCTCAATGCGGTTTACAGCAATCTTGCTCCAGAACGTCAGCATTTTGTACAGCCAGTGCATCTCCCCGACGAGGAATATGCGGAGCAGTGGCTTGCGGTAAAGTACAGCGGGAAGGGGATGGCTGCTGACGCGCCCCTGCTGGAAACCTCCCGCGGGGAGCGGGTCCGCTCCAAGTCGGAGGTCATCATCGCGGATACCCTCGACCGCCTGAAAATTCCTTACCGCTATGAATTTCCGCACCAGCTGAAAGTCCGCAGAAACAGCTGCGGGCGAGGTGTCGCTGCGGCAATAGACCCTGCTGGCGCCGCATTACGCAACCCGCAGGTCAATCCGTCCGACGACATCCGCATGCAGAGCCGTCAACCCGAAAACTTCTGCAGGCAAGGTGACGGATCTCGCAATCTGCAAGGCAGTCCATCCGAAAACTTCTGCAGGCAAGACAACTCGCGTAAACACGATAGCTCTCGCCGCACTGTAGCGTTCCATCCGGATTTCACCTGCCTCAATCTCCGCACCCGTCGCGAATTCATCTGGGAGCATTTCGGGCGAATGGACGATTCCGAATACATCGCAGAAACTCTGGGAAAATTCGAGACCTACATCGCCAACGGAATCTTCCCCGGCGAAACCCTCATCTTCACCATGGAAAATCAGGAACGCCCGCTGAACCCCGCCACCGTGGAGGCGCTGGCGAGGAAATATTTGCTGTAATGTTTTTGGATCAAACTATGTTGAAAGTAGTCAGCATGTTTTTTTGTAGAAATTATGAAGCGACGATGGAATTTTAGATAAATTTTCTATAATTACCTTGTACAAGTGAAAGGAAATCCTATGAAGAACTTTATTGCAAAGATTGGTGCTGTTCTGCTGGCTCTTGGAACGGTTATGGCCTTGAGTGGCTGCGGCGAAGATTCTGGAACGAATCCTTATGCCGATGCAAAAATGGTTGACTCTCGCGATGGCAAGACCTACAAGACCGTGAAAATCGGTGACAAGGTCTGGATGGCGGAAAACCTGAACTATCAGACCGGCGAAAGCAAGTGTTACGACAACAAACCCGAAAACTGCGACAAGTATGGCCGCCTTTATGTTTGGAGTGAAGCCGTTACCGCTTGCCCCGAGGGCTGGCACCTGCCTAATAAGCAGGAACTTGAAGATTTGAAAATAACGGCCGGTCAAAAGGCTGGTGATATTGACACGGCAGGAACCGTGTTGAAGTCTAGTACTGGCTGGAATTGGAATGAATATGACGGCAAGAGTGGAAACGGTACCGACGGCCTCGGCTTTGGGGTGTTGCCCGCTGGCTACTACTACAGCGACCGCGACTCCTTCTACTTCGAGGGCGACTACGCGCTCTTCTGGTCTTCTTCGGAGTACAATAGTAACGATGCGTACAGCCTGTATTTGTACTACTACGACGAGCGCGCCTACGTGTACAACTACGGTAAGGATCTCGGCTACTCGGTTCGTTGTGTCAAAAATCCCTAACCTTACTTAATCCTATCCCCGCAATATTCTTTTCTGCCGCAGTTCTTGCAGTGGGCGCCCATCCATAGGGTGTCAAATTGGTTGATGGCGGCTTCGACGATTTGCGGGTCGTTGGTGAGAATGCCTGCCTCGAAGTTACGCTTTAATGCGCTTTTCATGCCGATGCCGGCACCTGTCAAGTTGGCACTTCCGATGTAGGCCACTTCCAGATCAAAAATCACCATCTTGAAATGGACGCGGGGGCAAAGCACGCGTTCCAGGTCCGTCGCCAAAATTGGGAATCGGTCGAAGTCCTCGCGAAAATTTGGGCCCGGTTCCTTGGCGTGAATAAGACGCACTCCAACTCCGCGCTTCAAGAGTCCTGCAATCTGCCCCAGCAAAGGAATGGCCTCGCCGTTCTGCTTTACGTACAAGTCCTTGATGTCGGCGGTACCGATCCACAGGGTGTCACGAACTTTTGCGATGCGTTCGATGACTTCGCTGTAATGCTCTTCGTTGGCGATGTACTTGGTGAAAATTTCTGCCATCTTTTCTTTCTCAAAACAGGTAGCTTTTACTATATTGACGTAACACAAAAAATAATTAATAGATCGCTATCCTGCCAGAAACCGGATTTTGCCGGCGGACCGCAGGGGCGGTCTTTTTTGTTTTTAAAACGTTCGCGGATTGCTGAATCGTTCGCGGCTAAAATGGTTGCAGTGGCTGAAACAGAAAAGGTGGTAAAATGAATCGCAAGAAAATGAAAGAAGCTTTGCTCCCTCATCCGGTGCGCTTTGAAAAATTGGAAATGGTCGGCGGCAATTACATTGGAGACCCCACGCTCTTGACTTTGCCCTGGAAACGCGTCGGGGTATTCGCCTCGCGTTCTACGGATCCGGCCATGGGGATACTTCGGGAACAGTGGGCCATGTCCAAGGGGCGCAAGCGCTGTTGCATCATCGGTACATTTCATTCTCCGGGGGAATGTGAGATTCTTTACCATGTGCTGAAATTTGGCGGGTCGGCGGTGTGGCTTATGGGGTGTGCGCTCCCTGCGGAACTGCCCAACTTTTGCAAGGGTGCCATTCGAAAAGGCCGCCTGCTGATGGTCTCCTGTTTTAATCGCGAACATCATTCCTATGCCACGGCCCGCTATTGTGCCCAGCTTGCCGACAGGTATTCAAGCAGTCTTGCCATCTGGTCTATGAAAGAGGGTGGCCTTGTGCAGTCCATTTACAACCGGGCGAAAAATAATGGCAAGAGGGTGGAGGTGTTCTAAAACCCTTGATTTTGACCCGCAGGGTTGGCGGGTTTTTCTATTTATTTGGTTGTCAGATTTATTAACGCAAACTGGAAAAAATGAAACGGATGAAATTTCTTGGGGCCCTTGTGGCGTGCTGTTTTTACGGAGTGCTTTTTTGCGCCATTACTTCTTGCGGCCAGTCCATTACCGATGATCGTGACGGGCAGAGCTACGGCGTGGTGCAAATCGGTTCTCAACTCTGGATGGCTGAGAACTTGAACTTCGCTGGCGACGCGGCTGGCGATGCCTTCGACAAAACTATTGCAGCAGAAAGTTTCTGCCCCGAGGGCGACAATCGCAACTGCAAAAAGTACGGTCGCCTCTACACATGGAATGCGGCGCAGAACGCATGCCCCGCAGGTTGGCGCCTGCCCACCGCCGATGAATTTAACGCCATGTTTCTGGCTGTTGCCGCAACGGATACTCGTGGCGCCGCCATGGCTCAGGCAACCAACATTACAACTGTCGGTAAACTGCTGAAATCCACCAGCGGCTGGTTCAAGAATGGCAATGGTACAGACGCTGTAGGTTTCGCCGCTCTTCCCGCAGGCTACATGGCAGCGGCAGAATCCTCCGATAATCAATCCGATAGCAATCAACCCGCAGTGGGCAAGTTTGACGGCATCGGTGGCTACGCCTATTTCTGGAGCTCCACCCTGGATGCGGTTGAACCCGCCTTCGCCCATTATCTCTTTTTGGATTTCAGCAGCCCTGCCGCCGAAATGAAATCCTTCGACAAGAATTCGGCCCGCTCCGTCCGCTGCGTCAATAACTGATTCTCCTGGCGGATTATTTCGGTGGGCACGTCATTTCGTTGTCGTTTTTTTATTTTTGATAAAAAGGGGCTTGATGTCATAAAGGTCCCGCAAACTGTTTAACAGGAATTTGGAAAATGGAATTCACTCTTGAAGAAATGCGTGGCCAGCTGGCCAAATTAGAAACGAGAATTTCTGCCGCTTGCGAAAAGGCTGGACGTTCCCGTGAATCCGTGCTTCTGGTTTGGGTGAGCAAGTTCCATCCGGCCGAAGCTGTAGAAAACGCAATTGCCCTGGGCGCAAAGGTCTTTGGCGAAAACCGCGTGCAGGAAGCCGAAACCAAGTTCAGCGAACGCCGCGTGGCTCTCGACGGCTCGACCGTGCAGTGCCATGTGATTGGACCTGTGCAGAGCAACAAACTGAAGAAGGCCGCCATCGTTGCCGACTGCATTCACTCCATCGCAAACATGGAAGCCGTTGAAAAGTTGGAGAAGGTTTGTGCTGGTCTCGCCGATGCCGCCCACCCCGAAGGCAAAACTCTGGAAATTCTCTTCCAGGTGAATGCCGGCGAAGAAGAAACCAAGAGCGGTCTGGACGTTGCCAATGCGGATGCTTTCCTGGCAGAACTTGAAAAAGTCGCGGGCGCCTGTGGCCCTGACGGCAAGAGCGAAAAATTCCCCCACCTGAGATTCCGCGGTCTCATGACCATCGGCAAGAACACCGGCGTAGCCGAAGATTCCCGCGAATGTTTCGCCTTCCTCCGCAATCTCCAGCAGAAGTACCTGGCTCGCGGCGGCGTATTCGCTGCATTCGATCAGCTGTCTATGGGCATGACCGGCGACCTGGAAGTCGCCATTGAAGAAGGCTCCACCATGATCCGCGTAGGCACAGCCCTCTTCGGCGAACGCGACTACAGCAAGCCCGTTAACGATCCTGTGTAATTAGAAATGTATTTTGTGTTAATTGCGATAGTTGTTTTTGGCGTCCTGTTGTTGCTTGTCTCTCCAAAACAAGAAAAACGAGAGCGGGTTAAACGACGTGATTTCGTTCAACGACAAAAATTCCAAAAAACGAAAATACGATACAATCCACCACATAAAGATTTTTCGCAGACAAAACCTTTTGATGAGAAGGCGTTTTGGAAATCCCAAAATGTCAAATATCGAAATGAGAAAGAGGCTTTTATCGATCCAAAGAATGCCGAAAAAATTGATGCCAGTCTTGCAGATGACAAACATGGAAAAATGTTTATGTTTCGACTCATTCGGGATTCACTGAAATTGATACTGTTCTTCTGCATGAGACTGGAATCTATGTTTTTGAAACGAAAAATATTTCTGGAGCCATTTCTGGTAGCATAGAACAGAAGCAGTGGAGTCAGATTGTCAATAGTCGTGCTTCCCATTCCTTCTATAATCCTGTGTTGCAGAATATGGGACATATGCGAGCTCTTTTGCATAAATTGCATGTAAGGCTTGAGAAAACTCCGATTTATTCTTTTATTGTCTTTAGTGATCGCTGTACATTACGTCTTGCCCCTGTAAGTGGAACTTTTGGACGGGGTGATGATTGCTGGCGTTTGCTGCATTTGAGTGAGTTGAAAGGTGTTCTTAAGGAGTCTATGATGAAACGGCCTTCTATTTATCATTCAAGGCAACTTGAAACTTGGTGGAAAGAACTGCAATCTTGTGTAAATGTTGATGAATCTGTAAAAAAATCGCATGCAGAGTCTATTCAAAGGCTGCATCATCACAATTAATGAACTATAAAAAGTTAGCGGATTTTATTCCCGCTTTTTTCATATTCAAACTTTTTTATATACATTTGTAAAAAAGCTATCAAGGAGAATTTTATGGCAATCGCACTCGCCGCCGTTGGCGTTATCGTTGTTCTGGTCATCATCGTGGCTGGCATTTACAACGGCCTGGTCAAACTTCGCAACAACCGCGAAAACGCATTTGCAAATATCGACGTCCAGCTGAAGCAGCGCTACGATCTGGTGCCCCAGCTGGTATCTTCCGTCAAGGGTTATGCCTCCCACGAAAAGGAAACTCTGGAAAAGGTCATCGCCGCCCGTAATTCCGCCATGAGCGCCTCCACCATCGACGAAAAGGTTGCCGCCGACAAGGCCATGTCCGGTGCCCTCGCCGGCCTCAAGGTCACATTGGAAGCTTACCCGGAACTGAAGGCCAACACTAACTTCCTGCAGCTCCAGAACGAACTTTCCGACATCGAGAACAAGCTGGCCGCAGCCCGTCGCTTCTTCAATTCCGCCACCAAGGAATTCAACAACGCCTGCGAAGTTTTCCCCAACAATATTTTCGCTGGCATGTTCGGCTTCCGCCGCGCCGCCATGTACGAAGTTACCGAAAGTCGCGATACCCTGAACAAGGCTCCCGAAGTCAAATTCTAGCGACACGCTTTGAGTTTTGAGCTACGAGAAAATTTTACTACTCATTGCTCACAGCTCGCTACTCACGGCTCATGGCTCTATGAAATACGTTGGAATGCAAACCCAGATCTGGCGGAACAACAGGAACACCGTCATCCTGTTGTTTATGTACCCTATTATCATTTTTGCCATGTTCTGGGCCTTTGTCTTTGTGATGGACTATTTCGGGGTGTTCTGCAGTTTTACGCCTGACGCCCTCATCAGCGGATCGCCCATAACCACCATTGGCGATGTCTGCCGCGAAAATCCCATGTCCTATGGCACCCGCTGGCCTGTGGTGTGGTTCTGCTTCTTAAAGGCTCTGCCTGCGGTGGCGATCGTTGTCACCACCTGGTTTGCCCTGGCCTACAGCAGTAACGTTTCCATCATCCGCCGCATTACCCGCGCCCGCCCCCTGGAACGCAAGGAAAACGTCCGCGTCTACAACATCGTCGAAAACCTCTGCATTGCGGGCGGTATCGAAATGCCGCAAATCAACATTGTGGAAGACCCCGGCCTGAACGCGTTCGCCAGCGGCATCGACGTAAAGACATTCACCATCACCCTGACCACCGGCATCGTTGAAAAGCTGAACGACGAGGAACTATCCGCCGTCGTGGCCCACGAACTGACCCACATCAAAAACCGTGACACCCGACTGATGGTGGTGTGCATTGTCTTTGTGGGCATGGTTTCGCTGATGCAGACCGTCTTTATCGAAATCCTCAAGGGCATGGTCCGCGGCTCCAGGCGTTCCCGTGGCCGAAGGAAGGGCGATGGCGGAGCCATAATCATCATCTTCTTTGCGCTGGTAGGCGTGGTCATTACCTCGATCGCCTATTTCTTCAGCTTCATCAACCGCCTGGCCATTTCCCGCAAGCGCGAATACGTGGCCGACGCCGGTGCGGCGGAACTCTGCGGCGACCCACTGGCCTTGGCAAGCGCCCTCCGCAAAATCTCCGAGACCCCGGGCCTTGTGAACGTCCAGCGAAACGACGTGGCCCAGCTCTACATCATCCATCCCGAAGAAGAGGAAGACAACGGCGTTTTCCGAAGCATCGCCAAGAAGGTGGATTCCATTTTCTGGACCCATCCCGACACCCCCGAACGAATCCAGATCCTGGAACAGTTCTGATTATGGGTGGACATAGGGCAGGTCCCGCTAACTATAAAAAATGCCACGGTTAAAACCGCGGCATTTTGAATATAAAGGGTTCGTTATTTTTCGCCGGCAGGAACGTCTTTTTCGCCGCTGGCAGGTTCGTCGGGCTTTCCGTTCTTCTGCTTCTTGATGGCCTTCAGCTGTTCCAGGCGTTCCGCAAAAAGTTTTTCCTTTCCGATCTGCTTGGGCTTGTAAAGTTCCAGACCTTCCAGCTGCTTTGGCAGATGTTCCTGGGCCGAGTAGCCGCCGGGGGAGTCGTGGTCGTATTCATAACCGTTGCCATATCCCAGCTGTTTTCCCACGCGGGTCACGGAGTTTCGGAATGCCCGCGGAACAGGTAACGTTCCCGTCTGGCGAATTACGTCATCCGCCGCAAAGCCTGCCACTTCGAGACTGTTGCTCTTGGGTGCCAGCGCCAGGTAGACTGCCAGTTCGTCCAATGCGATAAGGCCTTCGGGATTTCCCAGAAAGTCAAACGCTTCCCGCGCACTGGTTGCCAACAGCAAGGCGTTAGGATCTGCAAGGCCCACGTCTTCCATGCTCATGCGGATCATTCTGCGCAACAGGTACCGCGGATCCTCGCCACCCTGCAGCATTCGGTGCAGCCAGTAGATGGCCGCATCCGGGTCGCTTCCGCGAATGGACTTGTGCAGTGCAGAAATCAGGTTGTAATGTTCCTCGCCGCTCTTGTCGTAACGCAAGGGCTTCTTGTACTGGAATTCCTCCAGCAACTTTTCGTCGATCACCTTGCGGTCGCCCAGGTTTCCGCCAATCCATTCCAGCTGATTCAGCAGGAATCGGGCGTCCCCTTCGGACTGGGCGATCAACTTGTCGACCACCGCCTCGTCCACTTCCACATTTTTCAGCTGGAGTCCTCGAGGATGGTCGCGAAGGGCGCTAAAAATCAGGGTGCGCAAGTCTTCCTTGCTCAGGGGCGCAAAAAGAATCAGCTGGCAGCGGCTAAGCAAGGCGCCGTTCACTTCAAATCCCGGATTTTCCGTGGTGGCGCCTATGAGCGTCACGGTGCCGTCTTCCACGGCGCCCAGCAATGCGTCCTGCTGGCCCTTGTTAAAGCGGTGAATTTCGTCGATGAACAGAATCGTGTCACTGAACATGGCCTTCAACTTCTTGGCTTCTGTCAGCACATCCTTTACTTCCTTCACTCCGCTAGAAACTGCGGAAAGGGCGATAAAGCGCTTGCGGGTCTGTTGCTGGATCACGTGGGCGAGGCTAGTCTTGCCGCAACCCGGCGGCCCCCAGAAAATCATACTGGGAACCTTGTCATTTTCGAGACTCTTGCGCAGCAAACTCTGCTCGCCAAGAATCTTGTTCTGGCCCAGGAATTCATCCAGGTTCTGCGGGCGTAAACGTTCGGCTAAGGGCTGGTCCATCTAAAATGTTTCCTGCGGAATAATCCAGGATGTTTATTCAAAAAGTTTGACGAAGGATTCCGGCATATCCCTAGTAGGGCGCCCGTCTTTCAGAAGGCAGTGGACCGTAAAGCCGGTGGTACACAGCTTATTGTTCACGAACAGCTTGTAGTCCAGTCTAAAACGCAGCTTGTCCACCTGGACCGCAGAGGTCTCGATCTCTACGAATTCACCGTAGTGGGTGGCACTCTTGTACTGCACGCCCAGTTCCAGCACGGGGCAGGCGAAACCCTGCTTTTCCATTTCGGCATAGTCGGCGCCGCGGTCCCTAAAGAACTGGGTGCGGGCCTGCTCGAACCATACCGCATAAACGGAATGGTGTACGATACCCATCTGGTCGGTTTCGGCGTAACGGACTTCGATCCGTGTGCGTTCCTGGCTGCTTTCCATAAAAACCTCTAATTTACTGCACAAAATGTAACTACGTTGCCGGACTCTGTCAAGCCGGAACACACGGCCAGGCCAAAATTGCGTAGTCGCTGTTTAAAGTCGCTATTTCCGCTGCGATTTTTGACCGAGCGAAGTCAAGCCAGGTTGTATTTCTGAATGTTGACTGTTTAGCTGCAACTAGAAGGCTGCGGTGCTAAAGCCGAATACAGACTAAAAATGACGATTGCATAGTAAGTATGTTCGCTAAAATTGTTTTTGACCATCTAGCATGATTCTAAAAGGTCATTTTGAGACTCCTTAAACAGGCGCATTTGAGCCTTGCATTCGGTCTTTAAATGTTTTGCCGCTTTCCTAAAAGACAAAAAGGTAAAACCGCCGCTGATGGGAATTCCTAAAAAGGGAATCGCATGGCACGCAATAGATGCAAGTTTACCCTTAGCCAAAGCCTGTAAGGTAACTCGAATTTTCTGATTCGTCCATCAAGTCAGGGAAACCGTAAATGTAGGCGATCTTTTGTGAAAGTATCAAAACTTGTGCAAAATACTGACTCATATCTGTCGCAGCCAAGCCCAATGCTAAATAAGGATTTGACGGTGCTCCAGACGCGGCGGACAATGCAGTCACTGCGAGAGTATGATTTTTTATGGCCGCATCAGCAATTGTATCCAGAATTTTTTCATTAACCAGATCATACGGTTTCAGTTCACGAATGGGCCAGGAATTTTTAGTGCTAATTCAAATGACTTTTCAAATAAAGTCAGTCCCATGGAGGTTGATTTTTTTCTTCTACAGATTCTGATTCTGATGAATTGGATGCTTCATTCAAATCTTCATTGTCTTGGTCTTTCATTTCACAAACTCGTATATACAGTTTAGCTCGCCTTATCTATTAATTTGACAATTTTAATATACTGAACGTTAATGTATGCAAAATCACCTTTTTTTATTGGTTCATTAGAGCCAATAAAAGTCCTGGTAGACGAAAAATTTTTTTGTATTCTAACATATTGACTTTTGGAATACAAGATGTTATATTGTATTCCATGAATTCAATTATAGAATACAAAAACTATCGCATATATATCCAGGCGTATTATGAAGAACGTAAGGCGCTGGGTTTTACTTGGCGTGATTTCGCAGCCCAGTCGGGGTTCAGTTCGCCTGTTTTTTTAAAGTATGTGAGCGAAGGGAAAAAGAACTTAAGCCCCGTTGCGGTGGAACGCGTGGCTAACGCCATGTCGTTGACTGGGTTTGAACTGGTTTACTTCAGGGCCATGGTCCGCTATGATCAGGCTAAGAATGATTCTGAAAAACAGTCCGCCTTTGCTGACATGGAGGCCGTGGCTGATGCGAACAAGACGCGAATCATGGGCATTGATGAATTCACGTATTTCAATTCCTGGAAATACCCCGTCATTCGTGAATTGGCTGTCGCTATGCCTGGCGCCAGTTTGCAGGATATTGCGGATGCCTGCTGCAGGCCGATTTCTTTGACGGAAGTATCGGACGCGTTGGAATTTTTGACGAATGCTAGACTTTTGAAAAAAGACAAAAATGGAAGATACAGGCTTGCTGAAAAGATCCTTTCTTCGGGTTCTGCCGACTTTGTTCCTCTGGCCGTTCGGAACATGCACAAACAGATGGGCACCTTTGCCTTGGAATCCATTGAGAATGTCCCTCAGGACGAACGCAAGTTTACGGGACTTACCATGGGAGTTTCGGAAGAAGATTACGGGCGAATTGTTGCTGAACTTGCGGAATGCAGGCGTCGCATCATGTCTATCGTTTCTTCAGGTAAGAACGTGGATCGGGTTTACCGCTTGAATATGCAGCTGTTTCCCATGTCGCAAAAGTTGAAAAAGAATAATGAAGATTTCACTGAAAAAGGTTAGGAGGATCCTATGAAAAAAATAACCAAGTTGTCGTTGGTCGCTTTTGCTGCCATGAACGTGTTTACCGCATGCTCTTCTGATAAATCCGCTGGTGTAACGGAGGAAGCTGATGGTAGATTTGATTCCTTGAATGCAAACACTCTTTTGGCGTGGAGCGCTTCTGCAAAACAATACCGAGTGGCGGTTTCTGGCGCGGAGCAGTCGGGTTCCGCGGGGGTCTGGCGTTATTTTGAAGAAGCTGGCGAGGGCGGTGTCGCTGAAATTTCGTGGCCCGTATCTCTTGGTTCCACGGAAGAAACGCTGCTAAATCCGGTTATCGATCATTGCCAGGGAATCTGTGGCAAATTCCGCTTGAAAACGGACTCCTCAGGGGAAAAACCGCGCGTTGGGATTGGGTTTAGTATAGAAGGCCTGAATTTTTCTTCGCAAGATGAAGTGCAAACGAAGCTCTGTGTAGAGTATTCATCCTCGGCGGCGTTGAAGATTGTTACTGATTTCGGTGATGACGTTGGGTTCGCTCTCAAGCTTCGCGCGTCTGAAGAAATGCGGGAAGGGTGCTCTGTTTATAGCCGTATGAATGGTAGCGTGGCAGAGTCGATCTACTTTGTGTTTGAAAGCGATAAGGATTTGGAGGGCTCCTTCAACATTAGCAAGATTAATTGGGTGAAGGAGGTCCTTCAGTAAAGATCGATTTCGCTTTTGCGGTGGTACTCAATTAAAATCGAAATGGTTAGGAGGGGGTGGTCCTATTGAAAAATAGGGCCACTTCTTTTTTTTATGCCGGAGTGAAGGTGTCGTCTAACTCCTTTATTGACAGGGAAATAGCGTATTCACAGTTTATTAACAATCTTTTCGCTGCTTTTTTTGAAATTTTCATGAAAAAATTAATTTTTTTTAGAAAAATGCGCGTTTTTCGTTGACAAGTGTCAATATTCTTGTTAAATTTGGCTCACTCTAACATCCCTAGTACGGATGAAAGAATGCCAAAGTAGCTCAGCTGGTAGAGCAGCTGATTTGTAATCAGCCGGTCGTAGGTTCGATTCCTATCTTTGGCTCGACATATGGGTCGTTGCCCGAGTGGTTAAAGGGGACGGACTGTAAATCCGTTGGCTTACGCCTACCGTGGTTCGAAACCACGACGGCCCACTATGAAAAAGATAGCCGCATGGAGCATGGATTGTTCCATGCGGCTTGTATGCCCAGGTAGCTCAGTGGTAGAGCACTTCCTTGGTAAGGAAGAGGTCTCGGGTCCGACTCCCGATCTGGGCTCTCACTAAATGGAGATAGAATCATGGCAAAAGAACATTTTGACAGAAGTAAGCCGCACTGCAACATCGGCACCATCGGCCACGTTGACCACGGTAAGACCACTCTGACCGCTGCTAT
>NZ_FRBB01000047.1:0-1552 GCF_900142505.1 Fibrobacter sp. UWH5 | reverse complement strand
TTGCGTTCAAGGGCACGGTATGCGTCTCCGGCGCTCACAAAGCCAAGCCTTTGTCCGATACTCTGGAATGCCATTTTCAGAACCTCCAATGCCTCTGGGCTAATGTACTCCCTCAAATATAACTCAATCTTGCCAACAAGGCAAGCGCTTTCGTTGCTAGGCAGAGCCCGCAGTTTCTTCTCGATTTCCGGCAACAACGACTCGTACTTTTCCATGTCGAAGGCGTACTTCATGGTGATGGCACCAATGGCCGCCTCAGCGTTGCCGTGAGCCAGGCAAAGGTCGTCGTCAATTTCCGCCAGGTTCACAAAGGCGAACTCGAAATGCGGAATGCGGCCGTTGTACATGGCATGGATGTTCTTGTACTGCGCCAGCGGATCCCAAGGGGCGATTCCGTTATAAACGACAACCGCCTTTGTTGGCAGCCAGCCGTATTCGGAATTGCTCTTGTCTACCATCACGTTGATGGCGTACTTGCCTATCTGCGACATAATCCCGTTACTGGGCGAAGACTTGTGCTCCAGCAGCAAACCAAAGCGCATTTCGCTACCGTCGAGAGCCTTTACCTTGAAGGCAAGATCCGCTTCGCCCCGCTCGCCAACTTCGTCGAAGGCCTCGGGGATTTCCTCCAATGTGTCTAGGTCCACTTCCGCGAGGATGTCGGCCAGGTTCCGGTTTGTCTTTGACGCAATCTCAAAAAGCGCCTTCGTGTTCACAGGTTTCGAGTAGACGTATTTCAGGAATCCATCATGTTTCCGTTTGTTCATGTATTGTTCTTTTATTCCGGCGACGCGGCCGGCTCGCAGGTAGAACAGTTCCTACCTGCTTATATACACGCAGCAAACGTCTCATTTGCACAGGAATTCTTTGTAAAAAAACTTTTCCCCTCTCGCGGGAAAAAGTTTGAATCCCGCTTCTATGGTGAGGATGCGCCGCCAATTGCAAAAAAGGACCCACAAGGGGTCCTTATGTTCTATTTCTGCATTTCAGCTAGCTTCGCCTTGAGTTCGGCAATCTCGCGTTCTTGCTTTTCGATGGTTTCGTCCTTTTCGGCCAGGGCATTGTCCTTTTCGGCGAGGGCGTTGTCCTTCTCGGCGAGGGCGTTGTCCTTCTCGGCCAGTTTGGCATCCTTCGCCTTACTTGCCGACTCCATCCTGCGAACCTTGCGTTCAAGGGCACGGTATGCGTCTCCGGCGCTCACAAAGCCAAGCCTTTGTCCGATACTCTGGAATGCCATTTTCAGAACCTCCAATGCCTCTGGGCTAATGTACTCCCTCAAATATAACTCAATCTTGCCGACAAGGCAAACAAAAGGACCCCCGCGGGGTCCTTGTGGTTATTTGCTCATTTCTGCCAGCTTTGCCTGAAGAGCGGCGATCAGCGCGTCCTTCTCAGCGAGGGCATTGTCCTTCTCGGCGAGGGCGTTGTCCTTCTCGGCGAGGGCGTTGTCCTTCTCAACCAGTTTGGCATCCTTCGCCTTGCTTGCCGACTCCATCCTGCGAACCTTGCGTTCAAGGGCACGGTATGCGTCTCCGGCGCTCACAAAGCCAAG
>NZ_FRBB01000049.1:0-1315 GCF_900142505.1 Fibrobacter sp. UWH5 | reverse complement strand
TTCCAGAGCACGGAATCGTACTTCGACGATATCCCCATCGCCTCGCTCCAAGTGTAGCGGCCGCCCCAGCCGTTCTCGCAGAACCACTCGTCGTTCAGCTCGCAGTACTTCTCCACCTTGCCGTCGTCCAGCCGGTGGACGCTCGAGTCCACCATCTCGCCGTAGTTCAGGTTCTGCGCGAAAACCTCGATGGTATTTTCTGATTGATACGACTCGTAGAGAACGACCGTTTTATACACCTGGCCGTCGCGCGGGTCCGTAAATTCTCCATAGACAGGGTCGTATTCTGTATCGAATTGGCGGTCCATGTTCGGGTAAACCTTGGGCTTGGGGGCACATATCGTAGAGTCAATATTCCACTCGAAATCCACACAACTAAAATACACCATGCACGACAAATCATCCATAAAGCTTAGAGTGTCACCACTTTCGCACATGTGGTAAACAAACGTACTGCTCGACGATGCCGCCCCGCTACTGCTAGATCCCCGGTCGGTGCCGGGGATGACACTGCTGCTGGAGGCGGCACTTTCGCTCGATTTTGCGGAGCTTCCCTTGCTCGAGGAACTCTTCTTGGATTCCTTGGCTTCGCCAGCTGTGACACTTGTGCTGGAGGCGGCGTCGAGGCCTTCGTCGTCGCTCGAGTTCACGGAAATTTCGTCGCTTGCGCCACTCCCGGAGTCGCCTCCGCAGGCGGTAAAGAACATGGCGAACAGGGCCAGGCAAAAAATTCTGAGCAGGTTCATTCAAATATCCTTGTCATAACTCGTTTGAAAAATAAAAAATTTATATGTGAGCATCATTTTTACGCAGCGTCCATCAAGAGTCTTGGTTCTAGAGACTCAATTTTGTAATTATTGCGGTTGTTTTTCTTGGACTTTTTGTTCTTCTTGTTGAGTTTAGACACATAACCCCTATAGCCTTTCTCCAAAAAGGCTTTGTTAATTTGTTTAAAATCTTGTTATAATTAGTAGTTTTTTACGCAGCGGACGGAGTGTGCATACTCTGATTTGGCGCGAGAGGTACTTCGGGTCATATCATTGCGAAGAACATTGACCAGCTTAGCCTTGTTTGCTTGATCCCGATCCTGTTCAGGAAGCCAAAAAACGGTTTGTTTTGTAATATTATCATAAGCCATTGTTCCGCTAGGATAAAGTAGCCAATACCCCGCAGGCAGTATCGACAGGCCGTAGTTGTTGCTACCGAAGCCGGCGACCTTCGAGCCCATATAATGAGCGACACTATTGCCGCTTTTTTGCTGCAAATACGCCCACTCCCCATCATGTACAATATGCCATCCTTCTGGACAGATTCC
>NZ_FRBB01000053.1:0-1152 GCF_900142505.1 Fibrobacter sp. UWH5 | reverse complement strand
CTACAAGAAGAAGTTATGATACAATGTATGCCTATAATCTTGGAAGTCAGTCAATAGAAATAAATCGCCCCAGAATGACTATTAGGTGTCTAAAGAATTAACATTCACATGAAATCAAAGTTCATTCTTTTTACCGCTTTTGTTTCCTTGCTTTGGGCTTGTTCCGAAGATAGCCCTTCGGAGCCTAAGGACACTTTTGACGCAAACGTCGTCTGCCCAGCCGAAGGGACGAACGCATACGGCGAGCCGAACCGAGGTTCATTCACTGATGAACGTGATGGACAGGTGTACAAGTACACCACCATCGGCAACCAAGTGTGGATGGCCGAGAACTTGAAATTCGACGCACCGTTCAGCCTGTGCTATGACAAAATCGAAGGCTTCTGCGATACGTTCGGCAGGTTTTATTCGCTGCATGTAGACGGCGAATTTTTTGGACTCTTTGACCAGGATTTGGTAGACACCATTTGCCCTGCCGGGTGGCATATGCCCTCTGTGGACGAATGGAAAATGCTAGTTGAGAGCATGGGCGGAGAGGGGTATGTTGGACGTAGACTGATGAGTTCCTCTGATTTTGGGGAATGGTATACTCCAGGAACTGACGATTGTGGGTTTAATTCAAAACCAGCGGGGGGATGGCTTGTGGATGGAAATCTCTCTATCCAATCGTATACCGTTTCCGTTTACTGGACGTCAACCGCAAGAGATGCTCAAACAACTTTCACAAGTTCCTTTAACTCGACAGGATTAGCTTTTGATATAAACAGTCCAAAAATGACTATTAGGTGTCTAAAGGATTAACAACTACTTTTTTCTTATGAACAACCCAATTACATTAGCAATTTCAGTAACATTTGCAGCCTTGCTTTGTTCTTGTTCCGAAGATAGCCCTTCGGAGCCTAAGGACACTTTTGACGCAAACGTCGTCTGCCCAGCCGAAGGGATGAACGCATACGGCGAGCCGAACCGAGGTTCATTCACTGACGAACGTGATGGACAGGTGTACAAGTACACCACAATAGGCAACCAAGTGTGGATGGCTGAGAACTTGAAATTTGACGCACCGTACAGCCTATGCTATGCCAGAGAAGAAAATTTTTGCGAAACGTTCGGCAGGTTCTACACTCTGTACGTAAATGGCGAATATTTTGC
>NZ_FRBB01000050.1:0-1236 GCF_900142505.1 Fibrobacter sp. UWH5 | reverse complement strand
GCCATCAACGTGATGGTGGACAAGGGTAATGCTAAATATCCTTGGCTGCCTACGAAGGCTATAGTTATCTACAACGGAATTAACGCGTGGGATCCGCTGGCGCAGTACAAGAACATCCATGCCATGTACAACGGCCGCATTCCGCATTTCGAGTTCGCATTCGTGAACCTGGCGGAAATTGACGATGAGATATGCCTTGCCCACGACAATGCCGAGGCTGCCATTGGTGCGATTACCATGAAGTATGCTTTCGACATGGCAAAGTACGAGTCCTTGCTGCCGGAAATTGAGGCGAAACTCAGGACGTTGCCCAGCAGCGAAAGTGCTTGCCTTGTAAGTAAGATTGAGTTATATTTGGATGAGTATGTCAGCCGCAAGGCATTGGAGGAACTGAAGATGGCTTTCAAGAGTATTGGACAAAGGCTTGGCTTTGTGAGCGCCGGAGACGAATACCGCGCCCTTGAACGCAAGGTTCGCAGGATGGAGTCGGCAAGCAAGGCAAAAGATGCGAAACTGGCTGCGAGTGAAGCTAAACTGGCCGACCAGGCCAATGCTCTTGCCGATAACGCTGCTGAAATTGCTGCTCTCAAGGCAGAAATCGAACGGCTTAAGAGTGGCAAATAGCTGCTGCAAGCATTTCGCATAACGTCAGGACCCCTCGCGGGTCCTTTTTTTATTTGCGTCATTCCAGCGATTCCATTGCGTCTCCCCCGCGCCCCTCCGGTGTCCACGACCTGTTCGGGGATTTCCTTTGTTCGTGCTAAAAAATTTTACAATCATTTTTCAAAAAATCGGGATCCATTCCCCGCAAAAAAGCGTGTATAGGATTGGTGGCGATTTTGCCTTCCCGCAAAGGTGTGCGCAACAACCGAAAAAATACATGAACAAAAGAAAACATGACGGGTTCCTGAAGTACGTCTTTTCAAAACCGGTCAACGCAAAGGCTCTTTTCGAGATGGCGTCAAGGACTAACAAGAACCTGGCCGACATCCTCGCCGAAGTGGACCTGGATACCCTTGAAGAAATTCCCGAAGCGTTCGACGAGGTGGGCGAGCGGGGCGAAGCGGATCTCGCCTTCAAGGTGAAGGCCCTCGCCGGTGGTGAAATGCGTTTTGGCCTGCTGCTTGAACACAAGTCCTCGCCAAGCAACGGGATCATGTCGCAGATTGGCCGTTACGCCATCAACGTGATGGTGGACAAGGGTAATGCTAAATATCCTTGGCTGCCTACGAAGGC
>NZ_FRBB01000054.1:0-1136 GCF_900142505.1 Fibrobacter sp. UWH5 | reverse complement strand
CCGCGCGACGGACAGAAGTACCGTACGGTGAATGTGTATGATGGAAAATTTTTTACGGATACATTAATCTTTTTCGCTGAGAACTTAAACTTCGGCAAGATGGTGCCTGGTGGTACGGTATTGGGTGATTCTACCAAGTATTGTTACGATGATGATCCGTGGTACTGTGACAACGGCTGGGGTGGATTATATACCTGGAGTGCCGCAATGAATATTCCTTCAATTTGTGATTCTGTAGAGCTGGGGTTGGAAAAATGTCCTTATGAGTTTCAACGCGATAATGACGGTGTAATGATTGATGGCGACATTATTCATCAGGGAATCTGTCCAGAAGGATGGCATATTGTACATGATGGGGAGTGGGCGTATTTGCAGCAAAAAAGCGGCAATAGTGTCGCTCATTATATGGGCTCAAAGGTTGCCGGCTTCGGTAGCAACGATTATGGTTTGTCGATATTGCCGACGGGATGCTGGATTCCCCTAGGGGGAAAGTTTGATTCAATAAAAAAATATTCTCTGTATTGGTTGCCGCAACAATATCCGGATTATGATGACTCAGCTTATGGGGTTATTATTCAATCAAGAGATGTCAGTAGGACGGCGAGAAGTGTGAAAACGCAGGCTTTTCCCGTCCGCTGTGTAAAAAATTATTAAACCGAGAATTTTTAACAAATTATGGGCTCAAAGGTCGCCGGCTTCGGTAGCAACGACTACGGATTGTCAATATTGCCTGCCGGGTATTGGATTGATTATGGAAACGAACATAATCAATTTTATGAAATAAAAGTCCAATCAAATTTCTGGATGCCGCAACAAGCTGATACAGATTTGAAAGCGTACATGACATCTGTTAGTCGAAAGAATTTTTCCAGGAACTTTCCTGTTTCTAAGAAATATGGAAATTCCATTCGTTGTGTGAAGAACTACTAGTTCTTTACACCCTTCAACAAAAAAGTTTAACAAAAATCAGGGTTATGCCAAATAACCCATAGGGGGGGACTTATGTCCAAGAAGAACAATAAGGGTAGCAAAAAGAAAAACAACCGTAACAATTACAAGATCGAGTCTCTCGAACCGAGGCTCTTGATGGATGCCAATTAATTATGAGGTATGAATTACGAGTTATGAGATTTAGC
>NZ_FRBB01000058.1:0-1016 GCF_900142505.1 Fibrobacter sp. UWH5 | reverse complement strand
TATACCCTTCAAAAGATACATCTTTTGCGAAGTCCTTGTCAAGAAGGCTATTTGCCTTTTCTTCATCGATGGTTTTGTAAATTTATCTGCACTTTTGTAAAATTTTTCGAAAAACCGCATTCAAATTTCCCAAACTTACGTGTTAGCCATAGAACCCTAAAAAGGAATTCTATGAATAAAACGAAAAGAAATATTCGCAAGGTTGCCATCCCGGCAGAATTCATCGGCCAGTTCTATCTGGATCCAAGATACGATACCGCGTTCAAGGAACTCTTTGACGACAAGAACGCTCTTAAGAACTTTCTCAATGGAGCACTAAATCTCAAAGGGAAGGACCGTATCCGGAAAATTACCTACACCTTTGACAAATCCCTTAAGCTGCAGCCATCGGACAAGAAAAAGGTCGTCTTGGACATCTTCGTAACCACAGGTACGGGCCGGTTTATTGACATCGAAATGCAGAAGGCTGAACATGATTACTTCATCGACCGTGCCGTACTATACAAGGCTGCACTGACTACAAAGGGCAAACGGGAAATGGACCGTTCCAAGGAATTCCTTTCCCTCCCGAAAAAGGAACGGGAAAAGCGTCGCTACGAGCTGCCGGAATCCGTAGCCATTTGGATCTGCGATTTCGAATTGCCCGGAATCAAGAATGACAATGAAAGATACGTGGACGAATGGTTCCTCTGTAGCAGCCTCAGCCTGGCCCAAGGTGCCCCAGTTTCCATCTTCCCCAAAAATAAGTATATTATCATTAGCCTGCCAAATTTCAAGAAAACCGCAGAAGAGGTCAAGAATTCGCTGGAAGCCTGGCTCTTCTTGCTGAAACACGCCAACGAAGGCAAGGAACTCCCGACCTTTGGCAACCCAACCATCAAGGATGCCCTCGACCGCATCCGAGTAAACAACGCAACGGAGGATATGTTCATGTCTCAACTCAGTGAAAAGAAAAGACAAGATGAATACAATACCCGCCTTGCCAGCGCAGTACTTAAAGCGGAAGCTGCTGCAAA
>NZ_FRBB01000055.1:0-1114 GCF_900142505.1 Fibrobacter sp. UWH5 | reverse complement strand
ACTATACTTGCCGCTATATGGAATACGGAGCCCGCACCACCTTCCTGCATACAATTGTTGGACTCTTCCTGTTCCGCTTTTTTCTCAATAATTTTTTTGATTTCCACCAAGTCGTCAGAATATCCAATATAGTCGTCAAAATTATAACATTTGGTTTTTGCAAATAATACTGAAAACGCAGAAAGAGCTAAAAGAAATGCAGTTTTCATCATTCCCCTCTCTTTTTTTTCAATTCTTCGATAACTTTTCTTCTAACCTGTTCCTGTGATTCCTCATCACATCTTTTTTTATTTTTATTGTAGTTTGGCCCGAAACAAGGTCCATTCATCTCCTGTTTTCTTGCCTCAATAGCTTTGTCCAAAAGACCATTTTGCATAAGGCTATCCAAAATTGAAGCCACATCTTTTTTGTATGCCACCGAATCCTTCATTGCTGAGCAAGAGCGAAATTCTAAACATATTTTATCGACTACATCCAAGAATAGATCCGTATCCTTGGTATAATTCCATTTTCTTACAAATTCTTTTTTTGCTGCCCTAAACGCACGAACTCCCACCGAAATGGAATCTTTCGGGTCAAAATCCTTCAATGTAACTATTCTGGAGCTGTCCAACGGAATTATTCGCTTTTTCTTGTGAGGTGTAATTGCTGGAGGGGTGGTCAACTGTATTTCCGCCGACTGAGTTTCATTCACGTCTTTCTTTTCCGAGCATCCGGTCATTATGGCTGCCATCATCACGGCAAATGCCAAAATTATTTTTGCAAGTTTACTTGCCATATTCAATTTCCTGCTCCATGGTTGTGTAGATAAAATAAATAATGAGTGTGTGTTTGTCTAAATCTACACATTCAATATGAGCGAAAACAGTTGAAAAAGAAAGTGAGGCATCATCAACATGTGTGGAAGCATTTAGGCAGCCTTGCTAGATGATTCTCTCGATTCCGATTCCCATTCGTAGGCAATCTTTACATCTACATAGGAACAGCTCAACATTATCAGCGACAGCATGTTGTTCATATTCCTGAAGCCATAGGCAGTCCGTATCAGTAGCTTTATCTTGTTGTTCGTCGCCTCGATCCTTGCGTTTGACACGCCCAGCCTGATTGTGTTGAG
>NZ_FRBB01000057.1:0-1070 GCF_900142505.1 Fibrobacter sp. UWH5 | reverse complement strand
ATGGCAAAAGAACATTTTGACAGAAGTAAGCCGCACTGCAACATCGGCACCATCGGCCACGTTGACCACGGTAAGACCACTCTGACCGCTGCTATCTGCACCACCCTCGCCGCTAAGGGCCTGGCTGCTGCAAAGCGTTTCGATGAAATCGACAACGCTCCCGAAGAAAAGGCACGTGGTATCACGATTAACACCTCTCACGTGGAATACACTTCTGCTGCACGTCACTACGCACACGTTGACTGCCCGGGCCATGCTGACTACGTCAAGAACATGGTTACTGGTGCTGCTCAGATGGACGGCGCAATTCTCGTCGTTGCTGCTACTGACGGTCCCATGCCCCAGACTCGTGAACACATCCTTCTCGCACACCAGGTTGGCGTGCCCAAGATCGTTGTTTTCATGAACAAGGTTGACATGGTTGATGACGTTGAACTTCTCGACCTCGTCGAAATGGAAGTTCGCGACCTGCTCTCCAAGTACGAATTTGACGGCGACAACGCTCCGATCATTCGCGGTTCTGCACTCAAGGCTCTCGAAGGCGACGCAGAATACCAGGACAAGATCATGGAACTCATGGCTGCTTGCGACGAATACATTCCGCTGCCGGCTCGTGAAACTGAAAAGCCGTTCCTCATGCCGATCGAAGACGTGTTCACCATTACCGGTCGTGGTACCGTTGCTACCGGCCGTATCGAACGCGGTGTTGTTCATCTGAACGACAAGGTCGAACGCATCGGTCTCGGCGAAACTGCCGAATACGTTATTACCGGTGTTGAAATGTTCCGTAAGCTCCTCGACGACGCTCAGGCTGGTGACAACGTTGGTCTCCTCCTCCGCGGCGCTGAAAAGAAGGACATTTCCCGCGGTATGGTGCTCGCAGCTCCCAAGTCTGTGACTCCGCACACCGAATTCAAGGCTGAAATCTACGTTCTTACTAAGGACGAAGGTGGTCGCCACACTCCGTTCATGAACGGCTATCGTCCCCAGTTCTACTTCCGCACCACCGACGTTACTGGTACCATCCAGCTGCCGGAAGGTGTCGAAATGGTGACCCCGGGTGACACCGT
>NZ_FRBB01000059.1:0-1011 GCF_900142505.1 Fibrobacter sp. UWH5 | reverse complement strand
AGCTCGTCTACAGGAGACAAGAACAGTGGCGGTGAGTCTAACCCAGCCTCGTCAAGCGTTAAGTCGAGCAGCTCAGAGGAGGGGGGTGGTGATGACTTGGATGGGACAAGTAGCTCTAGTGAATTGGAGGATTTGTCCTGTTCTCCGGAAGAAGAAGGCCAAGTACTTGAATTTACGCTTACGGGGAAAAAGTATATTTGCAAGAATGGCCTGTTGACTGAAATTGCCTCCTCCAGTTCGGCTGTGCCGACCAGCAGCTACTTCGACATGTCGAAGCAGTTCAACGAGAAGGTGTCTTACGGCGAGTTCACCGACCCGCGCGACGGGAAAAAATACCGTACGGTTGAACTAAAAAATGGCGTGTTCATGGAATCCTACACGGTTTTCGCGGAGAATCTGAACTATGGCAAGATGATTTCTGGTGGGTCTGTTCAGGAGGACTCCACCAAGTACTGCTACGATGACGATCCGTGGTATTGTGAGAACGGCTGGGGCGGGCTGTACACCTGGAGCAGAGCCATGAACTTCCCCGCCGTCTGCGATAGCTTCTCCGTTGCTTCGGAAAAATGTCCGAATAAGTTTAATCTAGAAAGCGATAATGAAGAATTTAATGGAAAATATTATTTTGTTCAGCATCAAGGAATATGCCCGGAAGGATGGCATATAATGAATGAAAATGAGTGGGTTGAAATATCCGAAAAGAGTAGCCGTGATGTCGCGTACTACATGGGCTCAAAGGTTGCCGGCTTCGGTAGCAACAACTACGGCCTGTCGATACTGCCTGCGGGTGAATGGAACGCATTGAACAGCAGTTTTGAGGTTATTTCAACATTTGCTTTACTTTGGTTGCCTCAACAATATCCAGAATACGATGACTGTGCTTATGCAGCAATGGTAAAAACAAACAAGTTCAATAGATCATCGAGAAGTGGAAAAAGTCAGGGACTTTCCATCCGCTGTGTAAAAAACTACTAACTATAACAAGATTTTAAACAAATTAATAAAGCCTTT